>JAYEMF010000044.1:17649-36872 GCA_034717975.1 Campylobacterota bacterium
ACCCTGACCGGCGATCACCCTGAAGCAAAGCGTGAAGCGATCAGGGAGTACTTTCATAAAACTTACGATCTCTATGAACGTCTTTTTGATCTCTTGGCAACGGATGAGGTTTTTTACGAAAAGTCAGAGCCGACACGTCACCCGATGATCTTCTATTTCGGTCATACAGCGACCTTTTACATCAATAAACTTATTCTGGCAAAAGTGATCACGCAGCGGGTCAATCCGGAGTATGAATCTCTCTTCGCCATTGGTGTGGATGAGATGAATTGGGATGATCTCAATGAGGCAAACTATGGATGGCCGGATGTCGATAAAGTGCGCTACTATCGCAAGCATGTACGTAAGGTGCTCGATGAGCTGATCACAACCCTTCCGTTGAGTCTGCCGATAACCGAGAGTGACCCGTTCTGGATTATTCTGATGGGGATCGAACATGAGCGGATCCATATTGAGACATCGAGTGTTCTGCACCGCCAGATGCCGATCAGGAAGGTCAGGGATGATGGCTTTTTCCAGATCTGCAATGAGAGCGTTGAAGCACCTGAAAATGTGCTGGTCGAGATTAAGGGCGGCCATGTAA
Organism: Campylobacterota bacterium; assembly: GCA_034717975.1. Taxonomy (GTDB): domain Bacteria; phylum Campylobacterota; class Campylobacteria; order Campylobacterales; family Sulfurimonadaceae; genus BB26. The sequence continues at coordinate 18,233 of JAYEMF010000044.1, forward strand.
AACTTGGAAAGCCACGGGATCATCATCTTTACGGCTGGGATAACGAGTATGGCCATGAAGCGGAAGATATCGGGAGCTTTAAAGCCTCCAAATACCTGGTCAGCAACGGTGAGTTTATGGAGTTCGTCGATGATGGCGGCTACGACAATGATGTTTATTGGGATGAAGAGGGTAAAAAGTTTTTAGAGCTCCGAAACAGCAGACATCCTCTCTTTTGGGTACCGCATAAACATAACGGCTACCGCTATCGTGCATTGACGAAAGAGATCGATATGCCGCTGGATTGGCCGGTGGATGTAAACTGTCTCGAAGCGCGGGCATTTTGCCGCTGGAAGAGTGATAAAGAGGGAAAAAACTACCGCTTGCCGACTGAAGCGGAGTGGATGCATCTGTATGAGCGTACCGGCATCAAAGACGTACCCGATTTTGATGACACCAAGGCAAATATTAACCTGCGTTATTTCGCTTCGTCATGCCCGGTAGACAAGTTTGTCTTCGGTGACCTTTGCGATGTGGTCGGCAATGTCTGGCAGTGGACAGAGACAGCGATCGATGCCTTTGAGGGCTTTCAGCCTCATCCGGCCTATGATGACTTCTCGACGCCGACATTTGATGGCAAACACAACCTGCTCAAAGGCGGATCGTGGATCAGCAGCGGTAACGAGATCATGAAACATTCACGCTATGCCTTCCGTCGGCACTTCTATCAGCATGCAGGTTTCAGATATGTTGAGGCCGCACCGTTAAAAAAAGAGGAAGAGAATATCTACGAGAGCGATACGCTGGTATCGCAGTACTGCGAATTTCAGTACGGCGCGGAACATTTTGGAGTAAAAAACTTTTCGGTGGCGACGGCTGAGCTCGCTATTGCCTATGCCAAAGAGCAGGGTGTCGGACATACCCATGCGCTTGATCTCGGCTGTGCAACAGGCCGGACATCGTTTGAACTGGCCAAGTTTTTCAATAAGGTCACCGGTATCGACTTCTCTGCCCGCTTCATCCAGGTGGGTGTCGAACTGCAGAAAAAAGGGCGTATCGGTTATCGGCGTACCGAAGAGGGGGATTTAAGCTCCTCTCAGGAACATTCACTGGCTGAGTTTGGTCTGGAGTATGTGAAAGAGAGTGTGGCATTCTGGCAGGGTGATGCCTGTAACCTCAAAGCCCACTTCAGAGGGTATGACCTTCTCCTCGCAACCAACCTGATCGATCGACTATATGATCCGAGACTCTTTTTGGAGACAGTGCATGAGAGGATCAATGAAGGCGGGATGTTGATTTTGACCTCGCCCTACACCTGGCAGGAGGAGTCGACGGCCAAAGCATTATGGCTGGGCGGCTATAAAGACTCAGAGGGCAGTGCGGTAAAAACGCTGGAAGGTCTGAAGCAGATACTGGATGCACGCTTTGAGCTAGTAGGTACAAAAGACATCCCCTTTGTGATTAGAGAGACGTCTCGCAAGTTCCAGCATACCATTGCCGAGATGAGTGTCTGGAAGAAAAAAGGATGAGGTGTCAAAGCTGATGCGTGAGCAGTTTGAAAGGGTGATTCCAAGAGAAGAGGGAAATGCCGAAAAGTACATCCTTCGACGACAGCTTTTCGGCACGGATAATGTATTGCCGATGTGGGTAGCCGATATGGATATTGCCACCCCTTCGTTTGTGACCGATGCCGTCTCGCAACGTGCTGCAGAGCATATTTACGGCTATGAAGAGATGCCCGAGTCGGCGTATGAAGCACAGGTCTCCTGGATGAAACGGCGTCATGGCTTTGAGATGAAACGTGAATGGATGCTCTATTCGCCGTCGGTTGTGGCAACCATCAATGTAGCGATTCAGGCATTTACAAAACCGGGTGATAAGGTGATCTGTCAGCCGCCGGTCTATGCCCCTTTTTTTAAAAGTATTGCCAACAACAGCCGTTCACTGCTTGCCAATCCGCTTCGACGAGATGAAGCGGGAGATTACCATTTTGATTTTGATGATCTTCGTAAAAAAATTGATAAAGATACGAAACTTCTGCTGCTCTGCTCACCGCACAATCCGGTAGGACGTGTCTGGCAGCGTGAAGAGCTTGAAGAGCTGGCAGCCATCTGTCTGGAGCATGGGATTAAAGTTTTGAGCGACGAGATCCACTCCGACCTGGTGTTCAAGCCTAACCGTCACATCCCGTTCGCTTCACTGAGTGATGAGGTGCGAGCTATTACGGCAACAGCGATTGGACCGGGTAAGACCTTTAATGTGGCCGGTCTGGCTATCTCAACCGTAGTGATCGCTGATGAAGAGATGCGCGAGTCCTTTAAAAAAGTGCATCGGAGTATCCATTTTGCCGAAGGAACGGTCTTTGGCCATGTGGGTTTTGAAGCGGCCTACCGTGAGGGTGACTTATGGGTGGATGGCTTAGTTGATCATTTGGAAAAAAACCTCAAAAAGCTTGAACTGTTAGTTCAGAAATATTCCGACAAAATTTCGATGCGATCACCTGAGGGAACCTACCTGGCCTGGATTGACTGCAGCCAGATGGGGCTGAACGATAGAGCGTTACGCCGGTTTTTTGTGGATGAAGCAAAGCTTGGGTTAAATCCTGGAATTGTTTTTGGAAAAGAGGGAAAAGGGTTTATGCGGCTTAATTTTGCCGTCCCCTCTGTGTTAATGGAGCAGGCAATAGAACAGCTTGATCATGCCCTCTCTAATATTTAGGCGAACGGATGGTCTGTAAAATTTTTCGGGCCAGCGGTTTCATCCCTGAGCTGACAAGTTTGCCTTCATGAATTGTTACTTTGAGCTTTTTTTCTAAAGCTTCCATCCTCTTCTCCTCGATAATTCTTAAAATATTATATCGGATATTTTCGAACTTTATGAATAATATGATAACCTTTGTCTATGGGACAGATAAACTGGGATCAATTCAAAGAGTATAAACAGTCACGTGAAAATCCGGAGAAGCTGGATAATTTTCAGATGCTTCTGGAGTTTATTCGCAGTTTTTATAACAAACAGAGTACTTTCGAGATCTTCGATACTCTTGTCGAAGATGAGTTGTCACGCATGATGATGGAAAAACGTAATATATCCGAACCGGAACATCTGGAAGAGTATCTCTTTAAGGTGCTGAGATCATGAAGCGAGTGATGATCATCAGCGGGGCAGGGTTGAGTGCTGAGAGCGGGATCAGTACCTTCCGTGATCATGACGGTTTGTGGGAAAAGTATGATGTGATGCAGGTCTGCTCGACGCAGGGGTGGCATGATGATCGAAATCTTGTGACACAGTTTTATAATGCCCGCCGTCAGGATCTGGCTGATAAAGAGCCAAATGCAGCACATTTTGCACTGGCTGACCTTGAGGTCAGCTATCCGGGACAGATTATCCATCTGACACAGAATGTCGACAACCTGATGGAGAAAGCCGGTGCGAAAGAGACGATCCATCTGCATGGTACACTGACCGATCTGCGATGTGAAGCGTGCGGTCATATCTGGGATATAGGGTATACGGCCCAAAATGAGCATGATGCCTGTCCACGATGCGAAAGTGATGCGGTTCGGCATAATGTCGTGATGTTCGGCGAAGCGGCGCCGGAGTATCGCCGTATCTACGAAGCTATTGCATTGTGCGATCTTTTTATCGCTATTGGGACCAGCGGTCAGGTGATCGATATCGTCCCCATCGCCAACGAGTTTCAGCACTCGATTCTGGTCAATCCGAAACGCGAAGAGCATGTCACTGCTTTCGGCTCATTCGACAAGCACATTGATGAGTACTTTGAACACTTTATCCAAAAAGGGGCTTCTGGTTCGGTGGATGAGATGCTCGCATTGATTCAGGCGCATCTTTAAAATGAAGGCTGCTGTGATGGCTGAGAAAAAAAGCGTCTCTCTGGTTTTAGGCAGCGGCGGTGCGAGAGGGTATGCGCACATCGGTGTGATCGAGGTGCTGCAAGAGCAGGGCTTCGAGATCAAAGCTATTTCCGGTTCATCCATGGGCGCGTTGATCGGAGCGCTCTACGCATGCGGCAAACTTGAGGTCTATAAAGAGTGGATTTTGACACTTGACATGCTTGATGTGGCCAAATTGCTTGACCTTTCATGGGGAAATGCCGGAATAATACAGGGTGAGAAAGTATTTCAGGTTATTGAAGAGATGATCGGTGAAGTTGCCATTGAAGAGCTCCCGGTCTCCTACTCCGCCGTTGCCACCGATATCACCAATCAAAAAGAGGTATGGTTCCAGAAAGGGCGTCTGGTTGATGCTGTACGTGCTTCTATCGCTATTCCAACGATCTTTACCCCCGTAAAAATTGGAACGCGCTATCTGGTGGATGGCGGTGTCGTCAATCCGATCCCGATCGCGCCGACTATTTCGGATATGACCGACTTGACGGTTGCTGTGAACCTTGATGCGAATGTTCTAAAAAGATATAAGGCCGATATCCCCGAACCAGAACAGAAAAAGCAGCAGGGGATACAGTCGAAGTTTTATGATCTATGGGAACAGGCACAAGAGCTGCTGACACCGGAGCAGAGCGAAAAGAGTCATGCGCTCAATATGTTTGACGTCATGGGTAAGACGATAGATACCATGCAAAACACGTTGGCACAATACAAAATGGCAGGATATACGCCGGATGTCATTATTGAAATCCCGAAAGATGCATGCGGGTTCTATGAGTTTAATAAAGCCTATGAGATGATTGAACTCGGAAGGCTGATCGCCAAAGAGACCCTTGACTCTTTTAAAGATCAGGTAAGTTAAGGGGCTGTTAATACTTACTTAACACTTCTTATCTACGATATGGAAAAGGAGCGTAGACACTATGCATAAAGTCCTGTTGGTCGAAGACGATCTGAATCTTGGTGCGACACTGAGTGATTACCTGGAAGTGGAAGATTTTGATGTGACCTGGGTCAAAGATGGACACAAAGCGCTGGATGTGACCTTTGCAAAAGGTTTTGATCTGCTTCTTCTGGATGTCAACGTGCCTTTTATCAACGGCTTTGAACTGCTTGAGCTTCTCCGGCAAAGCGGCGACCAGACACCGGCTCTCTTTATTACGGCACTGGTCGATATCGACTCGCTCTCCAAAGGGTTTGATGTGGGTGCGGATGACTACATCAAAAAACCGTTTGATATGGATGAACTGCTGCTGCGCATCTATGCAGCCATAAAAAAGTCATTTAAAACTCATGGGGCGGAGATACGTTGCGGTACATTGCACTATGATGTAGAGCGCGACACTTTTTTTCAAGAAGGGAAGCGTATCTCCCTGCAGCCGTATGAACATAGACTGTTGGTGCTGTTTCTGAGAAACAGCGGCAGAATAGTGACGAAAGAGGAGATTCTCTATTTCCTCAGTGAGGGCGGGGAGATGAGCGAGTCTGCACTCCGGGTTCACATCAGCCGGATCAAAAAGCTGGGAATTGCGATAGAAAATATCCGGGGAGTAGGGTACCGCTGTGATCTCAAGTGAACAAAAAGCCGTCAATAAATTTTTTTTCATCTACTTCTTCAGTATGGCACTGCTGATCTCCTCAGCAGCCGTTTTTTACTATTATCAGCAGAAACATCTCCGGTTACATCATGAACTCTTTTCCATGATTCAGTATGCCAAAACTGTAAAACACAGCGGTTTTACGTATGAAGAGGAGGGGCTTGATTATACAAGGATTGAAAAGCCTGATGGCAAACAGCAGGTTGAAAACATCAAACGTGTCGCAGATCTGTTCCATCTTACTATCCCCAGTAGACGCTCCAACAGGGCTTTGCTTATCACAAAAGATGCCGGCTCCTATGATAGGATCATACAGCAGCTGTTCTATCAGATCATTACAACGACCCTGATCCTGCTCACACTCTTTTCTATTATCAGTTATTATCTCTCACTCCTTTCCATCCGGCCGTTAAAAAAGACGATACAGCTACTGGACGCCTTTATCAAGGACCTGGTGCATGATCTTAATACCCCGACCACATCGATACTGCTGAATATCAAAATGCTCAAGAACAAAAGCAGTGAACGCGATCCGCAACGGCTCGATAGGATCGAAGAAGCTACCAACGAGATCGCTTCACTCTATAAAAATCTTGCTATTTTACTTGATGAATCAAAACTGATATGTACCACTCAGGATATCTGCCCAATTGTCCGGCAGAGTGTTCACTCCTACCGGGAGCTCTACCCGGACCTGAATATTTCACTGCAGTGTGAGAAGCTTGAAACAGCGGTTCATCCGGAAGCCTTTTCCCAGATGATCGGCAATATCATCTCCAATGCCTGCAAATATAACAGGCCCGGCGGATATGTAACGGTTAGGAGAGATGGAAAACGTTTGATCATTGAAGATGGCGGTATCGGGATGAAAACACCCGAAAAAGTATTTGAGCGCTACTATACGGAGAGTCTGGATGGCCACGGCATAGGGATGCATATTGTCAGCCGTCTGGCAAAGGTGATGAATATAGGCATTGTTTTTCACTCTGAAGAGAAGAGGGGAACCCGCTGTATCTTAACACTGCGTTAACACTGCTATCTGATAATACTCTTATGAAAATTTAAATTGTCCGAAGGAGGATGTTATGAAAAATCCAATAAAAGAGATTGCTGTGAGTGCAATGGTCGCAATATTAGTAGGTGCCATACCGGTTCTTGTACAGGCCGAGGAGTTGCCGGACAGGGGACCAGTACCCTTTTCTGCCTATGATAAAAACGGCGACAACAGTATCAGCGAAGAGGAGTTCTACGGAGTACGTGCCCAACGTATGGAAAAACGTGCCCAAGAGGGCCGTCCGATGCGCAGAGCTGCCAATGCACCTGATTTCAGCGAGTTTGACAGTAATGGTGACGGAGAGTTGACATCTGCAGAGTTGACAGCAGGGCAGCAGGCTCAGATGCAACAAAGAAGAGGTGGAAAAGGCATGGGCAAAGGCCAAGGTGTCAAATAAAATATATTGAGGCGGGAGTAAATCATGAGTACTAAAACAGTAGTGAAGAAGACGGTCTCGTTAACGCTCGGCCTCTCTTTTTTGGTCATGAGTGTAACAGGCCTTATGCTCTTTATCGTGCCAAAAGGAAAGGTTGCCTACTGGGCCGACTGGAAGATGTTCGGGCTTACGAAAGAGCAGTACGGCGATCTTCATACCACGTCGATGGTGCTTTTTCTGGTTATTACCGTCTGGCATATCTATTACAACTGGTCACCATTGATCGGTTATATTAAAAACAGTGCCAAACAGATCACGCTTTTTAAGAGAGAGTTTGTCATCGCCTTTTTGGTCAACTTATCTTTTGTCGCAGGCACACTGTTGGCCCTTCCTCCGTTTCAGACAGTGGTGGATTTTGGGAGCGATATCAAAGCCTATTGGGAAAAAACCTACGGGTCGCCGCCTTACGGCCATGCGGAAGAGTCCTCCTTGCGGGAGTTTTCACAGCGTATCGGCCAGAGCGCACAAAAATCAGTGGCACTTTTAAAGGAAAAAGGGATAACGGTAGAGAAGAAGAGCGACTCCCTAAAGCAGATCGCAAGAGATAACAGCGTCTCTCCGCAGGATATTTACAACGTGATTCGGCCGGCATCCTCCGGCGGTGGCAAAGAGGTGACTTTTTTAGGCAGAAGGACACTTGGAGAGCTTGCCGGGATGCAAAAAATCGACTTGGAAAAAAGTATAAAATACTTACATGAAAAAGGCTTTGACGCAACAGAAGAGAGCCGCATGCGCGAAGCGGCAAACACTCTTGGACAAACGCCTTATGAACTCTTTGAGAACTTAAAGGCTTCAGGGTTACCACTTCTCCAAACCGTTGAATAAAGAAGCCTTTGAAGCTTACTACTTCTCAAACTGATTCTTCTGTGTAACTTCTCTTCCGTTTGCAATCGACAAAGAACTCCATTTAACATAAACGTAACACTATGAAATGTATAATCCAGAAGACTTCAAATTATAAAAGTCATAAGTCTCAGATATATTTCTGAGTTCAAAAAAGGGACAGGAATGAAAATAGCGACAAGATTGCTGATTATGCTGGTTTTGGTATTTGGTTTTGCGGAAGCAAAGATGTTTCAGACAGTGGCACCGGAGAAAGCGGAGCTTTTACAGACAGGCAAAGGGAAGCTCTACTGCCCGAACTGCGGAATGAACCTTGTCATGTTCTATAAGACATCACATGCGATGAAACAGCATGACGGTTCAACGCATCAGTACTGTTCTATGCACTGTCTTGTCGAAGCAAACGATCAGATCAACGCCGATGCCCAGGTTGTTGATGTAAGCGGTTTGAAATTTATCAATGCGCATGATGCCCATTATGTTGTAGGCAGCAGTAAAAAAGGGACTATGACGATGAACAGCAAATATGCATTTGCGGCTAAAGCGGATGCAGAAGCCTTTGCCAAAGCCAACGGCGGTAAAGTGATGAGCTTTGCAGATGCCGTTAAAATTGCCGGAAAAGCGATCAATAAAGAGAATATGATGATCGATAAAAAAAGAGGCAAGATGGCCGAAAAAGGGAAGATGATGTATGGCAAGATGTGTAAAGCCACCGATCTTCCTGAATTTGCTTCGATTGCCGATGCAAAAACCCATATCGTAGATAGCGGTGTCTGTGGAAAACTGGAAGACAAGCAGTTTCAGGCGATCGCGATCTATCTGTTTAGAAAAGGCAAATAACACTTCTGCCTCGAAAGAGGCAGGCTGTTACCAGAGATCATCGCATGATTTCTCTTAACGGCCTTTTGGTTGAATGTTTAGAGGTGCCTTTTAATAGAAATTAGGATACATTTTTATAATTTATAAATCGGAGAGAGATAAGATGAAGAACGTTTTAAAAGTAGTGTTGTCATTAGTAGTGATGTTCGGCTTTGCCCAGGCGGCCATGTTCCAAAGTGTCGTACCTGAGAAGGCGGAACTTTTACAGAGCGGAAAAGGGAAGCTTTACTGCCCGAACTGCGGGATGAACCTGGTGAAGTTCTACAAGACATCACACGCCATGAAACAGAAAGATGGCTCAATTCACCAATACTGTTCCATCCACTGTCTGGCAGAAGCCAATGATGAGATCACTCCTGATACAAAAGTGGTTGATGTCAACACTCTGAAGTTCATCGATGCGTTCACCGCTACCTATGTTGTCGGCAGCAGTAAAAAAGGGACGATGACGATGAACAGCAAATACGCTTTTACTACCAAAGCGGAAGCGGAAGCGTTCGCCAAGGCTAACGGCGGGAAAGTGATGGGGTTTGCCGAAGCGGTACAGCTGGCAGCCGATGATATTGCCAAAGATAACAAGATGGTTGAGAAAAAACGTGCGATGGCAGCCGGAAAAGGCGAGAAGATGTTTGGCAAGATGTGTAAGCAGGATAAGCTGCCATCGTTTACAACAATCGCCGAAGCCAAGACCTATGTTGTCGATAGCGGAATTTGCGGTCAGTTAAAAGATAAGCAGTATCAGGCAATCGCTATCTATCTCGCACGTAAAGATGGTATGACACACAAACACAGTGCTACTGTCGAAGTTCCTAAAGATGCCAAGTGCCCAGTGTGCGGTATGTTTGTCGCCAAGTATCCAAAGTGGGCTGCTGAAATACAGATAGACGGCTATACGCACTACTTTGATGGTGTCAAAGATATGATGAAGTTCTATCTGGAACCGGCAGCTTTTCATAAACAGGCCAAGCAGTCGATGATCACGAAGATACTGGTGAGTGACTACTATACCCTCAAAGCTATTGATGCCAACTCTGCATGGTATGTTATTGGCTCAAATGTATATGGCCCGATGGGAAATGAACTGATTCCGTTTAGCAATAAAAAAGATGCGTTGGCCTTTAATCGTGATCATTTTGGAAAACAGGTGATCCCTTTCGATCAGATTACGCAGGCAATGATCCGTGCACTAGACGAATAAAAGGGTTACTATCTCTCGTATAAGTCGGATTTTTTTAGCATTTTTTATTTTTTTGGTAGTGGGTGTGGCAACACTGTTTTTTGATGCCACTCTCTATGAACGCCCAGCTGCCATTGCCCATACCTATCAGGTGACGAAACTTCCTGGTGCAGCATTGTCAGTCCCCTTCTATGAGGGAAGGGTAAGGGCATATCGTGACTACTCCGATAGACTCTATCCGGCCATGCAGCCCATAAACAGTATGGATTTTGTCTATGCCAGGTAATGTTTTCTTCAACTTTCTTTTTCTGCTGATCTATCGCCATCGGACCAAGCATATGGCTGTTTTTGTGATCGCTACTCTGGTGGTGATGCTCTTTAGTTCAGTCATGCTGCTCTCACATGCTATTGAAGAAGATATCAAAGTCTCCCTCGACACCCAGCCTGACTTTATCGTGCAGAAGATGCATGCGGGCAAAGCGGTCGATACACCGATGGAGTGGGCCGATGAGATCAGAGAGATCCGTGGTGTATCTGCCGTCTTGCCTCGTGTATACGGCAGTTACTTCTATGCGCCCAATGAGGAGTACTTTACCATTGTCGGGATCGATCCGTTCGATAAACAGGTATCGACCTCTCTGGAAGCCCTGGTCGGAGAGACCGACCTGAAAGAGTTCTTGTCTAAAGAGCAGATGATCATCGGGCAGGGTGTTAAAACACTGCTTGAGCAGTACCACTATTTCGACCATTATCTGTTCCGATCTCCCGACAGTACAAAAGTCAGAGTAGATATCTATAAAACACTTCCCAAAGAGAGCACGCTTGTCAGCAATGACATGATGATCATGGAGATCGATCTGGCTAAACAGGTATTGGGGATCGATGACGAAGCGTCGACAGATATTGTCCTTTTTGTTCCCAATGAGCTCGAACGCCAAAATGTCAAAGAGAAGATTATTCTGCAGCATGCTGATCTGCGCGTCATTGAGAAAGATGAGCTGGCATCAGCCTATGAACATCTTTTCAACTATAAAGGCGGTGTTTTTCTGCTGCTCTACATGATCGTGCTGATCACCTTTGTCCTGATCCTTTACCAGCGTTACTCGATGATCAGCAGTGCCGATAAAAAAGAGATCGGTATCCTGCGTGCGCTTGGCTGGAGCATCAATGCGGTTATCTGGCTCAAGATTATGGAGAGCCTGGTCGTTGGTCTGAGTGCTTTTATGCTTGGACTGCTGCTGGCATATGGCTATGTCTTTTTACTGGATGCCCCGCTATTGGCTGAGGTGTTTCTGGGTTATGGCAATCTTTCAGCCGATATCGTCTTTAACCGGACGATCGATATTGGTGTGATCAGTCTGCTCTTTCTGTTTTTCATTATGCCTTATGTGGCTGCAGTATTGGTACCGGTCTGGCGAATCGCGATTACTGACCCTGTGGAGGCGATGAAATGATCCATATAGAGGGCCTTAACAAGATCTATAACGAGAAACAGGCCAATGCCTATACCGCACTGAGTGAGATTGATTTACATATCAATCCGGCAGAAACGGTTGTCCTTAAAGGGGTTAGCGGCAGTGGAAAATCCACTCTGCTCTCCATTATTGCGTCGTTGATCAAGCCAAGCAGCGGAGAACTGATCGTCGATGGAGAGCAGATCGCCAAACTGCCTGACTCTCATGCTTCACATTTCCGTAATAGCCATATAGGGTTTATTTTTCAGGCTTACAATCTTTTTGATGAGTTGAGTGTCAAAGATAATGTAGCACTTCCGCTCATCGTGACAGGGGTATCTCAAAAGGGTATTGATGAAAAAGTGCAGCAAGCGATGGAGATCGCTCATATCGGGCATAAACAAGATCAGTCGGTGCAGGATCTCTCCGGTGGGGAGAAACAGCGCTGTGCCATTGCCCGGGCCCTGGTGCATTCTCCTAAGATCATTCTCTGTGATGAGCCGACAGCCAATTTAGACAGAGAAAATTCCCTTAAGTTTATTGAGACGCTCAAGCAGTTCAAAGCCCTTGGGAAAACGGTAGTTATTGCCACGCATGATCCACTTTTTGACGGGCTTGAGACGGTTGACCGGACGATCGTCATCGAGGATGGACATATCGTCACATCATGATCCTGCTTGCCAATGAAGTCATCATCTTTCTTTTTGTCGAAGGACTGCTGCTGTTACTGCAGAGCATCGCCTTTATCAATGCGATAAGTATCCTTTCGCGTTGGAACTTTACATCATTCAGCGCCTTGCAGTATCGCCTGGAAAAAAGAGCGTATCTGGTGGTCCTGATCATCCTCTTCACGCTGGGCTTCAAGATAGTGATGCTGCCATTTTTCAGCTATACCATTGACCAGCTCTCCGTCATTGTTCCGGGAGCCATGTGCGGTGCCGGGGTGATCAGTGCCAACGAGTATGGCCCGGTGCTGCTCTTTTTGAAGGTGATGATCCTCTTTCTGATTGGAAGCTGGCTGATCCTCAACAACGAAGATATCAAAGCCTCCTCCTACCCCTATTTCAAAGCAAAGTTGTGGCTCTTTCTTCTGATCTATCTATTGGTTGTGACAGAGTCCGTATTGGATATCCTCTACTTAACGAACATCCCTATAGATGACCCGGTCTCATGCTGTTCAACAATCTATGGGATAGCCGGCGGGGGCGACCCCCTGCCATTCAGTCTCGATACCGCCAGACTGCTGATGCTCTTTTATCTGATCTATGCGCTGATCTTGGCCACCAACTATTTTCGCTATACCTATATTAACCTCGTAGCCAATCTTTTTTTCCTCTATATCGCTTATCACGCCGTAGTCTATTTCTTCGGTACCTATGTTTACGAACTGCCTACCCACCAGTGCCCGTTTTGTATGCTGCAAAAAGAGTATTTCTATGTGGGCTATTTTATCTGGGGGAGCCTTTTTTTAGGAGCCTTTTTTGGTATTGCCGGGGCCATACTCAAGGGAATTATGCGCAAAGAGGTGGATTTTGTCTATGGGGCTAGTGCTCTTTTTAATACGATTTTTGTATTATTATGTTCACTGTATGTAGCTGTCTATTATTTGAAAACGGGAGTCTTTTTATGAATGTTTTAAAGAAGATAATGCCGATACTTATCGTTTTTGCTCTGATCGCCGTAATTGTTGCTGTTTTTTTAGGCCGTGCCAAAGAGCAGCAGATGCTGACAGTTTATGAAGGCAATCTGAAGCAGCTCCCTGTTGAGATCAAGCTGGGACATTACCAGGATACGCAGTGCGGTATGCCGGTAGAACAGCTGGGTGACAGCTGCCAGGTGAGTGCACCCGATGGTAAGACATGGTTCTTCGATGATGTCGGCTGTATGGCTTTGTGGATAGAGAACAAATCTTTTATCGATGAGGCGAAGATATGGGTCTATTCCCGTGACACGGACGGATGGATTGATGCACGAACCGCGTGGTACTCACTCACTGACAACACCCCTATGCGTTATGGCTTTGGGGCTTACAGCACACGACAAGAGGGTTTTATTGATTTTGAGACGATGAAACTGAAGATGCTGCGCGGTGAGAATATGACCGATCCGTATGTCCGGAGGGAACTGCTTGGAAACCATTGATCTGCTCTCTATCATCACCATCGCTTTTTTAGGCTCTTTCGGCCACTGTGTCGGGATGTGCGGGGGTATCGTCATCGCCTATTCGAGTACAAAAGTCGATGTGGGATGGAGTCGTTCCAAGCAGGCTCTGTCGCATCTGTTATACTCTTTCGGCAGAATTACGACGTATGTGATCCTGGGTGTGATGTTTGGCTATTTGGGCGGCGTGACCACCTTCAGCAATGAGGCCAACGGTATTTTGCTGATCATTGCCGGCGTTGCCATGATCCTGGCCGGTCTCTCTCTGCTTGGAAAAATAAAATTTTTAACGGTAGTGGAGCATACGATTTCGACCAGTGGCTGGTATAGGCATACCTTTAAGACACTGCTGAACAACCAGACACTGCTGAGCTTTTTTCTTTTAGGAATGTTAAATGGCCTGCTGCCATGCGGTTTCGTCTACTTTTTTGCCATTACCGCGGCGAGTACGGCGAGCCCGCTGTGGGGCGGGGTGGTGATGCTGGTCTTTGGACTTTCGACGATCCCGGCACTCTTTAGCCTTGGATTTTTTGTCGGCCTCTTCAAGCAGAGCAGCCTGCGGGGATTGATGATTAAACTCGCTTCTATTGCAGTTATAGTCTATGGTGGGTATACTTTCTACAGCGGATATGAATATATCGTCAACCCGGACAAAACTATTTTAGATTGTCATACCAAACCGTTAGAGGAGATCGAGTGAAGAGAGTAAGTGTTACGGAGTATATGGAGCTAAAAGGTCTTAGCCGAACAATGGCTTATAAAATGATCAAAGACGGAAGTGTGGATGCTGTCAAAGAGAGCAATCGCTGGATGATCGCAACTGAACCTGAAAAAGAGGAAGCAACCGTGGCAAAAGAGAAAGAAGTTAAAAAAGCGGCACCAAAAAAAGCGGTAAAGAAAAAAAGTGATGTCAAAGTAAAGAAAAGTACTAAAAAGAGTGTTGCCAAAAAAGCGGCAAAACCGGCTGCCAAGAAAACCGTGAAGAAGAGTACGGCTAAAAAGAAAAGCAGTAAACCCGCTGCTAAAAAAACTGTTATCAAAAAGAGCGTAAAAAAAGCCGCACCGAAAAAAAGCGTCAAAAAGAAAGCAGCTAAACCGACGGCTAAAAAAACAGTCAAAAAAGCTGTTATCAAAAAGAGTATTAAAAAAGCAGCACCAAAAAAGAAAACTGTTAAAAAAAGTACAAAAAAGAAAAAGTAGCCAGTGTCTGAGACGCTAAGCAAAATAGAAATCTTTATCGGCAAGCATCATGTGATGACGCTTGCCACTTCCCGTGACAACCAACCTCAATCTTGCAATCTTTTTTATGCCTACATCCCTGAAGAGGTCTGCTTTATCGTTGCTTCGGATAGGAAAACAGAGCATATTCAAAATATTATAGGCAACTCTGATGTAGCCGGAACTATTGTGCTTGAAACCAAAACAGTGGGTAAGATCGAAGGTCTGCAGTTTAAGGCGAAGATGATGATGGCTGAAGATGATGAGGTGGAAAGTGTCTATTTTGCAGCATTCCCCTATGCCAGAGTGTTGAATCCGACGCTATGGAAGATCATTCCATCAAGTATGAAACTGACCGATAACAGATTGGGGTTTGGAAAAAAGCTTAACTGGACGCGGGCCGTTTAGGAGTGTTAGAAGTTGTGTGCCATTCCTTTAGAAATACTTTATAATGATATCTTCTATAAAGCTGATTTTCTGTCCCCATGTTTACCATTTTTTCGGGTTTAACTTATTATCAAAATGCTTAGTCTGATATTCGATTGATAGGTATACTGATTATAAATTCTGCACCTTCTAAATCTTTACCTTCATACTTATATGTAGAGTTTCTGACCTCTATCTTGGAGTTTAGGTTTTCTGTAATCGTTTGGTATGTCATATATAAACCCATCCCTTTACCCTGTGACTCAAACTTAGTTGTAAAATATGGTTCAAAGATATTGTCTATAACATCCTCTTTTATCCCACCAGCACTATCTTTAATAGAGATTTTAACTGCATCACTATCACATCTGAGGTCAATAAATACAAATCTCTTCTCTTCATCGATTTTATTGTCTACCATAGCATCTCTTGCATTGTTTAAGATATTTATCAATGATTCTATCAAAGCGTTTTCTTTTATAGACACCTTGCAGCTCTCTGCATTTATTATAATTTTTATATGATTTGCCTGGTATGTATCCATAATCAAAGTCTCGGCTTTTGACAGGGTCTGTTCCAAACTAATATTTTTAACTACTTCATCTTTAGAGCTTAAAAACCTGTTAAAGTCATCTATGGTCTTTGAGAGGTATTTACACTGTTTTGAGACATTCTCAACGCAACCTAATATCTCCTCGTCACTCAGTTTTTCCTGAAGTTCGATAGATAGCATTATATTGTTAACACTCATCGATATAGTTGATAACGGTTGCCTCCAATGATGAGATATGTTCTTCAGTATCTCTCCGAGTGATGCTATCTTTGATTGAATCTGGATGATCTTATCTTGCTCTTTTATTTTCTCTTGTGCTTCATGCTCTTTAGTAATATCTATTACTACCCCTAGAGAGACAAGAGGTTCGTCGTTATCATCAAAAGTTATTTGGCACTCTTCTTTGACCCATTTTATTGTCCCATTATTCATTAAAAGTCTATGTTTTATAACATAGTCTTTTTTAGTTTCCAGAGAATTTGAATAAGCATCATCTACCATCTTCCTGTCATCGGGATGGATAACATCTAATAGGCGTTCATATGATGGTTGAAACTTTTTTGGATCCAAACCAAATATATTATATATCTCATCCGTCCAGTAAAGTGTATTGTTTTTCAAGTCAAACTCCCAGAGTCCAAGGTGGGCTATCCTCTGAGCAGTGTCTAGCTTCTCTTTAGAGACA
Organism: Campylobacterota bacterium; assembly: GCA_034717975.1. Taxonomy (GTDB): domain Bacteria; phylum Campylobacterota; class Campylobacteria; order Campylobacterales; family Sulfurimonadaceae; genus BB26. The sequence goes on from JAYEMF010000044.1 coordinate 34,606, forward strand.
GTTGTGAGATCTAGCCTTTCAGTCGTTTTGTTGAAGGTTTCGGCAAAAAAACCAAGTTCATCGTTGGTTTTGACGGGTATCCTGTATTTAAGGTTTCCTTCCCCTGCAATCCGCACCCCTTCAGTGAGCTTTTCGATAGGTGCTGTTATCCAGTTTCCAATGAAGTAGGCCAGTAGGGTTACGATAAGCAAAACCATTACAATAGAGAAAAGCAGGAGTTCTGAAAGCTCCTTTACCGACCGTTCTACCGCTCCTGTAGAAAACCCGAAGCGCAAGATGCTTCCATTGATAATCGGAACAGCGATATCCCGGATCTCGCCCCATTCACTATTTATGGTTTTTGCAAAAAGGTTTTTGCCATCATAATGCTCGTAAAGTTTCATCAACTCCAGCGGAAATCCGTCTGTAAATGTATGGGCCAGAACTTCCTGATTGGATTTGAGGATGAAACAATATTTAAGATCCTGGTTTTGACGAAGCAGATCCTGAAGCTCCATGCGTAGCAATAGCTGGTCTTCTGTAATAATAGCATCTGTCTGGCTGTCGGCGATGTAGTGGGCAATAAGCTCCTCTTTAGCTTGAAGCTCTCCTGCCATCTGAGAGGAGACGGAAGTGAGGATTGTTGGAGTCATAACGACACCAATCAACAACGTAAATAATGTAAGAAGAAGAAGTATTTTTGTCCGAAGGGAACTTAGTATATGAAAGCTCTTTATTTTTGACTTGTAATTCACTGTTTCATCTCTCGGATTGTATTATAGTGGGCGTCTTCTATTTCAACGAAACGGTCGACTTTCATTTTTTCCAGTATCTCTTTGCTTTTCGGCTCCTCGTGAAGGGAGAGGAAGGTCTTTTTCAGCCGCTCTTTAACCTCCTGCTTCAGACCAGGGCGGACAACTACCGGCGGGATGCCGTATGGATCGGACCTGGCGATGATTTTGGTCTGCTTGGTAAAGATGGGATCGGTGCTGTTGGCATACTCCCAGATGAGGCTGTGTACCGATGCACCTTCTACGACTTTTTCCGCTACGGCCTGGATAGATTTGTCATGGGCGTAGGTAAAAGTCGTTTTTGAAAAGAATTTTTCTGGAGTCTGTTTCATTTGCGAGAGCATAAAGGTGGGCACCAGACGGCCTGTATTGGAATGAGGGTCTGTAAAAGCGAAACGCTTTCCACGAAGGTCTTCCAATCGCTGAATAGGACTATCTTTGTGGGCCAAAATATAGGCATTGTAAGTGGTTTTTCCATATGCCTGTGGAATGACCAGCAACTCGAGACCAAAACGCTCGTGACCTTCCACATAGGGGCCGCTGCAGGAAAAAGCCACATCTATCTCTTTGTTTTCCAGCATCTGGTTGATTTCTGCATAACTTTTTTTATCGATTATCTCTACAGGAATACCCAGTTTCTGTCCAATAAACTGAAGAAGTTGTTCGTAATATTTAAATCCCTCTTTTGGCCTAATGATTCCACCAAGGGCTATTTTTAAAGTTGTTTCTTCCGAAGAAACTTGTTTAAGTTGACTGCGTTTTTCTAAACTAATAAATGGTCTTTCTTCTTCCTTTTCACAACCTGTGAAAACCAGTGCCAGTATGAAAATCCATAAAAAATGTCGCATATACAACTCCTCTTTTCTTCACTCAGTCGAAAACCCGCTTTCCACCCTCTAATATTCAAATTATACATCCGGCAATAAACAATGTCAATAGTGAGTTGCCTTTGTCAAATGCAGAGCTGATTTCAGCAAAATTTAACTCTTGCTACCATCGAAAATTCTGTGGCTTATATGGGAAAACGTTTAGAAGTACAAATTGTGTAAAGAGAGGAGAGAAAGTTAAAGTATCTGTTTTTTTCTAAAGTTGCGACCAATCTTAAAGACGAAGTTAGTGTAGCCATCGGCTGGCAATATGCAGATCATAGTAGCGTATGAAGATGGTTGTTCACAACACTAAGATCCTGGAGATGGCACAACCAACTGTCAATCGAATTATAAAACTTTCAAAAGGGAAATAAGCCCTTTACTCTTTATTAATCAGATTTGGGACGTTTAGGGACAAAATAGCTGCAGTCGGTTCCGCTGCTCTGCTTGACAACCTGCGAGGGGATAAACTGTGATTTGAAACCGTAGGCTTTACAGCCATGCGGTTTGCTTTTTTCCCAGGTAACAAAATAATAAGCACATCGCCGGCAGTTGATTCGTTGCATGTGCAATTGTACAAAATAAAGGCTGATAACAACGCTTGATGCGGTTCTGTTTTAGACAGAAT
>JAYEMF010000044.1:36972-51209 GCA_034717975.1 Campylobacterota bacterium
TTCAAGGCAAAATCTCTCTGCCCCGGATAGGGGCAAGCTTCAGTGCCACAGCGGCCAGCGCAGTCAAACGGGCTTTGCCCATTTGACGTGTTCAAGGCAAAATCTCTCTGACCCAACAGGGGCAAGCTTCAGTGCCACAGCGGCCAGCGCAGTTAAACGGGCTATGCCCGTTTAACGTGTCTAATAAAAGTATAGATACGCTACAATCGTTACCATGCAAGAAACGGGAAAAATACTCTTTTACAACGCCAATGAAGGCGTCGGCATCATTATTACGGGACGAAAAGAGAAGTACGAGTTCGAAGTGGTGGACTGGGACGATTACGATACCCTCCCCGACAGGGGTATGGAAGTGAGTTTCGAACCTGACGGCGACTTTGCGACCCATATTATGGTCGTTGACACAGCTGCGGCGGCGAAGCCAAAAGAGCCGGCCAAGCAAGAAGAGGCCGTTTTTTCACCGGATGCCCCGATGTTGACATTAATCCATCTGAATATTGACCCGGGCGAGGCTATTCGTGAATATTTCGACAGGATTGAACGCAATATCCAGGAGCACACCCAGTACAAGACAGCGACGGGACGCCTTGACTTTTTGCGCATCCGCCGATTCCTCTTTACCACCTACAACAACCTGACGGAACTGGATGTCAACTTTATCACACCGGAACTCAAGGTGATGCGTGATGACTTGCTGCAGATGAGCCAGGTTTATGACGATTACAAGATCAAGGCGACCTACCCAGATGTCGCTTTTGACAAGGTGTTCCTCTCCCGCCAGCCCGATTACGTCTATCTGAGACAAGATGCGGAGTACAGTTTCAATGAACTCAAAGGTCTGCACACCTCCGAGCAGATGCTTACAGAGCGTGTCGAAGACAAAGAGGTGATACTCAACCGTACCCTGCGCAGTTCGACCCAGTTTCCGCGCCTGGAAGGGGAGTACAAGGAGCTTAAGAAGAAGCATGTCGACACCATTCATCTGATCGCATCGCTGAATGAACGCTATAAAGAGGCATCTCGTCTGATGGGGGAGTTCGAGCAGGAGCACCAGCATACTTTTTTTGAACGTTTTACCGAGGCGTCGCGCAAATACCGGAAACAGATTATTTACATTCTTGATGCCCAGTCCTTTATGTTCGACGAACTGCTCTGGCACCAGGCGAAAAAGTCAAAAGTGATCAAACGTTTTTTCGAAGAGGCGCATATTAAAGGGAATTACTGTGCCAAGACCTATCTGAAGTACTATCTCAATACCCTTGATCAGCAGATCATCTCCGTGGAGCAGCAGGAACTCTTCGAGCTTTATGAGTACCTCGAATCGTTAGAGCACGATAAGATCATGATTTTGGTGCACGATTTCGACGATGCTTTGCGGCTGAAATACCTTTTGGCCAAGATCGACTCCTCTCTCAGTATCGAAGCTTTTGTCGACGAGCGCAAGGCCCTTGCCTGGGCGCAGAAGAAAGAGCCTTCGATCATGCTCATCGAAGACCAGCTTCAGAACCTCTCATTCGGGCAGTTTATGACCACATGTAAAAAAAGGGTATCATTTCAGCCGATAATCTTGCTTCTTAGCAATCTCGGCCCGGAAAGTTTTGATGAAGAGGGGATCGAGATGGTGATACGTAAAGGCTTCTCCGACAAGGAGATGCGTAAGGCGATCGAGGAAGTACTTCAGAAGGATGAGAATGGATAAAGTACTGCAGATGCTGCAGCTGCAGCAGCAGCTCAATGATGCGACAAACGGTAAGAATTGGGAAGAGGGTGTAACGAAAAACGGCAAGACGATCAACTGGAAGCGCTGTATCTATATGGAGTCGGCTGAGTTGATCGACTCATTTGCCTGGAAACACTGGAAAAGTATCCATCAAGAACCTGACTGGCACAATCTTCAGATCGAAGTCGTTGATGTATGGCACTTTGTGATGAGTCTGGTACTGCAGGAGTATCGCCTCAATATGACGGGAACGCTTGAAGATGCCGCAATGGGAATCGCTCAGATGCCGCACTATCAGGTGCTTGATGAAGAGAGTATTGATTTTGAAAAGCCTGAACTCATTATGATTCAGATCGAAGCACTGATGCGTGATGTCCTTCAAACCGGCAAAGTCAAGCTTTCAGGGATCTTGGCGGACTTTTTTGAACTGGCACGCATGAGCGCTCTCGATATTCATTCGCTTTACCGTCTCTATGTCGGCAAAAATATCCTCAACCAGTTTCGTCAGGATCATGGCTATAAAGAGGGGAGCTACATCAAAGAGTGGAACGGTCTGGAAGATAATGCCGTGATGAAGCGTATCTGGGAAGAGAGCGGTGAGCTGAAGCCTGAAGCACTTTATAAAGAGTTGGAAAAGCAGTATAGCCAGCTATAAACTCAGGGAGCTATTAAGCTCTTTATCAAAATCATACGATTTGCCACATTCCGTCACTCCTGCGCAGGGATGACGATACCCACAAACACTATCTACTTACCGATAGATCTCCGGATGCTCCGTCTTCCATCGACGGTGGCACCAGAACCAGAATTTCGGATTTTCAGCAATCACCAGCTCCAGCAGATTGGCCTGCTTCTGGGTCGCTTCCAGGATATCTGCTTTCGCATCGTCGGTTTTGCTCACTTCAATGGCTTCATAAAAGCGCAAAGTATAATGTTCTTCATCTTCAGTGCTGATATAGACAGGAAGGATTAATGCATCGTACTTTCTCGCCAGGAAAGCCGGTGCAGCAGTCTGCCTGGCTGTCTTACCAAAAAAATTGACGATAATACCGTCGCGTTCGCTTGTATTCTGATCGGTAAGCAAGGAGATGGCTTCACCAGCTTTCAGTGCCTTTGCAAGCTGTTTGACGGCTCCGCGTTTCTCAACCAGATTCATATCAAGCCGTGAACGTGCCTGATGCAGATACTGCTCAAAGTATGGGTTTTTTAGAGCTTTGTGTGCGACATGAATCGGCATGATCTGCGTAGAGATCGTGGCACCTCCCAGTTCCCAGTTTCCAAAATGTGCCGTAGTGAAGATGATGGGGCGTCCAGTGGCTTTGGCCGCATCGACAATTGCTAAATTTTCAATAGTAACTCTATTGCCGATCTCCTCTTTGGAGATAGTGCGGTTTTCGATGATCTGTAGCAGGTTCAGCAGAAGATTATGGTAGCAGTAGCGGCTGATCTGCTCCTCCTCTTGGGCTGTGCAGCTCTGGCCCATGGCAAAATGCAGGTTTTGCAAAATCACACGCCGATGTTTTTTGTCGATAAGGTAGGCGAAGTTGGCCAGACCGATGAAGAGCGCTTTACGCATAAAACGAGGCAGGATCATGACGATCTTTTCAAAAACTAAAAAGAGGTAATAACCGATCATTTGCTCTCCTGTTACCTGTTCATTAAGTATAAGCGAATTATACCCAAGCATACGCTATAATCGCGTTAATTTAATAGGTGCCTGTTTTGATTAGCGCGGTTTACTGCGCGCGGGCTTTACGCCGAGTAAAACTTAGCGTTAGCGTAGCCAAAGGAATTAGTTTCTTTGGCGTATAAAAATAATAGTAAGCAAAATATGATAGCAATCGTTGATTACAATATGGGAAATCTTGCCAGTGTTAAAAATGCCTTCAAACTTCTTGGTGAGGAAGTTGTGGTCGAATCTGATCCGGATAACTTCATGCGTTACGATAAACTGATCCTGCCGGGAGTCGGTGCGTATGGCGATGCGATGGAGCATCTGCGTGACCGCGGTATGGATGAAGCGCTCAAAGCGTATGCCCGGCGCGGTAACTATATGCTGGGTATCTGTCTGGGAATGCAGCTGCTTTTCGAGAGCAGTGAGGAGTTCGGTTCCAACGAAGGCCTTGGACTGATCAAAGGCCATGTGCAGGCATTTGATACCAAACGGTTTGATCATCCGCTGAAAGTACCCCACATGGGTTGGAACCGTATGTTCACAAAAGAGCATCCTCTCTTTGACAATCTGGATGATGCGCACTACCTCTATTTTGTACACTCGTTTCATGCGGTATGTGATGATATGTCCGATACGATAGGGCGTACAGAGTATGGGTATAGTTTTACCAGTGCTGTAGCACATGATAATGTTTTAGGGATACAACCTCACCCAGAGAAGAGCCATAAAAATGGGCTTCAGATCTTAAAAAATTTTATAGGACTGTAACAGATGACGATTTTTCCAGCGATTGACTTAAAAGACGGCAAAGCCGTACGCCTTACAAAAGGTTTGATGGAGAGTGCCAAAGTCTATTCGGATGAACCTTGGCAGCAGGTCAAGATATTTGAAGAGATGGGGGCGGAGTGGGTTCACCTGGTTGATCTAAACGGGGCTTTTGCCGGAGAGCCGAAAAACCTCGATGAGATCATTAAGATCCGCCAAAACTGCAGTGTCAAGCTTGAACTTGGCGGCGGGATTCGTGATGAAGAGACCATTAAACGCTATCTGGACCTGGGTATCGATCGTGTGATTCTGGGCTCGATTGCGGTTAAAGACCCTGAGTTTGTCAAAGCGATGGCGGCAAAATATCCGGTTGTTGTCGGTATTGATGCGATTGACGGTTATGTGGCTGTCGAAGGGTGGGGTGAAGTGAGTGAGATGAAAGCAACCGATCTGGCCCGTGCCTTTGCCGATGCCGGCGTTGAAGCGATCATCTGTACCGATGTTGGCAGAGATGGGATGCTAACCGGTGTGAACGTTGAGTTTACTCTGGATATTGCACGTGCCAGCGGCATCGATACGATTGCCAGCGGCGGGGTCAAAGATGAGAGTGACATCGAAGCACTCAAAGCAACGGGCGAGATCGAAGGCGTTATTGTCGGGAAAGCCTATTACGAGGGAACACTTGATCTTAAAAAGGTCTTGTAAGTTCGTTTGAACAGGAGACGCTTAATTTAAGTGCAAAGATGTTTTAGCTAATATCTGCTATTATATTTTAATAAGAAAATGTTTAAAAAGGATGCGGATTGAAACTGATAGTTGTTGACGATAGTTCGACGATGCGACGCATTATTAAAAATACTCTGGCACGCCTTGGATACAAAGACGTTCTTGAAGGCGAAGATGGTGTTCAGGGATGGGAAGTTCTTGATGCCAATCCTGACACAGGGATGCTGATCACTGACTGGAATATGCCGGAGATGAACGGTTTGGAACTGGTTAAAAAAGTGCGTGCTGATGAGCGTTTTGTAGATCTGCCAATTATTATGGTCACGACAGAAGGTGGTAAAGCCGAGGTTATTACCGCGCTTAAAGCCGGTGTCAACAATTACATTGTTAAACCATTTACTCCGCAAGTACTCAAGGAAAAACTCGGTGCTGTTTTAGGCACAGAATAGTAATGCAGGAGTACTACTACACCCTTACGGTGAGACCATCCTCTCACCTTTCTCTCTTTTGTGACTTCCTTTCCGATACAGTTCCTATAGGTTTTGAAGAGATCGATGGCGGATTTGTAATTCGCAGTGAAGATGAACTTGAAACCATAGGATGGGGTATTGAACAGTTTTGCGAAGCCCTGCAGAAAGCGTTGGCGACAAGCATCGACCTTGATCTAACGTATACAAAAGAGCAAAATAGCGACTGGGTCGCGGCTTACCAGCAAAGTGTTACACCTGTTGCGATCGAGCCTTTTTACATCCATCCGACCTGGGATGAACCTAAAGGGGGAGCGATCAATATTGCGATTGATCCGACTCTGGCGTTTGGCACGGGACATCATCCGACAACGGCGACTTGTCTGAAAGCGGTAGCGAAGCATGTCCAGGCGAACAGTAAGGTACTCGATGTAGGATGCGGAAGCGGTATTTTGGGGATCGCTGCACTGAAACTTGGTGCAGCTGTCGATGCTTGTGATACAGACCTGGTCTGTGTTGACAATTCAAAGGTCAATGCTGGACAAAACGGTGTCGCGTTTGGCGAGGTCTGGGAAGGCTCGGCAGCACTGCGAAATAAAACATATGATGTCGTCATCGCCAATATCGTCGCCGATGTTTTGGTTATGATCGCTTCAGACCTGAAAGCAGCACTGAAAGATGGCGGCAAGATTATTCTTTCAGGGATTTTAGATAAATATGAAGCTAAAGTCACACGGGCGTTTAGCAGTTTAGAGCTTGTAGAACGTATTCCCCAGGATGAGTGGGTCACTCTCATAGTAAAAAAGTAAATTTAAGGATATAGATAGATGGCTAAGCCAGAACCAGAGAACAATAACGACAATAATTTTTTCAATAAAAACCCGTTGATCACATTTGCAATTTTTTCTGTTGTGATCATCATAGTATTTAAAGCCCTCATTGGTGATGGAGGTACTATAGGTGACCAGATGGGCGGAAACGGTACCGCCCGAAATCAGGATATCAGTTATGCCGATCTGAAAAAGAAGATTGAAAACAAAGAGATCGAGAAAGTGTCGATCGGACAGAGTTATATCCGTGCATTCAGCAATGAAAGCGGTCAGAAGGTCGTTTATACGGCTCGAATGGTCGGTCAGGATGCAACACTGATTCCGCTCCTGGATAAAAACGGTATTGATTACAGCGGTTTTTCCGAGAGTAACTGGTTTACAGAGATGTTTGGATGGCTCTTGCCATTTTTGATCATCATTGCTATCTGGATGTTTATGGCCGGTCGTATGCAGAAAAATATGGGCGGTGGAATTTTAGGGATGGGACAGTCAAAAAAACTGGTCAATTCCGAAAAACCGGACACCAAGTTCGACGATGTTGCCGGTGCGCAGGAAGCTAAAGAGGAAGTACTGGAAATTGTTGATTTCCTTCGCTATCCGGATCGCTATGTAGAACTTGGTGCAAAGATCCCTAAAGGGGTTTTGCTTGTGGGTAGTCCCGGTACCGGTAAGACACTGCTGGCCAAAGCGGTAGCCGGTGAAGCAGATGTCCCTTTCTTCTCGGTTTCGGGTTCAAGTTTTATCGAGATGTTCGTCGGTGTAGGTGCTGCGCGTGTTCGTGACCTGTTTGAACAGGCAAAGAAAGATGCCCCGTCGATCATCTTTATTGATGAGATCGATGCCATTGGTAAGAGCCGTGCCGCAGGCGGTATGATGGGTGGTAACGATGAGCGTGAGCAGACGCTCAATCAGCTTCTGGCTGAGATGGACGGTTTCAGTACCGATACACCTATTATTATCTTGGCAGCGACCAATAGACCTGAGGTTCTTGATCCGGCTCTGCTGCGTCCGGGCCGTTTTGACCGTCAGGTCCTTGTTGACAAGCCTGATTACGAGGGACGTATCGAAATCCTTAAGGTCCATGTTAGAGGTGTCAAGCTAGATTCCGATATTGATCTTGAAGAGATAGCCCGGTTGACTGCCGGGCTTGCCGGTGCCGATCTGGCAAACATCATCAATGAGGGAGCACTGCTTGCCGGTCGTAATAGTCAGAAAACAGTTACCCAGTCTGACTTGCGCGAATCAGTAGAGCGTGCCATTGCCGGTCTGGCCAAGAAAAGCCGCCGTATCAATGAGAAAGAGAAGAAGATCGTTGCCTATCATGAGAGCGGACATGCCCTGTTGGCAGAAACAACGATGGGTGCCAAACGTGTCTCTAAAGTGTCGATTGTACCACGTGGTTTAGCGGCACTTGGCTACACACTCAATACCCCTGAAGAGAATAAGTACCTTGCACAGAAATTCGAGTTGATGGCTGAAGTGGATGTCCTTCTTGGCGGTCGTGCTGCCGAAGATGTTTTCTTTGGTGAGATATCTACCGGTGCAGGTAATGACCTTGAACGTGCGACGGATATCATTAAGTCGATGGTTCAGGTCTATGGTATGAGTGATGTCGCAGGATTGATGGTACTGGAGAAACAGCGCAACTCATTTCTCGGCGGTGGTATGCAGCAGGCCCGTGAATACAGCGAGCAGATGGCACAAGACACTGATAAATATATCAAGTCGACATTGGCTGAGCGTTATGATGCTGTAAAAGAGCGTCTTGAAGAGTATCGTGGTGCCATTGAAAATATGGTAAAACTGCTCTACATAAAAGAGAATATCACAGGTCAGCAGGTCCGTGATATCATTATTGATTTTGAACACTCAAATAATCTTGAGTCAAAACTTCAACCGGATACGGATCCGATAGAAGAGGATCTTGAAGCAGAAGCTGAAACACACAGAAGTGAAAGTACGGATAAAGATGATGAGAAGTAACACCTTTATCATTGCCCGGGAAGGGTGGAAGTATCTAGGCGCTCTGCTTGGTCTGCTGATCTTGTGTATACTTTTTGATGCAGATATTTTAGAATTTTTGACCTTCGTAGCGTTGCTGGCTGTAGCCTATGTTTATCGAAACCTTGAACGTGTTGTCCCCTATTATCAAGAGAGTAGCATTGTAGCTGTTGCCGATGGCAGGATAGAAGGTGTTGAGACGATAGATGAATGTCCCTTAATGGATGGTGGTCCCTGTTACAAGCTTACTATCTCATCATCATGTCTGGACAGTTCACTGCTTCGTGCACCGATGGATAGTCATCTGAGCTATAAAGAGGTACGTCGTGGAAACAGGCTTTCACACACGAAACTGTTGGCTGCTTCATTAAATGAGAAGGCACTGTTAAAGTTCACGGGCAGTTCTGAGAATAGTGTAGTAGTTGACCATCTGTTAGAACAGAGTATAGACGAGTTGTCTCTCTATCTGCAACAAGATAACAAAGTAAACCAGGGAAACCGTTACGGTCTCATGCTAAAGGGGATGCACACGATCTATCTACCTGAAAATAGCCGTGTGGCAATTAAAGTGGGAGATCGTGTCCGCGCAGGCGAAACACTTCTGGGCTATTTTGCCTGATCTTTTTTTATAAACATTTTTTTAATCCATCCGAAAAGCAGGCGAAGCACTCCTATCACTCCATAAATGATCAGTGAATAGAGAACAGGGTGGGTGTGATTTCCCTTCTCCTTCATCAGTGCCAATCGATCTGATGGCGATGAAAGCAGATCGGGATGCATTAGCAGTGCTAAGGCAATTAACATAATGGCATAAATGCCCACTTCTCTCATTATGGTTTTTTGCATCTCAATCCTTTTTTAAAAAATAATTAATTATTATATTGTTTATAATATGAAAAACGATTTAATCATTGCTATTCATTATGGTTTTTGTGGGCCTTTTATAATGATTAGTCGCTATAATATCAAAACTTTTAAATAACAAGGTGTGTTTTTTCGCAATGGATTTATTGCTTTTATACTTTTTTCTAGCCATTGGTGTTTCATTTCTATGTTCCATTCTTGAAGCTGTTCTGCTCTCTATCAACCTCTCTTACGTTTCTGTTCTGGAAAAAGAGCGTCCAAATGTAGGACGTCTGTTAAAATACCTTAAGGTCAATATCAACAAGTCAATTGCAGCTATTCTGATCTTAAATACAGTGGCGCATACCTTGGGTGCAGCGGGCGTCGGTGCCCAGGCGGTAGAGGTTTTTGGCGTGGAAGTGATGTTCTATGTATCGGTCATTTTGACATTTGCTATTCTCTTTTTCTCAGAGATTATCCCTAAGACGATTGGGGCAGTCTACTGGAAAGAACTGGCACCGGCAGCTGCTTATATGATCCGGTTTTTTATCTGGCTGACTTATCCCATCGTCCTTATGACGCTCTTTGTCACCAACAGGATTTCAAAAGACAAAGACGGTATAAATTCCCTGACCAAAGCAGAGCTTCTTGAGAGCACATTGATGAGTGAAGGCGAAGGCGCTATTGATGAAAAAGAGTCCGATGTCATTGAAAATGTTCTTCTGCTTGATGAGATCAAGATCGATGAGATTCTGACACCGCGCAGCGTTGTCTTCGCCATCGATGAAACGCGGACAATCAAAGAGGTGATGATGATGGAGGAGATCTATCGTTTCTCTCGCGTCCCCCTCTATCATGGGAGTATCGATAATATAACCGGCATGATTATGACAAAAAAAATTTTACGCCAGGCACTTCAAGATGACTCTGTGGCTATCGGCACAATAAAGAAAGAGATATTCAAGGTCAACGAGAATATTCCTGTTTCAAAAGCACTCGATCTTTTTATCAAGAAAAAAGAGCATATGTTTTTGGTACAGGACAGTTACGACCAGACAGAAGGTATTGTGACACTTGAAGATTGCATTGAGACACTACTTGGTGTCGAGATCGTTGATGAGAGTGATAATGTTGATGATATGCGTGCCCTGGCTAAACAAAGAATGAAAGCCAGGCGGAAAGAGAAGGAGAATTAAGCCTCTCTCAGGTTCTGTGTTTGCCAGTAGTTATTGAGCTTGTTATTGTAGTATTTACATGCGTCTCGTCTATTCATCTGTCTAGGCATATTTTGTAAAGGTTTGTAGACAGTCCATTTTCCATCAATCATTTGCATTGACATTTTAATTGATATCCAGTATTCGCCGTATGTCATTATTTCAATCCAGGTTATAGGGGCTTTAGCAGACCCATTGTTTAAGAAGACGAATTATAGCGAGTTTTTTGGCGTCCTTCAAGAGATATTGTAAAAAAAAGCTATTTTTCAGTTTTGTTCTGCTTCTCAAAAAGCAATTTATTGGTGTCGACCATGAAGTTGAAGTACTCCGAGATAAACCCACTGTTGCCGATGTGCTCGAATTGAATGCCTGCCCCATGATTGTTTTTTGCTTCGAGGTAGAGCAGCCCGAGAGCATAGCGGCTCTCTGTATATTTAGAGTCCTTCAATTTGGCCAGTTCCAGCAGACCGATGGCGTTGGCGGTGTGTGAGGCACCTGTTGAGGCAATAGCTCCAAGGTAGAGAGTCAGGGTGTCCTGTACCTTGTGATTATCAATAATTTGATTGTAGAGGGTATAGGCCTCTTCAAATGCCTGATCATAGATAGAAGCGAGTGCCAATGCTGCCATGATATCTTCAGGACTTTCTGTCGTTGAGAGGAGTTTCTCTTTCAGCTGGACACGTAACGGGTAAAGTTTTCCGGTGATCAGTGCTATCTGAGTGTAGAGAAATCGAGTGATAAATGGACCGAAATAGAGATCCTCAAAACCAAACCTCTGCTCTTTTATATAATTCAAAACGCTTTTGGCATACATTTTTTGCGGCATCTCCCCAAAATGGGTATCGATGTAGAGCAGATGCGGCAAGATATCGTTCGGAAGTTGATAGGTCAGTTTTTCAGCCGCTTTCCTGGCGACATCAGGTTTTGTCAGTTTTTGACCTATCAAGAGATTTAAAACCAGATAGAGCGGACGCTCCTGATAACTGTTCTCAAGCCATTTAAGTGAACCCACCAGGTTGTCTTCGCTGTAGTTGAGAATGGTGCGGTACAGCTCAAACTCTTCGCTCTCCTCCTCTTCAGCCAGATTGTCTTTCAGGATGGAACGCATCTTCTCATTTTCCTGATGCGTAAGCTGGGCTGTCATCAGGCTGAATATGCCGGAGAGGTAATTGTTCGCATCGAGATGATAGGAGCGCAGAAAATGTTTGTGTGCATTGACCATATCACCGATCTGGGCATAGGTCAATGCCAGGTTGTATTGCAAGATGGAGTGTCTGGGGTGCAGTTTCAGCAGTGACTTCAGCTGGGAGTTGGCATCACGCAAGCGGAATGAGAGTGCCTTCTTGATAGCCTGGGCAATCCCCTGATTGATACTTGAGGTCTTGGAACTTTTACTGAGGTACTCCTTGGCACTGCTGATATCATCTATGTAGATATTGGCTGTACCTTTACGGATATAACTAATCGTCTGTTCTGCGTTAAAGATCTTGTAGGGAGCAAAGTAGAAGATCTTATGGTAGTTGATATTCCGCTTTTTTATAAGCTTGTTGCGATACTGCTCCTGCGCCGCATCAGGATCGAAGAGGGCATCTTTTAAAAAGACTTTGACCGGGTAGAGTGTATAGACCTCTTCGCCATACATATCAGTGAGTGTCCGGATCAATTTTCCGGCATCAGCGTGAAGCCCGGATTTGAGATAGACATAGGCCAGGGCAAGCTGCTCCCTGATCGGCTTTGGATTATGTAAAATTGCATCGGAGAGGTACTGCTTAGCCAGAGTAAGATCACCTATATTGGCATACAGCAGCCCTAATGAAAAAGCATCGCGCTCTTCATAGGGAGCTTCCAGAGTACTCAATGCGGCATAACTGTCTCCCATGAGAGCATTGACCCGGGCTCCTATCTGTTTTTTCTCTGTGACATATTCATCCGATGTCGGGTGTTTGAGTGAAAGCAGCAGTTCAAGATAGTGGCCCTTATAGTAGTTGATCAGGGTATAGTAATAACCATAAAGCGGTGATTTGCTCTCATACGGCAGATAAGCCTGTGCCAGATCGATATAGTACTCGAAGCTTTCCTGCTCATTGAGATGCAGGGCACATACTGCTGCATTGATAGCACTGACACAGCGGTTTTCACCATTGCCAATGGCCCGTTTAAAAGTCTCAAAGGCACTTTCATATTGGCCCTCTTTGAGTTGTGCAACGCCCAGATTGTATTGCGAGATCGCTTCACTGTAAACGGCGATGCGTTCATAGAGTGCGAGTGCTGTATCTTTGCTGCCATGACTGTAAAGGAAATTGGCTTTGGCGATCATCTTTTCAAGCTGGCTGGCTTCAACCGGCTCTGTTGTCGGCTGCTTGAGTTTCTCTTCTAGTTGACCTATGTCCATCTGCTTTTCAGCTTCTTTGTCTGAGGGGAGCATGGCAATGATGATGATAAGAACAAGAAGGAGAAGGAGTAGGGCGATAGCAGCGATTAAAATGGTTTTTATACGGGAGGAAGAGGTGCCGTCATCGGCTTCGTTTGCAGTTTGATGTTCGACACCGGCCGCATCGGCCTCGTCGATAATTATTATCTCTTCTTGCTCTTCTGCCACGTCCTATTGCCTTATCGGAGGTATGGTTTCAATACTTCTGGAATGGTGATGGAACCATCTTCATTCTGGTTGTTTTCCATAATGGCAACCAGTGTCCGTCCGACAGCGAGGGCAGAACCGTTGAGGGTGTGAACCAGTTGGTTCTTTTTCCCCTCTTTACAGCGGATCTTTGCGCGGCGTGCCTGAAAATCACGAGTGTTTGAGATCGAACTGATTTCACGGTAGCTGTTCTGTCCGGGAAGCCACACTTCAAGGTCGACCGTTTTTGCGGCACTGAAACCCAGGTCGCCGGTACAGAGATTTACTATGCGGTGCGGAAGTTCAAGGGCTGTGAGCATATCCGAAGCACACTCGACCATGTCGGTAAAGATTTTGTCACTTTCGTCGGCTTTACTGAGGGTAACCATCTCTACTTTGTAGAACTGATGCTGACGGATCATACCGCGGGTGTCACGACCGGCCGAACCGGCCTCTTTTCGGAAACATGCGGTAAAACCGGTCATCATGATCGGCAGTTTTTCGGTTGGAAGGATTTCATCCTGAAAAAGATTGGTCAGGGGAACTTCCGCTGTTGGGATAAGATAGAGATCTTCATCATCGATCTTGAAGAGGTCATCCTCAAATTTCGGGAGCTGTCCCGTACCTTCGAGTGCGCGGCGATTGACCAGTTCGGGGACGCTGACCTCAATAAAACCGCGTTTTTGGTTGAAATCGAGCATAAAGTTGATAAGTGCCCGTTCGATTCTTGCCCCCATATCATAGGAGACGGAGAAACGGCTTTTGGCCAGTTTGACACCGCGCTCAAAATCGATCCAGCCATTTTGCTCGGCCAGTTCCCAGTGCTCTTTCGGGGTAAAAGAGAATTCAGGAGGTGTCAGTACTTTTCTGATCTCGACATTATCCTCTTCATTTTCACCGTCGGGAACATCGGCATCGGGAATATTAGGAATACCCATCACAAGTGAAGTCAGTGCCTCTTCAGCTTCGCGCTGCTGCTCCTGAAGTTCACCAAGTTTGATTTTATTGGTATCTACTTCAGCTTTCAGCTCGCTGATATCTTTACCTTCACGTTTGTAGAGACCAAAGAGTTTGCTCATCTCATTCTGTTTGGCTTGAGTAGTCTCGTATGCCTGTTTCGCAATTTTTAGTGTTTCGTTTTTTGTTTTTAAAGTGGCAATAAGCTCTGCAGAGACTTGTTTGCGTTGTAATTGTCTGCTGACATTGTCAAAATCTTTTTCTAGCAGTTTCAGATCGATCATCGGGTTCCTAGCATATATATATGGGTTGATTTAAAATAGGAACGATTATAACAAAAGTAGATTAAAAACTGTGTGATACAGCTTTCTGGTGTATACCCGTATACGTCACATCAAGATGTTGAATGCAGTATAAAAAAT
>JAYEMF010000045.1:0-4218 GCA_034717975.1 Campylobacterota bacterium
GGGGTTTCCCGCAATTAGAGGGGTTTTACGACGACTGGTTATCGTTAATCGTCTTTATTTGCCTTATTAATTTACAATGATCATAGGTCATTGAGAGTATTCTATCATCGAAGCGTAGGCTGCGCAGTTTCAAAATAAATTGAAAGAATGAATGATAGGACTAAGGTACATAAAAGTAAAAAATATCCCTGATTGTAATCTACTTTTCACACGATTGTCAAGTCCACCTCAACTATATTTGAGGATCAGGACAAATTTTAAAAAACTGTCAAGAAATGTCCGGCTTCTAATAGATCCTGTTAAGCTTTGTTTTCTTTGGCGCTCGCCATCTTTTTCAGAACGGAGTAGATTTTCTGTCTGCTTACGCCATAATGCCGCGCAATGGATGCAATGCCCTCTTTGTTGGCCTTTCGATGCACAATATCATCGCGCTGTTCTCTACTCAGCCCAATCACCGTGCAGCCTGCACAGGCAGTAGTGTTTCCGCGCTTGAGGTTACTACAAGAAGTAGTAAAGATCCTGTCGCATAGGAGGCACTTCACTTTCCAGTAAGCGTGGGTGTGTTTCGTGTGGGAATATTCTATTGCCTTAACATTTCCAAAGGCTATGCCGGTGATATCAATCCGCTTACTCATTTTAGATCACTCCTTAAGCAATGGGCTGTAAGGCCTTAGCTCTCTTGCATAAAAGCCGCAACCCAAATAGCCTACATCTTCAAAACCAGCAGAATATTTTAATATTCGTATGCACGCTCCAAGGGGCATGAATGCTTGGAGCGCCAATACGACAAGACTTCAAGAGACTTCTCTACATCGGCATCTTTAACCAGTCTTTTTCCTGCTTTCTCGACTTGGGTTCGACTATATTGAACTTTATTCATTCGTTCGTCATCCGCCAATTCCTCTTTGCTCATCTACAATCCTTACTGCCGAACAACTTACTATTTATCTCCATAATTGTACCCACCTGCTTCACTCTGCCACCAGAGCCACAAATCCTAACGCTTCAGCATCCTAATGTAGCGAGAAAAGAAGGGATCAACAATTCGATATTTTGGATCTTTTTCAATAAAACCAAACGCAATAAGACCTTTTAAGATTTTGTTGGCGTTTTGGCGTGACACATCAAGTTCTTTTAGGGCTACCGTGGGGCTCTTGCTGCTGGCAATCGCCTCAAGTGCGTTTATGTCGTACTTTTTGCCCCGAAGCTTACTTAGTTCGGAAGTGAAATAACTGGACTCCTTTTCATAGACCTTCAAAGCAGCTCGACGCACCCTAAAGCATGAGACATTCATGATGTCTCTCAACTTAGAATCTATCAACACCTGCTGGGCGATCCGAACCATGTAGTAGGGAATACCGCTTGAAATCCGCTCAATATCTTGCGCAAAGCCAGCGGGAATCGATACCCCGTTAGCATAGAAGACACTTTTATAGAGATCCTCAAACTCGTCCCCGTGCATTGCGGGCACATCTACGACTTTGGCAAATTTGTGAAATGCTGAATTTTTCTCAACAAAAATCTTCTGCATTAATGTGTATTGGGAGCCGGCAAAAAGATAGACGATATGCTCTTCGTGCTGAAAAACCGATCGCATCTTGTCGAGCAGCTCATTGCCGCTTTGGAACTTGTCCAGCTCACCAAACTCGTCTAGCGCAAAGATAAGCTCAATCCCCATCTTCGAAGCAACCTTCCCGGGCAGCGCCAAAGCAAGATCGAGTAAACCATCATCATCTTTGCTCTTCAACAGTTCTCCGGTCAGCTCCAAAGAGATATCGTCCACACTCACTTTAATCCGGGCGAGATGGTTAATGAGGTTCTGCATAAAAGCGATTGAGATATCTTTGAGTTGCGCGATGACTCCGTGAATTCCCATGATTTTGTATGTCTCGCTAATGATCAACTCTGCGAGATCACGCTTATTGTAAACCTCCATGAGATCTATCGCAACGGCCCTGTGCGTGCTTTGACGCTCTGCAATAACTTTTGTCATTAACGAAGTCTTTCCAAAGCGTCTTGGGGCGATCAATACCACGCTCTGCCCCATCTCAATGTATAGATCCAACTCCTTAACAAGGGCGTCACGTCCTAAGAACGACTCTGCTTTAACAACCTTTCCGGTCTGAAACTTTCGCATAGCTTTTTCCTGTAGTCAATATATACACTACAATTATAGCGGTTTACGTTTGTGTAGTCAATAGCTACACTGCATTGTAAAAAGATGGCAGAATCAAATTATCTTTGATTTTTGGCAATAGTTAAACTTCATGTATGGCTTCTTGTGTTTTATGAATTATGACCTCTATAAATGATAGGTACGGTCATTTATAGAAACCGTTTACTTCTTAGTGCTCTTTTCATATGAATTGTCATTGTGTAAAAGGGGCTAACTTTTTTTGCGGTTTGCTTTGGCCGCAGCCTCAGCAAGGACAATAACCATGCCGGTCACTGCAATGACAATCTTGACAACATCTTCAGACTTCATACAAGCTCCTTGAAATTTAGATAGAGGTATTTTATAGATTAAACTTGACAGATATTGTCATTTAAGTTAAAAGTATAAGATGATCTACTCTCCAAGGTCATAGGTTGCTCATCATATGAAAGACATGCGAGGACTCTTGCCTGATGCCCAGTATTAATATGCGATCTGGCTTTGGCACGGGTACTGGAAGATGATAGGTTTTCACTCTGTTTCATCATTATCATTCGAACAACTCCTTATCTTTATGGGCGCCACTGTTCATATCGATCAGCTCGGTCACATCTTCCGCTCCGGGAATCAAAGCCACATTGGCACTATTGCCAAGCTCGATGAAGATATCATCACCCATATCTTTACTTTTAACGATGGTGTCAAGCATCTTCTTCATACCACGTTGGATCTTTACACCCTGCGCATAGATATTTTCATGGTAATCATTCATAGCTTTTACCTTCGATCGGAAAGCATCGGAATTGACATAGCTATAAAGCATTTCTTTTTTATCGCCCCGGTCGATGTTGGACTTCTGTACACGATGCATCTCTTCCATACTCTTACGAATGATCTGGATAAAGTGTACAAAGTACTCCGGTACGGTTGCCCACACCCCATCACCCAGATCATCTACAAGGATCTCATCCTGACGCAAGCGGGTCGAGACGATTAGGCAGACAGCCTCTTTGACCCCTGCTTCGATCCGGTCTTTTTTGATCTTCTCAACCCAGCCGGCACTCCAGTTTGCCGCGCGTTTAGCTTCGATCATTACAAGTCCGCACGATTCGTTCATCTGGTTTTTTACGGTCATGTTGACATCCACACCGTTAGCGCCTTTTTTTACTTCGCTGAAGGTATCGAGCCTGAATGATGGATCACGCATCAGCTTCTCTTCGATGAGAACCTCAAGTGCTTCGCCCTGAAGCTGCTGCGATTTTTTCTGTGCCGTCTCTTGCATAGCATCCACCTGATCGGTCAGCTTTCTGATCATCTCCTCTTGTTCTTTGAGCTTGAGCTCAGACTCCAGTTTGGTCTTAGATACAAGCTCCCGCTCTCTTTGAGCGACATCACGCTCAAGGTTCTCTTTTTGCTGGGTTATCTGCTGATCAAAGAAGCTCTTTTGATCACGCTTTTGTTCTTCGAACTGCATTTTTTGCTCTGCAAGCATTTCCTGGAAGTTGCCCTTCTGCTGTTTGACATTATCTTCTGCCATATCAAGTTGCAGTTGTATTCTAGTCAGTTCACCCTGCTGTGAAGAGAGTACTTCTTTCTTGGCCTCTTCGATGCGTTTGGCCATTAGCTGTGATGCTTCTTCTTTCGCTTGCTCTTTTGCCTGTTCAGCCGCTTTTTCTATGGCGAGCTTTTTATCTTCTTCAGCAGAAGCGACACTACTGTTTAGTGCTTCCAGGCGTTCTTGCAGTTTAAGCATATCAGCACTGGCTTTTTCACGTTCTTTGGCTTTAACCTCGGAGATCATCGTACGATGGGACTCTTCTGTCTGGATCTGGCCGGCCTGCAACGCTTCTATCTGTTTAAAGAGATCCTCTTTCTCTTTACCCATCGCTTCCGTCATCTGCATTTTTATCTGGTGGCGAGCTTCAATAAGTATTTGAGCATGGTTAGCTTTGAGATCATCGGCTTCTTTAGCCTTTTGGCGAAGTTGCGATACTTCATCGGCGTGCTCTTTACGAATGCGCTCTTCTATATCTTGTGTAAGTGCATCACTGAGTTCAAATTCT
>JAYEMF010000046.1:0-4202 GCA_034717975.1 Campylobacterota bacterium
AAAACTATACCATTTACCACCCTCTAATCCTATTAGCGATACACTTTGAACATCTAAAAACTGAGCACCCAAACCTGATGGCCAACCGTAATAAATCAAAAAAGATCCTCCTTCTCTTTACTATGTTACTCATTGGTTTTCTCATCTTTTTGGGTGTCATGCTGATGACGGCGATGAAGCCGCGCCATCTGCCTTCGAGTTTCACCTCTGAGAGTGAAAAGGCGAAGCGGGGAAGTATTGTCAGTGCGGACGGCTTTCATGTTGCTACCACCAAAAAACTCTACAAAGCGGTTGTCAACAACCGCAGTATCGATCCCAAAAAACGTGATCTTTTTATCCAGCTTTTCAGTATTTACAGCGGTATGGAGCCAAAACAGATCAAAAAACGTCTCAGGTCGCGCAAGGGGGTGGTGGTCCTAAGCTATAACGTCAGTCCAAAACGTGCACAATACCTTAAATCGCTCGCTTTTGAGCTGCGTCGTCTGGGTGTATTTGTCGAGTATACCGACAGCCGTGGCCGGACTATTTTGCATGGGTTGAGTGTACTGGAGAGCGGTGAGGCCAGAGAGTACCCATACGGCGACCTTCTCACACCACTGGTCGGCTATCCGCGAAAGGTTGAGGATGAAGGCTACACTAAGAACATGGGTGTCAAAGGGATCGAAAAGTATTACAGTGATGAACTGAGTTCACGCCAGGATGGCAAGCAGCATGCAATGCGCGATGCGAACAACTACATGGTCTTAAACAAAAGGAGCTTCACCAAACACGTGATTGACGGGTTGACCGTGAAGATCAACATCCCGGTCACACTGCAGATCAGAGTCGAACGCATTCTCGACCGCATCAAAAAAGAGCTGGGTGCCGAGGAGATCATGACCGTTGTCATGGAAGCCAAAAGCGGCAGGGTCATCACCCTGGCCAGCTCCAACCGTTTTCTGCCAAAATCGATCCGGAAAAAAGACTATCCTTCCCTCAACACCAATGTCATCGAGTACAGTTTTGAGCCGGGATCTGTCCTGAAACCTATCATCTTCGCCATGCTGCTTGAGCAGAAAAAAATCAATCCCTATGACCTGGTCAATGCCCACAACGGACGCTTCAAACTAGGCCGTAAAGTGATCACCGATGAACACAAATATGACTGGCTGAGTGCCGAAAACGTCATCGTTCACTCCTCCAACATCGGGATTGCCCAACTGGCACAAAAACTCGATGCCGTCGACTATCATCAGGGACTGATCGATGTCGGATTTACCCAACTCAGCGAAATTGACCTGCCTTATGAAAAGAGAGGCTCCATCCCCTCAATCAGTCAGCTTCGTTCTGAGATCTACAAAGCCACCACCTCCTATGGTTACGGTATGCGTGCCAACCTGATGCAGGTTGTCAAAGCCTACAACATTTTCAACAACAGCGGCCGCATGATATCCCCGCTGGTTGCCACTGCCCTCATCGATGAGTTTGGCAGAGAGACGGTAATTGACGAACATGAAGCCATCCAGGTCTTCTCGCCGGCCACTGCCCAGCGGATGAAAAAGATCCTCATCAAAACGGTCAATGAGGGAACCGGCTACAAAGCGATCACAGCAGGACTTGAAGTCGGCGGCAAGACGGGAACCGCACATATCGCCGAAAGAGGACGCTACGTCAACAAATACAACTCATCATTCATAGGTTTTGCCAATGACAAAGAGAGCCGCTACACCATCGGCGTCACCGTCATCAAACCGCAGTCTATGAAACACTTCGCCTCCATCAGCGCCGTGCCTGTGTTTAAAGAAATTGTCGATACTATGAGCGAAGAGGGGTATCTTACGCCTGCGGATGCGGTTGAATATCGCTGATCCTTATCTCAATCCATCATATCGAGCACCATTTTGATCTGCTGCTCGACCTGAACTATCTCTTCAATACTCAACATTGCCAGTTTTTCCGAAGTGATTCTTTTCATATCTATGACTCTGATCTGATCACATAAAACATCTGACTCCTGATTAAGCTTATCTCGCGGTTGAAGTCTGAAGCGCAATGGAAACGTATCGTCTATTAACTTACTGGTTATCGGCAAAATAACGACCGTCGAGTGCTCTATCTCGTTCAAAGTATTGGACTGCATGATCAGGACAGGTCTGACTTTACCCGGTTCTGCACCCTTTGAAGGGTATAAGGAGGCCAGATATATACCTCCTTTTTCAAGCATCATTTAACCCATCGTTAACCGTATCATCAAACTCCAAGGCGATACGAAGACTCTCTTCTCGTGTCAGCATCGATGCCATTTTCATCTGTTCTTTGATTTTCTGCTTATAAATACTCTCTTCATACTTTGCCACCGATCGTCTGATCAGCTCGCTCTTGCTAAGATGAAGCTCTTTTGCCAATAGCGTCAATTTTGCAAAAAAATCATCGTCTGCTTTTAATGTAACCGTATGCATTTTTACCCCTTTAAGCATTTTAGTATTACTATTTTACTTAATATAATCCGCTTTTGTCAATATTGCAATTGCAAAGAAAGGGGGCAGGCTACTTTTTTACTTTTTATCTGGCTCTACTCTTTTTTTGAAAGAAAGGGGACAGGCTACTTTTTTACTTTTTATCTGGCTCTACTCTTTTTTTGGTCTACCCCGTTCTCTTAATGTTGATAGTAATCCATATTGTATTGCTATCCCTTGCTGCCAATGTTCTTCTCCTAGTGGCGCTTGCCGATTAACACTGTTGCGTATTTTTTTCAACTCATATTGTTGTATCGGTTCATTAACATATCGCGGCCAATCATTGTCAAGCTCCAAATAAGGTTCATGCAGCAACTTCCGATTGGCATGCACCCTTTCCATCAATGAGCCATATGCCCACTCCTCGGCTTTGTTTACAAGTTTAGCTCGTAATGCATTGGCTTCAATATAACGTATCAGAGCAAGGTAATAACTCTCTTGTTCAACGATAAAGCTTTTATACCTTCCTTGCCAGATGTGCCCTGATGTTTTGTTTTTTTTATGATAATAACGCACATGTGACGTCATCACCCACTGCATCAGCCGGCTTAAGCTTCCTTCATGTTTCGGAACCAGCAACAGATGAAAATGATTTGGCATCAAACAGTACGCATGCAATTCTATCGACTCCCGTTTCATCCCTTTTTGTAATAGATTAAAAAAATACTCATAATCATCGGCATCATCAAAAACCTGCATTCTCATATTGCCCCGGTTAATGATATGATAGATACCTCCTGCCGTCTCTCCTCGTGCTATACGTGGCATACGCTACCTTTTTATAAAATTCTAGCAATTATTTTACCATGAAAAGTAGCCTGTCCCCATTTATCACGAAGGCTTTGCTTCAAGATTGAAAAGTAGCGAGATGATCTCTTTATCACTGCGTGCCATCAACTCCTCATAGGAGAGTCCTGACTTTTTAAACCGTTTTAGATAGCGATTGATAACCGTATGACTGGTGTTCAGTGCTCTGGCGATCTGCCTTGCTGAGAGTTTAGATTCGAATGTAAGTCGAAACACCTCTTTGATTTTTAACATGCTGAGTTTCTCCATATCCGCTCCATCGTATGTGATAGAGCGAGAATATCAAATTCAGACTGTTCACGTTCGCCAACCATTTTTCCAGAATCATTTCACAAAAACTTCCAAAAGTGGAAACATAAAAGTGAAATGAGTGGAAACATGTTTGTGAAACAGGTGGAAACATCAGAGTGAAACGGGTGGAAACATGGGAGTGAAATTTACAGCTGAGACTTCCTTCATTCTGAGGAACCAGAAGCAGATGAAAATGATTTGGCATCAAACAATAGGCATGCAGCTCTATCGACTCCCGTTTCATCCCTTTTTGAAGCAGATCAAAAAAATACTCATAATCATCGGCATCATCAAAAACCTGCATTCTCATATTGCCCCGGTTAATGATATGATAGATACCTCCTGCTGTCTCCCCTCGTGCTATACGTGGCATACGCTACCTTTTCAAAAAATTCTAGCAATTATTTTACCATGAAAAGTAGCCTGTCCCTATTTACTTTTACTTCAAAGTTTATATTTTTTCATTTAATAGATAACTATCTTAAGCCCAAATCACGAAATAGAATTTCCAGACTATCAATAACTTACGATTCACACGCAGATGACAGTGGCTTTTTGATTCACTGAGGCCAAAAATAAGAGAGCAAGCATATTTTAGTCTTCAAACCA
>JAYEMF010000047.1:0-18867 GCA_034717975.1 Campylobacterota bacterium
ATCGGTCTCGTCCACGAAAGCAAAGAGCTCTCCATCGACAAGGGCAGGCAAAGTATTGTCTACCCTGGTGTTGCGACCACCGTGCAAACCGATTCAGTCAGTGTCACCCTTCCGGGTGACCTCATCCTCTACTCTCAGCAGTACCGTTTCGACAAAATCACCCTTAACAAAATCATCGAAGCGCACATTGGAAAGGAGGTTCGTTATAAAAGCGGCCCAAAGAAACAGCAGGTTATCAAAAAGGGTACGTTGCTGGCTTCAAATCCTGCCGTAGTTGAAACTAAAGATGGGATTGTCAGCGGTATTGCAGCGGGTGATTTTATCTTTGAAAGCATTCCGAGCGAACTCATTATGAAACCTTCGCTGGTCTGGAATGTAGCCGTGCCGCGTTCAACTACCGGCATGATGAACCTTGACTACCTGATCTCACGTATCAGTTGGAAAAGCGATTATATTTTGAACCTGCATGAGAACAGTGGCGACCTTACCGGCTGGGTCACCGTCGACAACCGTTCGGGGAAACGCTTTGAAGAGGTCAAACTGAACTTGCTGGCCGGTGATATCAATCGAGCCTCAGCACCACAACTCTATGCCGATGCCATGCGGATGGAGAAGAGTATGGCCGCTGCACCGGTGGCGCATCAGGCACATGAGGGCTACCACTTCTACTCCGTACCCTTCAGCGTCACCCTTGCCAATAACGAAAAGACCCAAGTCAAATTCATTGATCAGCCGCGTCATAAGCTCAAGCGGCTTTATGATGTCAAAATGCAGCATCCTTTTAGCACCACCACAGAGCAAAAAAGAGCTGTCAGTCAGTATGTTGAACTCTCCAAATTCCCCATGCCGCTTCCAGGCGGAATTGTCCGTACCTACTCTAAAGCGGGTGACACTACCGTCCTCTTAGGCGAAACTCCTCTTGAAAACACACCAAAAAATGAAAAAGTAAAACTGCGTATCGGGACAAATTTCGATCTTATCGCCAAAAACAAATTGACCGAACGCAGTGATGACAGCCGTTATTATGGGGCAAAAATCGCTTATACGGTGACTAACCGCTCAGATAAGAGCAAAACAGTCGATGTGGATATTCCCGGTATCGTTGAACGCACAAAACATCTCAGCACCATCACAACCGAACTGCCTTACACACGTCCGGATGGCTATACACTTCGTTTTACAATTACCCTCAAAGCCGGTGAGACAAAAACATGGGATGTGGCTTACAGGACAAAGAAAAATTAAAGAGAGGGTTTTATCGCCTCATAGATAGAAGATCCCAGTGCCAGTGCGGCCATAGCGTAAGCAAGTCGTTCGGCATTGCGGATGGAACGGTAGTGGTTCATAAGTTCTTCATCACCGAGCGGTTCAAAGGATTTGGTGTGAATATATTTGATCGCATTGCGCAAAATCACATTACCAAACTCTATACGCCATTTTGGGTAGCCAAGCCTGGCAAATTCATTGGGGTGCTCCTTTTCAAGATATTTGAAAAAGGTATTTGTCGCAGCAAGCTGCCAAAGAACAGCTAGGATAAAAATAAATATGCTTGCAGTAAAAAGTGCCATTATTCTGACTCATCCAGGTTATATCCCAACCATTTCGGCTCTGAGTAATTTGGAACATCGTCATAGGTAAAGACCGCATAATATTTTTTCACTTTTTTGTCACCGAAGTTATCATAGGTGTACTTATCTTTACCGCCATATAGTTTCACTCCGTCAAGCGGTGACGATGGAATATGAAACGGGTTTTTAACTACGGTGACACCGCGAAAGGCCTCATCAACCGGGTTATCCCAGTCAAGACGGATCATACCGTTCTCTATTGACGTACGCAAATTACTCACAGGAGATACACCGTTTCGGCGTTTTTTGATATAGTCGATCACCAGTTTCGGACGAATCTGACGCTTGATATCCATCCAGCTGACCGACTGCAGTTTGCTGTAAGTCTTCTCAGAAGAGGCAGAGATGACAAAAAGAAGTTTCTCCCCCTCCTGAACCGACCGTACCATCTCTCTCACAGCCAGACGGTCAAAAACAAACCGCTGTGAACGTTCTGCTTTAAGATCTTCTACACTGACATCATAACCGATACGCTCAATCACCTCACGCGCTTTGACTTTTTCATAACTCTTTTCGCCATCTTGGTTCTTCTTCACCAGTTCAAGGT
The DNA here is from genome assembly GCA_034717975.1 of Campylobacterota bacterium. Taxonomy (GTDB): domain Bacteria; phylum Campylobacterota; class Campylobacteria; order Campylobacterales; family Sulfurimonadaceae; genus BB26. The sequence continues at coordinate 2,176 of JAYEMF010000047.1, forward strand.
GAAAACGCAGATGCCTCAGGGCATCGATCTTCTGAACCATCATTTCGACATAAGCGTCTGAGATCACTGTCGTCTCTATATCCGGCATCTGACTCAGATCAAACTCCATACAGCTATAGACACGACTCCCGTCTCTGTCATAGCCGGCGTCTAGTCTACCCGCATCAATCCCTGCTTTGGCGAGCGTAAACTCACGCTGTGAATAGAGTTCAAGATGGGCCTCTTCGACGGTGTAGGTGATCTCAAGTTTAGGACGGAAAGTCAAACCGCCGCTAAATTTTCCATAGCCGATGTCCCACTGCATCAATTGCGATGAACGGTCAAGAGGAAGCTTGGTCGGTCCCTCCATGCGAAAGACCGCTTTACGCCGCTTCAGGCACTCCTGCATCAGTGTACGTTCCTGTTTGGAAAACGCATACGTTCTCCAAACCCCCTGTGAAAGCTGGTTTGATCGTGTCGGTTGTCCAATATAGCCAAGGATCTTTGCCGACTTGATATCATCGTAGCTGTAAAGCGTATCACAGGTTCGTTCATCCATCAGGCCCACTCGCCACTCTCCAAATTTCTCAACCTGTACTGAGACGCGATTCATCGGGTAAAAAGAGATGCGTGCCGATTTTATAAGTGCATTTTCGGGAATACTCTCCAGTGAAAAACTGCTTACTCCGAAACACTCCCCTTTGCCTTCCGAGATTCCGACGAAAAGAGAGTTGTTTCCAAAATGCTCTTTGTTTCTCTTGGTCTTTTCACCCACGTATCCGATCTCCTCTTTGAGAGAGAACAGGGTACTGGAGAACATGTTGTAAGCCGGTTGCGTCCGGGCACCAACGACCGGGGCAAACGGTGATTTGATATAGCGCTCTTTATTGACCGCACGGATAAAGTAGTAGTAATCTGTCGCCGGATTGAGATGACGATCGGTATAGGTGAGTGACTTTGTCATTCCGATACGGTTGGAACTTTGTGAATACCCTTTACGATTTTCCGACCGGTAGATCTCAAAATAGATATCATCACTCTCCGGATACTCCCAGTTCAGTTCAATCTCTTTGGCACTCACGCCTGTCGAGATAAAACTTTCTACACGGGGAAGTCCATCGCTCTGATAGTGAGGCGCTTCTGAGAGCGCATACATCAATGCCGGGATATTCTCATTGATATTCTCGATCATATTCTCCTGATAGTCGGAGATATTTCGTGAGCCCACTTCAGCGACCAGAGACAATATCCCTCTGGAGTAGTAAAATTCCCGTCCGCTGCCAGAGATAAGGTGAGTCGGCGGTTTACCCATATGGACACCATACTCTCGTCCGGAGACTTTTCGGATCTCTTCAGCCATATTGGACGCCAGTGAGTTCAGGTCGGTAGCATCGATGGCATCTTCATGAATGAAGTTATGTGCAGGGAAGAAGACATTTCCCTGCGAGTGATAATCCAGAGCGATGGTGATATTCGGATGGGCTTCGACATAGTTTTTCAGTGCCAGCGTTTCAGGTTCGCTAAACGGTGAGGGCCCCGAATAGACATTGGAGGAGGTGTTTTGATTTGGTGCGAAGCCGATGGAAAAGTTACGGTTAAGATCGACTCCAAAACTGCCATCGGCATTCTGACGGCGGTTTTTACGCCAGAACGAGAAGTGGTTACGCGAATACTCAAACCCGTCAGGATTGGCAACCGGTACCATATAGAACGTCGCACGTGTCAGCAGCTGATTGAGCTGGGGATCGTAATCAATATGGTCGAGCACATACTTGGCAAAGGCTATAGAGAGTTCAATTCCGATCCACTCTCTCGCGTGAATAGTACCGGTAAAGAAGAGTGCCGGTTTTCTGTCGGCCTCTTCCATTCCCTTACTCATGGTCACGACAAACATATCGCGTTTTTCCCAGGTCTCGCCGATCGTCTCTACCCGGAACAGATCAGGATGGCTACGCTGTGCTGCATTAAAAAAGTCTACACACTCTTGATAGGAACTGTATTGTTGTCTCAAAAATTACCTCAAAATATCTAAAAATTAGTGATTGTCCGGATGGGGGAAAGCGCCGATTTTCGCGGTTCCATCCGTAAAAAAAGTGGTCGTTATTTAAATGATCCTGCCCATTGCTCTATCTGCTGTTCAGTGATAAAATCACAATCACCAAGGGCTTCAAGCGTACTTACTTCACCAGACTCAATAAGCTCTTTGATTTTAACGGCACTCTCATCATCCATACCATACAGTGTCATCAATTCAGTCAGTGTAACCTCTGTAAATCCAAAACGTTCATCATCATCGATATCGGTATTGATCGCTTCACTTTTTATGAAGGCGTCTTTAACGATCTCCGGAAGGTCCTCCTCTTTCTGCGGTGGTTCGATCGAATCCGGTACATCATCCGGATGAGATGCTTCAGCCAGCTCCATATCGAAGTTTCCTTTGTCAGCCAGCCAGTAGGCACCATCGGCGGACGGCTCATATTTGGCAAAGTAGAGGTGACGAAGCGTACGCAGTACGGAAGGGTCCATCTTGCCCAGCTCTTCCCATGAGAAGAGTGGAACATGCGGCATTCTGAAACGTCCTTCACTCAGATCCCACATGATATACTGGCCGATCCAGTCACGAATGTATGGAAAAGCGGCAAAGGCTGTAGCACACTCAAGGATGTACGCGGCACCTGTCTTCGCATCGATTGCGATATCACATGCCCAATACTCCGCTTTCGCCGCTTTGGAAGCCTTCACAGCCAGTTCAAGAGCATTCATAGGTACATTTTCATAGCTCATGGAACCGCCCTGAGAGGTGTTGGTGATCCACTCACCTGCACCTGAGTAGCGCCAGAAGGCACATACCGGTTTATGTCCGATGAGCATCACACGGAGGTCGCCGCTGTCTTTAAGGTCGATGGCATCCTGGATATACATCGGAACATATTTCTCTTTGTCAAACAGTGCTTTGGCTTCCGCAGCATCATCGACTTTATGAACAAAATAACCGCCGTAGTTGGATGGTCCATAGCTTCGCTTGACGATCTTTGGATATTTAGCAGTTTTGAGGTATTCATATCCCTCTTTCATATCGTAAAAGATCTCCGTTTTCGGATCATCAAGATCATATTTTTCACAAAAAAGCGTTACATTCTCTTTTGATTTATTGGGGAACTGTGTTTCAATGGACGGGATAAAACGGACATGAGGAAGGGCTTTTGCGATCTCTTTGAACGTCTCATAAGCGGTTGCCGGAATATTTCCGACGAGTACATCGATATTTTTACGGCGTACTTCGTTGATAAAACGTGTTTTATCATTTCCCCAGTGGTAGACAACCGATTCAATTTTGTCAGGCCACCCTCTAAAGTTGCTGTTATCAAAAAAGCGAAGGACATAGTCCATGTAAAGCATTCCCAATCTAGGTAGCTGTTTCTTTGCCATATTTATTATCTCCTAATTAAATTATTTGTTCTTTGTTTTTCTATCGATCATCTCAACGATCAGATCAATTTTTTTGTCATTGAAGTTCAGTCCCATCGCCTCTTGATCCGGCGTTGCAAATGCAGGGATGCCGTTGACTTCCAGTACGACATACTCTTCGCGCTCTCTGTCATAAAGAAGATCTACCCCGGCAATATCCATGCCAAGTGCGCTGGAAGCACGTATCGCGGTATTGACCACGTCATCATCAGGTTCACGCAGGATTACGCTGCCTCCAGCCGTGACATTGGTACGCCAGTCCCGGCCGCTCGCTTTGCGCCCGTAGCAGCTGACAAACTCGCCATCGACAACATCAATACGGAAATCAGAGTAGTCATTTTCAATAAAACGCTCAACATAGATATTACGGATATCCATCTGGTTGACAAACGGCATCAGCATGTCGAACTTGTCCCGATCATCGAGCAGTGCCATTCCGGCACCGCCCCAGCCGTCAATCGGCTTAAATACCATCTTGCCCCATTCATCAATCCTTTGATAGAGTCCTTCATGGTCACTCTCACGGTGGCAGATATAAAAGTCAGATGTTTTTACGCCTGCCCTATGAAGCATCATGTTGGAACGGAACTTGTCTTCAGAAATTTTGAATGAATGAAAGCTATTGATGGTCGGAATGAAATCATTGAGTATCTCGTAGAGATAGACCTGCCCCAGCGTCTGCTCACCGGCATTGTAAGAGAAGAAAAGGTCCAGATCCAGCATATTGACCCCTTTACAGATCATGGCACCGTTTTGTGACTCGGCGAAACGAAGGTCCAGATCACGAATCACATCAACCTCTCGCTCTTTCAAGCGTGCTTCTATCTTATCCTGAAGGATGTCACCGCCGCCATTGCTGTACATCCACATACCAACCTGTCTACTCATCTACTCTCCCCCTCTTTAAAATCCAATTCTTTGCAAAAGTGCTTTAAAAGCGTAGTCGTCAACGCAATACGCTCATCAAAACTGCTTTTACGTGCACGCTCATGATGGGTATGGTCGCCATCGCCATAAGGGCCAAAACCATCGAGTGTCACTACCCCTTTTGAGCTGACAATATTTGCATCACTCACACCGCCGCGCTCCTCCGTCGGCAATTTTACTCCGGTAATACGCTCAATATCAGTGATAAAATCCAGTGTCGCATCACTGCACTGCATCACATCACGCTGGATACCGCCGCAAAGCATCGACTTCGTTCCCTCTACATATGGTGTGGCCACAATCTCATCGATCGCCTTGAGCACACGTTCTCGCTCATCGGCTCTCTTATAACGCAATTCAAAAAGCAGGTGGGCTTTTGGCGAGATCGTATTGGCACCGATTCCGCCTTCGAGTTTACCGACATTGACCGTCGTCCCTTTTTCAAGGTCAGTCAGGGCAACAAGTGCCTGAAGTTTATACGCCGCTTCGAGATTGGCATCGACACCCTCGGCATAATGGTTGCCGGCATGCTTGGCGAGCCCTTCAATATCGATGGTGAACGTTCCCACGCCCTTGCGCGCCGTCACCACTTCCATATTGGGACCGGCCGCCTCGTAAACCAGACAGTAATCATACTGAGAGGCCAGTTCGCCGCTTACCAGTTTCGAATCGTCGCTGCCCGTCTCTTCATCGCTGACCAGCAGCATATCGATATTGGTAATCTCAATATCTTCGGCCTTTAGGTTGCGCAGTGCCTGAAGGGCAACGATATTGCCGCCTTTCATATCACAGGCGCCCGGACCATAGATCCACTCACCGTCATCCTCGTAATGATCAAAAGTGTCAGGAGGGAAAACGGTATCGATATGTCCAAGCAGAAGCAGACATTTGCCCTCTTTACGTGAAGAGGTGTAGTAGCGATGCGCACCGATCAGTTCGCGCCGATACTGCTTGAGATCAAAACCAAGCAGACTCATCCAGCCATCAAAGAGATCACCGACCTTGTCAACACCGGCTTTGTTCTTCGTGTAAGAGTTGATCAACATTGTAGATTGTAAATCTTCTAAATAGCCCACACATACCTCTTTTATAGACACAAGAGTATATAAAAATCACATTACACCAGTGAAACAAATAGTAGTTATTATACTGGATTAAATTTAAAATTTTGGGAGGTTGTCGGTTGGAGTTTAAAAAGTAAAAAGAGGGTGACTCCGCAATTACTTGCGAAGCTCTTGAATACGTGCTTTTTTACCTGCGAGACCGCGAAGGTAGAAAAGTTTTGCACGGCGAATGCGACCACGACGGATCACTTTGATTTCGTTGATGCTGTCAGTGTAGATTGGAAAAACACGCTCGATACCAACGCCGTTAGCGCCGATTTTACGAACAGTGATCGTTTTACCAGTTCCCTGACCGCGCATTGCGATACAAACACCTTCGTAACTTTGAACACGACTTTTGTCGCCCTCTTTAATCGTTACGGCTAGGCGTACAGTGTCACCTGCACGGAAATCAGGAATGTTTTTCTCAGCGACTTGGGCATTCTCGAAATTTTCAATGTACTTATTTCTCATATGATGTCCTTTTATTATGCTGTAAAAGCTGCTCTGGCCGAAAGAACTTTGTCTTACATGTGGACAGGGCGAATTTTAGTGCCGTGATTTTACTGTGGTTTCCCTTTAAGTATTCTGATGGTGCGGCTTTTTCTTCATATATTGGCGGTTTTCCAAAAGATGGCGCTTCCAAAAGTGGCGTTTCGAAGCTTTCTGTCTCCAGCGACTCACTGTTCCCCAATACACCATCCACATTTCTCAAGATCGCATCACTCATCACCAGCGAAGGCAGCTCACCCCCGGTAAGGACATAATCACCTATGCTGAACACCTCGTCGGCAAAGGTCTCGATCACCCGTTCGTCGATTCCCTCGTAACGCCCGCTGACAAAGGCGATATGCTCTTTCTTGGCCAGACGTTTGGCATCGTTTTGCGTAAAGGGTTTGGCTACCGGTGTTGTAAAGATGATGTGCACATCACCTTCTGCCTTAAGATGATTGAGCGCATCGAAGAGCGGCTGCGGCGTCATCACCATTCCGGCACCCCCGCCTACGGCTGTATCATCCACCTTTTTATGTTTGGATGCCGAGAAGTCACGCGGATTGAGATAACCGATATGAAAGATATCTTTATCCTGGGCACGTTTCAGGATCGAATCCTGAAAATATCCCTCGATCAGATTTTGAAACAGGGTAACATAGGTAAGTTTCATCAATAAGAGCTCCAAATTTTGCATTGGGATTGTATCATAAATACATCTAGTGCTATCAAATAGCACACTATTTTCTCTATTGATAGACTATCTCAAATAAAATCAATCGTTAAGACTGATACTTATCCAGCTTATCCCCGTCGCAAGCAACGGGGTATTAGCCAGCTTTAAAGCTTCCAAAGTTTTTTACTATGACATTGGAAACTATTGTTCAATTTCAATCAACATAATGTTACGACCCAAGGGTCTGGGAATTACTCCCGAGAAGATTCATCCATCAGCCATAATGGAAATGAAATCTCTACAACGGTAAGTATCGGCATAATAGAGATCACACCGCCAGATGACATTAAAGGGAGTGAAGTTCATATGGAACGCTATATTGAAGCGGCCGATGGGAAACTCTATCTTGCCAAACACTCCGGTAAAAACTGCCTAAAATAAGCCCTGGTCTATTTCGCTTTTCTCACCAACAGACCACCGGCGATTATCAGGCCGATGCCCATTAAGGCCAATAGATCAGGGAACATATCCCCCAGCATCACACCAAAGCCGATTGCGAAAGGGATATTGGTATAACTGACTATGCCTATGATCCCGGCATGGGTCGTTGTATAGGCTTTTGTAAGCAGCCACTGGGAAATGGTCGCAATAACTGCCATCAGGGCAATAAACAACCATACTTTCGGCGTATCCGGCAAGACAAAGTCACTGATCAAAAATGAGAGCGCCTCCGGCGGCGTGTAGACCGATGCAAGCATAAAGAGCAGTATTGGCACCACTGTTCCCATTCCCATAAAAGAGAGAACGATGACCCGGGGATCGTAGAGGTCTTTAATACGGCGGATCGTAGCGTAGGCCGCTGCTGCGAAAAAACCGCCAAGGACCCCTAAAAAGTGCTCATAGCTCATCATGATGCCGGAAGGTTTGGTAATCATAACGACACCGGCAAACCCCATGAAAAGTGCCGCTACTCCCAGGTAGGAAAGGCGCTCTTTAAGAAGGAAAAAGGCAATGATGCTCACAAACAGCGGGGAAGTCTTGTTGAGTGTTATCGCTTCACCAAGAGGAATGGCCGTGATCGTGTAGAAGAAGAGGATCATGGCACTAAATCCCAGAAAGCCGCGCAGGATTAAAAAGCCAAGGTGACCGCCCGATAGCTTCGGAGGGCGATAGGCCAGCATCACGAGGATCAGGGTCACCCCGATAATATTACGAAAAAAGACGATCTCAAGAGCACTCAGATCTTCAGCTAAAACTTTTGCAACCGCTCCGTTCACCGCTGAAAAGAGCGTACTCAAGAGCATAAATAGTACGCCCCTGTCTACCTTCTGTGTTATTGATGCAAGCAAAATCTTACTTGGTTACCGCACTGGGTTCAGTTCCTATCTGCATAATCCATTCAGTGAGTGTTTTCAGCTCATCGTCTGTCAGTTTTCCAAATGGCGGCATCATCGCACCACGCATCTCTTTCCACTGCCCTTTACCGCCATTTTTGATAGCTGTACGCATTGGTTCGGATGAACGCTCTTTATATTTCTCGGCAATAGCACGAAATGATGGCCCGACAACATTCCGGTCAAGTTTGTGGCAGCCGAAGCACTTGTTTTGTCTTGCCAGCTGTTCACCTAAAGGGAGGCGTTTGAAAGCAGCACGCTCTTCAGAGATCTTGAAAAAATTCTTCTGATTGTAGTAAGAGAACATGTATTCGGCGATGGCTTGGAGCTCATCATCGCTCACCTTCCCTTTTTGCGAGGGCATCAGACCATAACTCTTAAGACTCGCTTCATCACAAAATGATTTCTCAAGTGAAGGGTTGATCACATAATCTTTCACAAATTCAATACTTTTAGGAATACGTTCGGCAGGGGTACTGACACTTATGAAGTCATGCACATGAAAAGAGATAGCCATCATTGGCGGGGCCACCTCTTCGGGGTAGGTCTTCGCTGGCATATCGAGGTTATGGCAGGAAGCGCACTTCTCTTGAAGCAGTTTTTTGCCATCCAGGGAGAGCTTCTGTTTCGGCTCACTACAGCCGCTGAGGATAAAAAGTGTAGCTGCAAGCAGAGCAGTGATTGATAAACGTATCATGATGCTTCTAAAAGATCCACTCCGCCGGAGACTTCAATACTCTTGGCATCGATCCTGGTCTCTACAATAAAAGGAGGTTGATAAGGGATAAGAAAGGTTTTACTTCGGCCTTGTGCCACTAGAAGAGTGTCGGTCTCGATCAGCAGGTAGTTCTGTTCACCCAGACGATCAATATCTATCACACGGCCAAGCTCGCGGCCATCTTCATAGACCATGCAGCCGATGATGTCAAACCAGAAAAACTCACCCTCTTCGAGTTTGCACGCCTCTCGTGTGGCTTCCTGCGTCGTGTAGAGCTTCGCATTGATAAACTTTTTTGCCGCTTCCGGTGTCGAAATCCCCTCCAAACGCGTAGTTCCACGTTCCATGTTTACATTACCGAGTTTTATTCTGCTCTTGGCATTAAGATAAAATTCGGCACCGGAAACAAATTGTTCAGGAAAATCGCTGTTTATATGAAGTTTCATATCGCCTTTTAGACCGACGGTTTTTCCAAGGGTAGCAATGTGAAGAAGTTCTGGAGAAGATTTCAATTGTTCAACTTATTAAAGTATTTATTGAAACAAAAGCCTCTGCCTCGTGAAAGGCTAGCTTCAGTGCTTTAGCGGCTGGCGTTGCTATTTGGACTTTGTTCAAGTGGTGTTCTAGTTAGTCACGGCCTCGACGTTGATACGGTAGCTTTTGCCATCTTTGGCTTTGCATCCCGATATCACTGTCTTGATCGCACCGATCATTTTTCCCTCTTTGCCGATCAGTTTGCCGACATCGGCCTGATTGGCATAAAGAATGACCTCTATCAACTCATCACCTTCCAATGCTTCAATACGGATATCGTCCGGATGTGTAGCGATCAGTTTGGCGTATTGAGCGACAAAATCGGTAACCATAAGAATTACTTACCAGTGATCTTTTTAACGCGATCGCTCATTTTCGCACCGACACTTAGCCAGTAGTCAAGACGCTCTTCGTCAATTTTAAGTACTTTCTCTTCGCCCATCGGGTTATAGTGACCGATCAATTCGATCCAGCCGCCATCACGACGTTTACGAGAGTCTGTTACCGCGATACGGTAAAACGGTTGTTTCTTACGGCCCATACGGGTCAGTCTGATTACAGTTGCCATGTTTATTTCCTTTAGTTCTCTGCGCATGTCATATTTCAACATGCTGAATATGTTAATTTCTGCAAATATATTGCTATAAATGCTGATAAAGAGACTTCAAAAAGTCACCTTATCAGCATTTAGGCGCTAGCGTGGAAAACCACCCATACCGCCCGGCATTCCGCCGCCCTGCTGCATCTGGCTCATCATGTTCTGCATATCCTGCATCCCTTTTTTGCCAGAGAATTTTTTTGCCATTTTTGAAGCATTTTTGAACTGCTTCAAAATACGGTTGACTTCCACCTGAGAGAGTCCGCAACCTACTGCGATACGCTGCTTACGGCTGTTGTTCAGGAGTGCCGGGTCTTCGCGTTCTTTAGGTGTCATGGAAGAGACCAGCGCTTTGATCTGGTTGAGCTCTTTGGAGTTCTCCAGATCCATATCGCCCATCGCTTTGGCCATGTTGCCCATACCCGGGATCATGCCCATGATCGACTTCATGCTGCCCATCTTCTTGATGCTTTCCATCTGCTCAAGAAAGTCATTAAAGTTGAACTGCCCTTTTTTGATCTTCTTGGTTAGCAGTTTCGCCTGTTTCTCATCGATAACGGCTGCCGTCTTCTCAGCAAGACCTTCGATGTCACCAAGGCCCATCAAGCGGTTGACAATACGTTCCGGCAAGAAGACCTCAAGATCTTCCATCTTCTCGCCTGCACCGATAAAGCGCAGCGGTACATTGACCTGAGAAGCGATGCCAAGAGCGACACCGCCTTTGGAGTCGCCATCGTATTTGCTAAGAATGACCCCGTCGATCCCGATCTGCTCTTTAAAGCTTGTCGCCGTGCGGATCGCATCCTGACCTGTCAAGGAGTCCGCTACATAAAAGATCTCATCCGGATTGGCCGCCGCTTTGACCTCGGAAAGTTCACCCATCAACTCTTCATCGATTGCCAGACGTCCGGCGGTATCGATCAGGACGACATCGTAGATCCCTGCTTTTGCTTTGGCTAGAGCAGCAGTAACCACTTCAACCGGATTTTTACTTACATCATCGGCATACAGCTCGACTTCGATCTGTCCCGTGATCTGACGAAGCTGTTCTACTGCAGCCAAACGCTGAAGGTCGGCCGCAACTACCAGAACTTTTTTCTTGCGTGTTTTCAGGTAAGTTGCCAGTTTTCCGGTTGTCGTCGTTTTACCCGAACCCTGAAGACCGGTCATTAAGATGACAGTCGGCGGGTTTGGTGCGAAAACGAATCCCTGCTTACCCTCTACATCGAGAAGTGTATAGAGGCTTTCACGCATGGCATTCAGGAATTGGTCTTTCCCGATACCGGCTTCTTTCGTTTTTGTCTCGACAGCAGTGATCAGCTCTTTGACCACCTTATGGTGTACATCTGACTTCAATAACGACTTTTTAAGTTCCATCAGCGCTTTTTTAAGCGCCTTTTCATCATCATGAAAACGGATCTTCTTTATGGCCGATGTAAACGAATCTGTCAGTGTTTCAAACACCCCTGCTCCTCATACAAAAAATTATACTTTTCCAAAATAGGATAGAAAAAAAGTAGGAGATTATAGCGGAATGACACTTTAAGTTTTCTTTAATAGTTTATCCATGGAAATTCCATGAACATTCATAGGAGGAGCGGAGACTGTTGCAAGCTTCCCTTGGGGATTTTTTCGACTATATGACAGGCAGCACATCCAGCTTCTGTCAATACGGCAACATCATCTGATGCCTGAAGCAGTGTTGATGCAAGCAGCGATAAAGGCAGAAGCTATAAAATATATTACGACAACCCAAAATGAGCGAATATCTTTGGCTCTTTGGCTTCAAAAGTCATGCCAAGCAGTTCGACTTTTTTAGCATGCAGCATCACACGCTTAGAGCGTCTTCCCCCGTAGAGTTCATCCCCAACAATCGGAAAGTTGATCGAGCGCAGATGGGTACGGATCTGATGGGTCCGACCCTCCTGGATGACTACTTTGACCTTAGACTTTTTACCGGACACCTCAAGCGGATCCACTTTGGTATGTGCCGGTTTCCCCTTCTTGGAGACTTTGGAATAAGCGCGGTTATTGATCTTTTCTGTCACTATCGGCTTATCGATCTCGCACGGCTCGATAAAAACACCTTCCACCCAGGCAACATACTCTTTATAGACTTCATTCGCCTGAAACGCTTTAATGGCTTTCGCCCGGAACTCTTCATTTTTAACCAGCATCAGAACACCGCTTGTCTCACGATCGAGACGGTGAAGCAGTCTTGCCCCTTTAAACTGACGTTCAATCTCATCAGCATTGACGAATGCAGGTTTATCGACGACGACCAGGTCATCATTTTCAAAGATCGGCTTGACCTGCTCGACACGCTGAACAATAAATGCGGTATCCAGCGGAAGTTCACCGCGAGCGACCATCACCTTCTTGTTGCCCACATAAACCAAGCCTCGATCGATCATTGTTTTTGCCTGGGTATTGGAAATATCTTCCTGTGCGGCTAAAAGTTTATAGGCCTTTTCACCTTTACTCTGCTTCTTTCTTGAAGATGGAGTATCATACTCTTCATATTCCACATTTTGATGACTGCCTCTTTGCGCTGCCTCTTTATAAGGTTTGCGTTTTTTATCACGTTTATCATCTGCTTTTTTGAACGCTTTTGCTTTTACTTTTGCTTTTGCTTCACTCTTTTTCGCACTTCTGCGTCGATCACTTGCATCTCGTCTGCTCATCTGGACTATCCTTTGATATCTTCAATTACCCTGTCCAGATCGATTGCTTCATCGACATGTGAACCCGGCATATGTTGTGCCTTTTCCAAGGCACTCTCTATCTCGGAAGGCGAAACGATCTGCACATCCTTGACATATTTAAAGAGCTCCTGCTGCATAAAAGCATGCTCTCCGGTTATAATTTTACACCCAAAACGGGCCGGTTCGAGTGGATTGTGTCCACCTACATCCGACTTGAACGCTCCGCCCAATACTGCTACATCACTGATAGCATAAATATTGTTGAGTTCACCCATTGCATCAACCAGTATGATATCACACGCAAAATTTTGCGACTCGCTCCAGCGTGAGCAGCTGTGATCTTCTGCCATTCGGGTAATCAGATCCCAGACTCTATCGAAACGCTCCGGATGGCGCGGAACGACAATCAGCTTGGAAGGGTATGCTTTTGCATACGACAGATAGGCCTCGATAATCGGCTCCTCTTCTGTCTCATGCGTACTCGCCGCGACAATCACTTCACACTCAGGTTTCTCATAGCTTTTTGGAGCAGTGATCTGCTGTGCAAGTTTGATATTGCCTACGACCTCAACCGACGAGGCACCCAGTGATATAAACCGCTCTCTGTCGGCATCGCTTTGGACAAAAACCCTGTCTACGTAGGCAAACATACGGCGATAGAGCCAGGCCATCTTTTTATATTTCGGATAGCTGCGTTCGGTAATGCGTGCATTGAGCAGGAGTACCTTTGCGCCTCGAGACGAAGCTACAGCAAAAAGCAGGTACCAGAACTCCGCTTCCAAGACCACGACAACACGTTGTGACCTTGCCCAAAACGGCACAAAAAACTCATAAGGCAGATAACGTACATCTGCCTTGTACTTCAAAGCCTCGGCATACCCTGTATGTGTTGTCGTCGTGATATTTACCGTTTCCTCTCCCAGTCGGTCAAGGATCGGCTTCAACGCACGCGCTTCACCGAGAGAACAGACATGAAACCAGATACCGCTGCGTTTAAAGGGTGGATTCTTCCAGAGAAAAAAACGTGCCGGAATAGATTGTCGATATTTGGTTTTAAAGGAGAGAAGGATGATCAATGGCAATGCTGCCACATAAAGCAGCAGTGCCAGTAGAAAATAGAGAAGGGTGAAAGGCTTCAATTAAGCCTCTTGAGTTTCTTCTTTTTCAAGGTATAGGATGCGTCCGCAGTGTGGACAGGTAGTGATCTCTTCACCTTTGATCACATCAGAGTAGATCTTGTCGCTGATTACCATGAAACAGCCCATACAAGCCTGGTTTTTTACCGGTACTGCTGTTGTGTTCTTTGCCCAGCGGCGAATCTTCTGATAGAAAGAGAGACCTTTTTGGTTCATGCCTGCAACCAGTTTCTCTTTTTTTCCGAAAACACCCTGACGCTCTTTATCGATCTCGGCAAGTTTGGCATCGACCTCTTTTTTTACCGACGCAAGGTTACTATCGATCTCACCCATCTGCTCTTCAAGGGCAGCGACCTGCTCTTTTTTATTATCGATCACTTTTTCAAGACGTTCGATCTCTTCATTGGCGAATGTGACCTGCTCTTTGGCGATCTCTTCTTCTAGCTGAAGTGATTTCATCTCACGCTCAGTTTTGATCTCTGCACTTTTCTTGCTGTTCTCTTCAAGTTTTGCAGAGAGTTCTGCCAGGTGAAGCTCATTTTTCTGCTTTTTAAGTTCTTCCTCTTTGATCCCTGTGTTGAGGGCTTCAATATCAGAATCAATGCTGCCTTTCTTCGCCATTGCAGCTTCATACTTGTAGTTTGCCTCTTCGATCTGCGGTTCGAAAGCATCGATCTCTTTGTCGACCATAGAGAGTTCAATTAGTTGTTCAAGGTGTTTGTTCATCTGGTTCCTTTTAGGATTACGTGTACCTACGCTACATTATAAATAAGGTTATAAATAGGTGAAGGGGTTCTTTGATGGTGAAATTATAACGCCTAAACCTAAATTTTTCAAATAAGGTGCCAATATCTCCCCGAAATAGCGCTCGCTTTCATAGTGCCCGATATCGATCATCGAGAGCCCGATTGTCTTTGCTTCCATTGCATCATGATATTTTATATCACCCGTCAGGAAACAATCCGCATGGATCGAGCGCATCAGTGAAGCGCCTGAACCGGTTGTGAGTGCCGCACGTTTAATGTTCTCATGGCACTCCACCATTCTGAGATGCTCAATGCCAAACACGTCGGCCACTTTTTTTGCAAAAACAGGAAACGGCTCATTGACTTCCAGATAGGCTACAAAGCCCTCTTTATCAACCACCTTGTAGCCCAAGACCTCTTCTGCCACGTAGGCATTGAGATGAGTCTGGTCAAAATTGGTGTGCATCGCGATATTGGAAATATTTTTTTGTATCATGCTGCGAAGCAGTTTGGCCGGGTAGTGATTGAATTCCAGCTGTTTCAGACCGCCAAAGATAATAGGATGGTGCGTGATTACAAGCGTATTCTCATCCAGGCTTTCAACCAGCTCTTCATCCAGATCAATACTCAAAACGATCTGGCTGACATCCTGTGAAAAATCACCGACAAGCAGTCCGGAGTTATCCCAGGACTCCTGCAGTTCAAACGGGGAGAGGTTGTCTAGATGGTTGTAGATATCGGCTATGGTCATCTTTTATAACTCCTTCGGCGACGCTTACAGCGTACATAAACCGCTTGTGCCCCGGTCAGGGGGTCAGAATCTTTAAACTCAAATGTATCGGTGCTCTCAAGCAGTTCACCCAGTTTTCTATAACCATAATTACGGGGATCAAACTCCGGAGATTTGTTGACGATATTTTGTCCGATCACTCCCAGATAGGACCAGCCGGCGTCATCCGCCGTATCTTCAACTGCGTGACGCAGCAGGGAGAGAAGCCGGGCATCCACCTCCGCTTTTTCAACACGCCTGCTCGCTGTTTTGGCTATACGAAGGTTCTCGATATAGGTAAACTTGTCACAGGCACTGACAAAAGGTTTGGGTGTCTTCTGTTCACCGAAGCCATACGCCATCAGACCCGATTCACGGATACGGCTTGCCAGACGGGTAAAATCACTGTCGCTCGATACGATACAGAAACCGTCAAAGTTGTTCGTATAGAGCAGGTCCATCGCATCAATGATCAGCGCGCTGTCTGTTGCATTTTTTCCAGACGTGTAAGCGAACTGCTGCATCGGATGAATCCCGTGTTCGAGCAGGACCTTCTTCCACCCTTTCAGTTTGGTGTCGGTCCAGTCGCCATAAATCCGCTTGACACTGGCTACCCCGTACTGGGCAATCTCATCCAGCAGTCCGTCAATGATCGAAGACTGGGAGTTGTCGGCATCGATCAAAACGGCCAAGCGCTTTTGGCTTTCGCTCATCCCAGTTTTTCCAGTTCAAATTTTGCCTGCATGAACTCCGGATCATACTTCAGCGCTTTCTCATACATCACCTTGGCACGCTCTTTCTCATCCATATCTACTAAAAGATTGGCATAGTTGAAGTAGGTTGTCGCATATTCACTGTCAATGGAGAGGGCTTTTTCATAATGCGCTTTAGCCTCTTCATATTCACCCTTTTCACGGTAAAGCGATGCAAGGGCACTGTGGACCATATCATCTTCTTCATCAACTTCCAATGAAGCCCGGTAATGCTCTATCGCACGATCTGCATCACCCTCTTTTGCCAGAATAAAGCCTAACTTGTTCAAAATTTCCGGATCATTCGGTGCTTTTACATCGGCCTCGGCCAGCAAGGCTTTGGCCCTGCCGAGGTCACCTCTCTCATACGCTTCATCCGCCTTTTCGACTAAAACTTCCGGATCATACGATGCCGGCACCCTTCGGGGCTCTCTCTTCGTTTCAGAAGGGTCTTGAAGCCCTTGAACATGTTCATAGATCCTGTAGGCGAAAAATGCTGCTGCAACCAGCATAATGATCTGAAAAGTATTCATATTATCCCTTAACTATTTTTTCTTAGTGACATTATAGATAAAACTGAAGATCTCGGCAACCGCTTTGTAGAGATTGGCCGGAATCTCCTTGTCCAGCTCCACCTTTGAAAGCAGTTCAACCAGGTCTTCATCTTTCTGTATGGGCACCTCATGCAGCTGAGC
>JAYEMF010000048.1:0-3838 GCA_034717975.1 Campylobacterota bacterium
TAAGGCACAATCTTCCGTCCTAAAATCTCTTGAATTACCTATGGGTAGTCCTTCAAGATTTTAAAACGAAATCTTGCACCTTCTTTGCCCTCTGATGATATCCAGGGTTTTTAGAGGTGCCCTAAAGTTAAAACGTAAGAAGAGTTGAACAGGCCCCAATCCAACATAAATGGCGTACAACTATGGGCAGCCTCTGCTAGTTATCGAGTTTTTCTTTGCTTACTCTCTTTTTGCCGAGAACAAAAAGAAAGTAAGAGACCTCCATAGAAAAGTTCAATTATCAAACTATTCTTGAATGGAGAGATATAAAAAAGAAAATGGTTGATAGACGTCTTACCATTAATGCGCAAAAACCCGCTGGAAGTCGGCTACATGCTTGAAGTAGGGTGGATAGTCGAACTGGACGTTGAAGTATTGGGTTTTTCCCGGTGGAAGATTTCTGGCAACGACGACCGTCTCTTCGACTTTTTGTGGTTTATAGCTGCTTGCATAGCCTCCGCCGAAAAAATCTTTTATACCCGATGGTTTGAAGAAGCTACCACCTTTGACATTACCGGTTGCATGTCCTTTGTTGACCAGTTTGAACTCGATTTTCACCTCTCCGATCGTGTAGTTTCCTGTGTTCGTCACATAGCCGCTGTAAACGATTTTTTCGCTGTTGAGCATACGGCGGTTGTCGAGCCCTGTAAGTTTTACCTCTTTTGTATATTTGTCCAGTGCCATAATCAAAAAGCCGGCAACCAGTGTCATAACAAGAAAAGATGAGAAGATCATCGAGTTACGGATCTTTGATGTCTGCTGTCTGAAAGAGACAACGACCAGAAGTAGAAAAATAATGACAGTCAAAATGACAACAGCATAGTGCCATATTGTAAAATAGGTTCCCAAAATCATCGGCATTTCGCTCCTACAGATAGGTTGTACTCTCTGCTGTAGGTAAACGGTTCGATGATGATCTTATAGGATCGCGACCCACCCGCAGCAATATCTTCCGTTAATATCGTCGCTTTTTTGAAAGGGTTTAGCGGATAGAGCGCGTCGAGCACTGGATTGTTGGCGACTTTGTAGACTTCAGCCGTGATGGCACACTCTGAAAAGTGGCGCGAAGATGTGTTGTTAAGGTCTCCCCAGACGATAAGAGCCTGAGTGAACTCCAGCGCTTTGACCTCACGGATGGATATATTATTACTGAATATAAAGTCGTGCAGTTTGGTATACCCAACGGTTGGCCCGAGGATGATAGCAGTAAAAGCCAGGAGGATAAGTAAAAGGGCAAGCAGTAGTTTTTTTCGCAGTAAAACAGCAAGAATAAGCAGTAAAACAAAGAGAAGGAGACTCCCGCCCAAGAGGAGGTAATCGTAAAGGATCAGTCCATCGAGGAAGGCGGTTATCTGCTGGTTCATGATTCTCTTGCGTTCTTTTCAGCAATGCCGCTCATGTTGAAACGGCGTGCCAATTCCTGTTTGATGCGATCGGGTGAGATGTTTTTAAGTCCAAGTGCTACAAGGACATGATAGGTCAGATCGGCGGCTTCGTAAATGATCTCCTCTTCATCGTCGTCTTTGACGGCAAAGCTGAACTCTCCTGCCTCTTCTACGACTTTTTTGAGGATGGTGTTTTCGCCTTTGGCAAACAGTTTGGCGGTCCAGGAGCTCTCAGGATCCGCTTTTTTACGATCCAAAATCGTGTGGTAAAGCTCATCGATGACACCGTAGACGGCTGCTGTTTCAACTTCCTGCTCGATGACAGTGTCACCTGAAGTGAGTTCTGTAAAGAAGCAAGAACGTCGACCTGTATGACATGCCACACCTTCCTGTTTCACTTTGATCAGCAGGGTATCGTTGTCGCAATCGATAAAGAATGACTTTATCGTCTGGATATGGCCGCTGCTCTCGCCTTTTTTCCAGATACGCTGCTTGGAACGGGAGAAGTAGTGGGCGATGTTTGTCTTAAGAGAGAGTTCAAGTGCTTCACGGTCCATATAGGCCATCATCAGCACGTCATTGTTTTCATGGTCCTGGACGATAACAGGGAGGAGGTCTGACTTTTCCCAGTCGACTCGGTCTAAAATAGCTTGCATGTAGGTAGTTCCTGATCAGTATGTAAGTGAGATAAGCAAAATAGATGCCAAAAAAGAGGATTTCCCCGGGAAGGGGAAGTAAAGTTAGATTATTTGATAGCGCTTTGTTTCTGCGGATTTTTCATATCGACCCAGATATTTGGTGTTGAACCACCAGGTGTTAAGAAGATTTTCGCATCTTTATTTTCTTTAAGTGCATCGTTGAATTTACCCTGAACATGAATCTGCTCAAGTTGTAAAATCTGTTTTGTCAAACTTTGAGAAATGACTTTGTTTGCAGTAGCTTGTGCATCGGCTTCGATTTTGATCGCTGTCGCTTTACCTTCGGCCGCAATCTTCACAGCTTCAGCTTTACCTTGAGCTTCAGCAGCACGTTTGAACGCTTCTTGTTTCGCGCGTTGGACTTCCTGCTCGGCACGTTGAACTTCCTGTTTGGCAACCTGAACACGCTCGATCTGTTCTTTTACCTTCTGTGGAAGAACGATTTCACGCAGCTGGACAGACTGTAGCTCAGCCGGCGTATTTTTCTGCTTTTGGACGTTTTCACGGATACCTTTGTCAATCAAGACGGCGATTTCATTACGTTTTGTTGGTAGTGATTCTGCATCATACTGACCAACGACGTTACGCACGACGTCACGTACGACCGGATTGATGATCTTCTCTTCCCAGCTAAAGCCCCAGTTGGAGATGGTCTGGGCAGCAAACTGGGCATTCAAACGGTACTGGACCGTTAATTCGATGCCTACGGGAAGACCACGTTTGTCCAGAACGGTGATGGCCGGTTTGATCTCGATACCTTCGCCAGCTGCCGCTGCACGATCGATTTTACTGGCATAGTTGATAATACGTACTTTCGTATCGACGACGTAGACTTTCTGTATCACCGGAATGATGAAGTGCAGACCCGGCAGTAGTGCCTGCTGTTCATACTTACCGTTGGTTGCTAAAATACCGCGCTCACCCTCAGTAATGATGACAAAAGGTTTTGTCAGGATCAAAACAAGAATGATTGCACCGATAAAGTAGAAGATTCCGGCTTTACCGCCGCCGAAGTTCAGGTCGATCTTTGGAGGACGGGGTGGTTTAAATCCGCCACCGCCAGAGCCGCCACCGCTGTTACCGCCGCCGCTTCCGCCGGAAGATTTTTTCTTTTTGTTGAAATAGTCGTTCATATCTGATGCCATTTTCATGTCTGTAGCCATAAGTTGTTTTCCTTGTTAAAAAGTTTTCTTCATAATATTTTATGAAAGAATTTCTCTGCCTTTATTGAAGGCAAGCTTTAGTGCCATAGCGGCTAGCGTAGTCAAAGGGATTTTATTCCTTTGACGTTCTATATATAAGTTAAATAGTGCTCGTATTCCGGATTGCGTCCAAAGACGATGTCGAAATAGCCACTCTGAATCTTTTCCGTGATCGGTCCGCGTTCGCCTATGCCGATGATGCGGGCATCAATCTCGCGTACCGGAGTGATTTCCGCAGCTGTTCCGGTCAGGAATGCTTCATCCGCTACATAGATCTCTTCGCGACTGATACGTCGGCGAACTACCTTGTATCCTATCTTCTCCGCCATCTCTACCACGGTCTTTTGGGTAATCGACGCCAGTGAGTTATCGTATGGAGGAGAGATGAGTTCGCCATCTTTAATCATAAAGAAACAGGCACCACTCGCTTCAGCGACATATCCCTGATCGTCCAGAAGCAGCGCTTCGTCATAACCGCAATCGATCGCCTCATATTTAGCCATCTGGGAGTTAA
>JAYEMF010000048.1:3938-12759 GCA_034717975.1 Campylobacterota bacterium
AGTTCGCCATCTTTAATCATAAAGAAACAGGCACCACTCGCTTCAGCGACATATCCCTGATCGTCCAGAAGCAGCGCTTCGTCATAACCGCAATCGATCGCCTCATATTTAGCCATCTGGGAGTTAAGGTAGTTGGCGGTTGCTTTGGCTTTACCCATGTTCGAGGTATTTGCCGGGCGCGTCATGGAAGCGATCTTTAAACGGATACCGCGTTTAAGACCCTCTTCCCCAAGGTATGCACCCCATTCCCAGGCTGCCATAACGGTCTCTACCGGTGCATCCTTATGGTAAACACCCATGACACCGTAACCCAGAAAAGCAAATGGGCGGATATAGACGTTATCTCCGGTAAACTGATTTTTACGAAGCAGTTCGATCTGTGCTTCGTTCATCTCTTCGATCGTGTAAGGGATATCGATCAGCGTCATTTTTGCCGACTCTTTCAGGCGTCTGGTATGCTCATTCAAACGAAAGATCGCATACCCTTTGTCGGTTTTATACGCTTTTGTCCCCTCGATAACACCATTGCCGTAATGCAGTGTGTGTGAAAGAACGTGTGTCTGCGCTTCATTCCATGGCACAAAAGAGCCATTCATCCAAATATATTTGGCTGCGTCCATTAAAGTCTCCAAATAAAAATTGGGGAATTTTATCCAAGAATCGATTAGTTGTTTGTTAATAGTTCCTGACCCTTCCCATTGCGGTCACGATTCAGGCAGTTTAACACTGATTCAATGCTCAAAGAGATATAATCAATAACGAGAGAGGAAGGAGATATTTTGACCAAACTGTTTATCGTGATTTTGAGTTTTCTTTCCGGGATTGCTTCAAGTACACAGGGGCTCTATAACGGCTACTGGAAGGAGAGCATCGACCTGAAAACCGTGTTGCTGGTGAATTCGCTGGTGGTATTTGCTTCGGTGGTTCTCTTTTATCTCTTTACGGCGGAAAACGGATTGAGGTTTTCTCTGGAAAAGATGGGACCGTCCATCCTCATCGGCGGTCTCTGCGGTTTTTTTGTCATCATGGTATTTGCCATCGCCTTTCCCGCCATCGGCGCAACGGCGACCTCACTGCTCTTCGTCTCCGGCTTGCTGATCGCATCGCTCCTTTATGATCATATGGGTGCGTTGAATCTCGCTGCGAACAGTATCACTCTGCAGAAGATTTTCGGTGTTTTTCTGGTGCTGGCGGGGACCTACATCGCCCTGAAGAGTCCGGCATGAGTCTCGTTGGGCAAAGTGTTGTGCGTGTCGATGCCGCATCCAAAGCTGAGGGTACATTGCGATATACCGATGATCTGGATTTTGATGGTCTTTATGGCGCTGTTGTCCGCTCAGGTGTTTCGCATGGAAATATTCTCTCCATTACGTTCGATGACGCATTCGATTTTTCGGATTTTGTGATTGTTGATCATCACGATATTGAGGGAAAAAATACCAACGCTATGTTGACCGATGATCAGCCTTTTTTAGCCGAAAAACGGGTCATGTTTATAGGGGAACCGATTTTACTGCTTGCACACCGATCGAAAAAGATGCTTAAAGAGGCTGTAAAACATATTGATATCACCTATGAACCTTTGGAGCCTGTTCTTACGATGCAGGAGGCGATCGATCGTAAGAACATTCTCTATGGTGATGACAATATCTTCAAAAGCATCCAAACTGTCAAAGGTGAAGAGCCTGATTATCAGAGTCTGAAAAGTCTGGAAAAGTGCTACAGTACACCGCATCAGGAGCAGCTCTATATGGAGCCCCAGAGTATGATCGCACGTTATAGCAATGGAGCCATCAAGATCATTGGGTCGATGCAGTGTCCTTTTTATGTAGAGTCTGCCCTGCAGGAGTTGACAGGGAAGAAGATCGAGGTGGAACAGGCGCCGACCGGCGGTGCTTTCGGCGGTAAAGAGGATTACCCTTCCCTGATGGCGGCCTATGCCTATCTGTTGAGTAAAAAGGCCAAAGAAGATGTAAAGATCGTCTATGACCGTGCAGAAGATATCGCCTTTACGACCAAGCGCCACCCTTCCATGTTTAACTATAAGAGCTATTTTGATGCAACCGGGAAACTGCATGCCCTGCATATAGAGATAGTGCTTGATGGCGGTGCTTACGTCACGCTCACCCCTGTGGTTTTGGCCCGGGCCGTGCTGCATGCTGCCGGTTTTTATGATTGCGAATATATCAAAGTAGATGCCCGTGCCTTTGCAACCAATACAGCGCCAAACGGTGCCTTCAGAGGTTTTGGGGCACCCCAGGCCATCTTCGGCATTGAGCGGCACATGGATGACATCGCCCGATACCTGGGCATCTCACCGATGGAAGTACGGGAGAGAAATCTGCCTCACAGCCATTCTATAACTGTTTCGGGTGCAAAAATCGATGAATATGCACGACTGCAAACCCTCTTTGAAAGCACAAGAGAGGCGAGTGGATTTGATGAGAAATATGGTGCCGATAGCCCTTATAAAGGCATTGGAATGGCACTTTTTATGCATGGCGGCGGTTTTACCGGGTCTGGAGAGACATTTTTGGCTTCGGAAGTGTGGTTGGAACTTCAGAGTGACGGTATGGTTGAGATCAAGATCGGCAGTGTAGAGATGGGTCAGGGAACCTTGACGGCACTGCCGCAGATGGTCGCTGACGTACTGGAACTCCCGATCACGATGATCCGTTATCATATTCCCAATACCGTTAAAGTCGCTGACAGCGGACCTACCGTGGCTTCACGCACCGTGATGATCGTCGGCGAACTTTTAGTGCAGGCGGCAGACGCATTGAAAGCGGTGCTTGGCAAGTACAGTAACCGCTCGGAGTATCTTGAAGCAGTCAGGAGTTATCTGCAAAACAGTGCAGAGCGCCGCTTTCGGGCTGCCTATAAAAAGCCTGACAGTGTCCGATGGGATGAGGAGCACTTCTACGGCAACGGATATGATGGCTACTCGTTAGGCTGTTACGTCGCTGAAGTGGAAGTGGATTCCATCGATTACAGGGTGCGGGTGAGTAACTTTTTTGCCTACAATGACGTTGGTAAAGTGGTCAACCCTGTAATGGCCGAGGGACAGATTGAGGGTGGAGTCGCACAGGGAATCGGCTATGCGCTGTATGAGAGAGTGGTGCATAAAGAGGGCAGGATGAAGAATAACCGTCTGAGTGACTATATTGTGCCTCTGGCTTCGGACCTGCCGAAACTGCATATCGCTTTTCTCAACACTGATGATGCAGCAAAAGGGCTTGGAGAACTTCCAATGGACGGCCCTGCCGCCGCCATTGCAAATGCTCTCACTCACGCACTTGACACCCCTTTTGATGACCTTACGATCACCCCGGAAATCGTGGAGCAAAAATGCAGATAACATGTACGATAAACAGTAAACCTTACCGTTTTGAATGTGAACCGGACCAGCGTGCTCTTGATGTTCTTAGAGGAATGGGATTGCTCTCCCTAAAAGAGGGGTGCGGTGAAGGGGAGTGCGGCGCGTGCAGTATTTTTTTTAACGGTAGATTGATCAACTCCTGTCTTCTGCTTGCAGCCCAGATGCAAGATGCCGAGATAGTAACGCTCGAAGGATTGCAGAAGGAGACGGAGACAATACGTGAAAACTTTGCCAAAGAGGGTGCGGTACAGTGCGGTTTTTGTACACCGGGGTTTGTTATGCGTGCCTATGACTACATAAAACGAAACGGCACTAAAGATGAGAAGAGTATAAAAGAGGCATTGGACGGTAATGTCTGTCGCTGCACAGGTTACCAGAAGATTGTAGAAGCCATTTTGAAGAGTATGTCATGACCTATCTCAGAGCCAAAGATCTTGATGATGCGATGAAGCTGATCGCAGAGCATCCCGGTTTTCTGCTGCTTGGCGGCAGTACTGATGTGGCAGTAGGGTTGAAAAAGCAGAAAACTGTAAATGGTATCATCGATATCAGCGCCTTAAGTGAACTTCAGTACGTTAAAAGAGTCTCAGACACTATCCATATCGGGGCTCTGGCAACCATTACCGATATTTTGGAGAGCCCTGAGGTGGATGCGCATCTGCCGCTGCTTTGGGCTGCCGCAGAGGTGTTCGGTTCGCATCAGATCCGAAACCTGGCGACGCTTGGCGGCAATATTGCCAACGCCTCCCCGGCGGCAGATCTTGTCGCACCGTTATTGGCACTCAATGCCACTGTTACGCTGGGTTCTGAGAAAGGACGAAGAACCATAGAGCTTGAAGCACTTTACTGTGGTTATAAATGTGTGAAACTGGATCATGAGATGATACTTGGCATTACCATTCCTTTACAGGAACATCAATGGTATTACAGAAAAGCGGGTGCCCGGGAGCGGCTGAACATCGCAAAAGTGAGTTTGGCTGTGATAAAGAACAGTGAAGGCTACTGTATCAGCGGTGCATCACTCAACCCTTATGCCGTGCGGTTCAGGCATGTAGAAAATTTACTGAATAGCGGCGATGCCAGTGATGAAAAAATCAGAGAGGCGTTGGAACAAGACATCTCCCCGTCTGGCTCTTTGCGTTCGACAAAAGCGTATCGTATGCGGGTTGCGTTCAATATGATCAAAGAGGCGCTCTCAAGGCTGGCAGCGTGATCACAGTAGTTGTGCTTGCTGCGGGAAAATCGAGCCGGAGCTCTAAAATAAAACAGCTCTATCCGGTCAAGGGAGAGTATCTCATCAATGTTCAAGTCAGAACTCTTCGTGCCTATGGCTTTGACGTTGCAGTGGTTTTGGGCCATGAATATGAAAGGATCCGTGCCATTCTCGATAATGGTGTGACGATAGTGCATAATGAAAATTATGAGGAGGGGATGTTCTCTTCGGTAAAGAAGGCTTTCAAGGAGCTGGATGAAGAGCAGCTGATCTTCTGTCATATTGATCGCCCTATAGCGGATCTGGCTGTATTTGAAGCACTTTTACAAAGTGACAAGGCGATAGCCGTTGCTTTTTATCAAGGAAAAAAAGCACCTCCGATCCGCATCAGCTCCTCGATGAAAAAGGGGTTGCTGGACTCCACCTTGCAGCGTCTTGACCACTGGATTGCGGCGGAAGAAGATGTGGCTTATGTAGAGGTTGATGACCCGAAAGTACATTACAATGCCAATACGGATGAAGCATTAAAGAAGTATTTTGATGTATAACACTCTTTTAATCACCTCTTTTTCAACATGGAAATCGCATCACACCTCAAATTCGTCAGATGATCTGCTGCATCTGCTCAGTGAAAGAGAACCTGGCCCGTTGAATTTTTTAAGAAATCTCCCTGTTGATTTTGCGTTAGCTCCCCAACATGTTCTTACCAGATTTAATGAGCTTCGACCCAAAGTCCTGATCTGCTGCGGTATGGCGGAAGAGCGTACAAAACTGCATATAGAGTCCAGAGCTGTCCTCGGCGAACAGATTCTGCAAACCGGTGTTGATCTGGAAGAATTGATTATTGATCTGTCGATGACGGAGATCAGCCATGATGCGGGCCGGTTTGTCTGTAATACACTCTACTTCAAGACGCTTGAGCACCTCTGTTCACAAGAGGAGAGGCATCACTGTATCTTTGTACATGTTCCAGTAATTACAGAGGAGAACAGGCGTCTGCTGTTGGCAGATTTCAGATCGATTATAGATCGATTATCCAAGATGTTATTGTGATAGTAATCTTTTTTTAGAAGGCTATGTATGTTGTATCAAATCTTAAAAGAGACAAGCGAACGACTCCCTGAGAAGATTGGGGCAGTCTATGATGACAGAGAGTACACCTATGGGGAACTCCTTCTTTTAACCGACCGGATGGCAGATGCCCTTTTGAATATCGGCTTGAAAAAAGGTGATCGGCTTGCATTCTATCTCTATAACTCTCCGGAGATTATCATTAGCTATTTTGCCTGTTTCAAGATCGGCGTCACGGTTATTCCCATCAATTACCGGCTCAAAGAGGATGAAGCACACTACATCATCGACCACAGCCAACCGACTGTTTTGATCAGTCAAAAGAGTCTGTTTTCCTCAATTGCCGATAACATGACTGAGTTGCCGAGCGTAGAGCGCAGTTATCTGATTGACTCTGAGGGGGAGTTTGCCGATACCCTGCCTTTTTCGGATCTGATGAATCCGGTAGAAAGTCCAACGGCTTATGCTGAAATTCCGGGTAAAACAGAGGCTGCTGTCCTCTACACATCCGGAACGACAGGGAAACCCAAAGGTGCAGTGCTGGCGCATGACCAGATGATGACACACACTGTCGGTCACTGCAAGTTGGTGAATTATCAGCCTCAGGACAGAACATTGGTATGTTTGGCACTCTCCAACAACTTTGCATTCAGTCATCAAATGCTTTCGGCTCTTTATACCGGTGCAACATTGGAGATCAATGCCGCTTTCGATCCGGATGAGGTGCTGGAAAAGATTGAAAAAAGCGGTGTCACCATGCTCTATATGATGCCGGTAATGTTTCATGCGCTCAACAAACAAGCAGCAGCGAAAAACCTTCCTATCTCGAATCAATTGCGTCTGGCTATTGTTGCAGGTGATACCACTCCTTTTGTCGTCTTGAACCGCTTCAAGGAGATATTTGGACTGGAGATGTGTGAAGGGATCGGTATGACCGAAACGCAGATCTATGCGCTCAACCCTTTGGAAGAGGGGAAAAAGAGAGGCTCCGTCGGAATGAGTGTCGGCTACACTGAGGTTGCGATTCAGGATGACCGGGGCAACCCGTCACCGGTGGGTGAAACCGGAGAGATCGCAGTCAGGGGAGAGATCGTTATGCGCAGTTACCTGAATAATGCGAAGGTCACGGCAGAAACCTTTCGCAACGGGTGGTTTCTAACCGGTGATCTTGGCTA
Source organism: Campylobacterota bacterium (assembly GCA_034717975.1). Lineage (GTDB taxonomy): Bacteria > Campylobacterota > Campylobacteria > Campylobacterales > Sulfurimonadaceae > BB26. Next base: position 10,777 of record JAYEMF010000048.1, read on the forward strand.
TTTTGATGATGACGGCTACTTGTGGTTCAGAGGACGTAGAAAACAGCTGATCTTGCATGACGGCTCCAACATCTCGCAGCAGGAGGTCGAAGAGGTCTTCTATCACCATCCGGCTGTTTTTGAAGTCGGTGTCATCGGTGCGCCGGATAAATTTGAAGGAGAGATGGTGCACGCTTTCGTGGCGCTAAAACCCGAGGCCGATACAGTTAGTGAAGAGGAGCTGCTGGACTTTGCCAGAGAGCATCTTGCCGATTACAAGCTGCCCGAAAGCATCACCTTTATCGATGCGCTGCCCAAGGGTGCAACGGGGAAAATAGACCGCAAGCTGCTCAGGCAATATGATAAGAACTGACGGGCTGCTCTTTTTTCAATAATAGCAAAGCAACCGATGCCAAAACTCCCATTGCTATGCCGATCAGCTTATATTGCTCTCTTTGAGTTTAGGGCACCTCTAAAAAGATTTATGCTTCAATTTTACAGCTGTTGATAAAATGAAATGTCCGTCCGTCAAACAGCCCTTTGTCACTGAGTTTCAGTTCGGGAATCACCAGCAGTGCCATAAATGAGAGCGTCATAAACGGTGCGCTTAACGTCGAGCCCAGCGTCTCTTTGACCATGCGGTCCAGATTTTCATACTCTCTGGCTACATTGAAACCATCTTCGGCACTCATGATCCCGGCAATTTCCAGCGGCAGAACCCACTCCTGCTCATCACTGACGGCACAGATACCGCCTTGCTCTTTGATGAGCAGGTTGACAGCTCTGGCGATCGCCTCATCACTGCACCCGACGGCAATGATGTTGTGCGAATCATGGGCAACACTCGAGGCAATCGCTCCTTGCTTCAGTCCGAAACCATTGACATAAGCGACTGCCGGCAGAGCATCTTCATAACGGTTGACGACACTTATTTCAAGTATGTCCTGTTCAGGATCACTCACCGTCAGTGTTTCCATATTGCGAAGGTTGACCAGTTTTTCATGGGTAAGAATCTCATGATCGATGGCCTGGATCACTTCCACCGTTTTACATGCAGGCATTGTAAAGTCTTTTGCTTCTTTGGGCATAGTATGAAAGTTATTGATCCTGGAGATCGGTACCGGGCTGATTTTTGATTCACCGTTTTTGGCTACCACTTCCCCGTTTATTATGGTTTTTAAAATGGTGAAATCATCCAGATTGTCCACTTCGATGAAGTCGGCACTCTCCCCTTCTCTTAACATTCCAACATCCAGATTGTAATGCTTGACCGGATTGATGCAGGCGATTTGCAGGACTTTGAAGAGATCGTTACCTTTTGCTATGGCACGCCTGACAAGCTGGTTGATCTGTTCCTGATAGAGGTCATTCGGATGGCGGTCATCACTGCAAAACATCAGCATCTCATAATGTCCATCGATCAGCGGTTCCAGAGCGTTGAAGTTCTTCGCTGCCGACCCTTCACGTATAAGGATTTTCATGCCGTTTTGGACTTTTTCCAACCCCTCTTCATAGGTAAACGCTTCATGGTCGGTCATGACACCCGCTTTGATATAGCGTTTTAAAGCATCGCCGCGAAGTCCGGGAGCATGACCGTCTACCGGCTTTCCAAGATCTTGTGCCGCTTTTATCTTTTGGAGCATATCTTCATCTCCATTGATAACGCCAGGAAAGTTCATTACTTCGCTGAGGTATTTGATCTGCGGTTTTTGCAGCAGTGCTTTGACCTCCTCAACGCCCAGCGTGGCGCCGCTGGTCTCAAATGGTGTTGCCGGTACGCAGGGCGATGCCCCGAAGTAAAATTTAAAATTGACCTGCTCGGCATTATCCAACATAAATTCAACACCTTCTATTCCAAGAACATTGGCGATCTCATGGGGGTCGGAAACGGTGGCAACCGTGCCGTGACGTACCGCCAGGCGGGCAAACTCACTTGGAGGCATCATGGAACTTTCTATATGGATATGGGCATCGATGAAACCGGGCAGGATATAGGTGGAACAG
>JAYEMF010000048.1:12859-18813 GCA_034717975.1 Campylobacterota bacterium
GGGGTCGGAAACGGTGGCAACCGTGCCGTGACGTACCGCCAGGCGGGCAAACTCACTTGGAGGCATCATGGAACTTTCTATATGGATATGGGCATCGATGAAACCGGGCAGGATATAGGTGGAACAGATCTCATCGATCTTTGTGACAGAAGTTATTTGTTGATTGTTGACCACTACTTCTACAGGGTATATTTCCCGGCGATCAATATCAACCAGATTGGCTTTAATTTCCATAGGGACACCTCCATGCTAATTTGCTTAATTTTTACACAGATAGCATAAAGAGTATATTACGTGGTTTGTAGAAGGTGCTTTTCTAGTGCAAGGCAATGGAGTTCAGACCCCTGCCTGCAACTCAGGTTGTTCCTCTCTTTAGCAGAGCTGAATTCACCTTGATGCAGGAGTGACTGGTTATGAATTGGTGTGTCATCCCTGCGGAGGCAGGGATCGAAATATCACTTATCCGGCGTATTGATCATCCAGATTGAAAAGACATCGATGTAGTTCCAGAAAGATTCAATATATTCCGGCTCTACACCCTCGTCTTCAAGAGGCGGTAGCAGTTCCTGATAGAACTCAAGCCAGCGTCGGCGTGCATGCTCATCGATACGGAACGGTGCGTGGCGTCCGACCATCTGCGGTGCGCCTCGGTGTTGGTTAAAGTAGTCAGGCCCGCCGCTGATCTGGATGAAAAAGTCGGCAGCATTGTTTTTTGCCTGTTGAAAATCATCTTCATCATGTACCGGAAACAAAAAAGCGATATCGCTTGGACGGATCATCTCATAATGATCATCAACTAGCTTGCGAAAACGCTCTTCACCTACCTGGTGGAAAAAGCCCGGATGCGGTTTGGTGACTGGCGGACGTACACCGAGAGCACCATCAGTAATTTTAAGATTCATGTTTACCCTTATAAAAAGTTGTCTAATTATAAAATGAGTCAGGTAAAATAACAATGAGTTCTTGTATAATTTTGGCAAGTTTGAAGGAATATAACAATGGATGCAAAAATATATTTTGGTTCGACACCAGCCGAAAATGGTGTGTGGAGTGAGCGTTTAAGCCCTTACAATGGTAAAGTGGTCAGCCGTGCTCCGGTCTGCAGCGCTGATGATGCACAGAGTGCACTGAAAATTGCACAAGGTGCTACTGTGTCAGCGAAAGCTTCGACACTTTCACAGCGCTGTAACTGGTTGCAGGATGTGGCGAAGAAGCTGCAAGCCAATCGTGAGGATATGGCACGTACGATCACCGATGAAGTAGGCAAACCGATCCAGTTCGCCCGTGTGGAAGTCGATCGATGTATCGAGACGGTTACCTTGGCTGCCGAGACGATGCGGACGATGCACGGCGAGACGATCAATACCGATGCGATGCCGAGCGGCCGCAAGACGATGGCTTTTTACCGCCGTGAGCCGGTGGGTGTCGTCGTGGCGATCACACCGTTCAATTTTCCTTTGAACCTTGTGGCACACAAACTGGCACCTGCATTGGTGGCCGGTAATGCCGTTGTTCTAAAGCCGACACCGGAAGCACCGCTGACCTCTTGTAAATTTGCACAGATGTTCATAGAGAGTGAGTACGCGATCAAAGATGCCTTGAGTGTTGTCTACGGTGATGCTGAAGTAGGGGGTGCTCTGGTTGGTTCTGATATCCCGCGTGTGATCAGTTTTACCGGTTCTGTTCCTGTGGGTAACATCATCACTAAAAGTGCCGGGATCAAAAAAGTGAGTCTCGAACTTGGCGGAAATGCCGCTACCTATGTAGATAAAGATGCAGACATCGCTCTGGCAGCAAACCGTTGTGCGCTGGGTGCCTTTGTCAACTCCGGCCAGGTCTGCATCTCGCTGCAGCGCATCTATGTGGATGCCGCTGTATATGATGAGTTCGCGCAGAAGATGGCGGAAGAGACACAGAAACTCGTCATCGGTTCACCTTATGAGGATGATACCTTTATGGGTCCGCTGATCGATGAAGAAGCGGCTGAACGCTCAATGAAATGGGTTGAGAGTGCGATCGAAGAGGGTGCGAGGGCGATCACGGAACCACGTCATGACGGCACGATGTTCCATCCTTGCGTAATGGCAGATGTTACCGATGATATGGCGATTGTCTGTGAAGAGGTCTTCGCCCCGATCGTCAGTCTGGTCAAAGTCGATGGTTTTGACGATGCTATGCCGCGTATGAACAATTCACCTTACGGCCTGCAGTTTTCCATCTTTACCAATAATCTCAAACTGACTCAGCGCGCCATCGATGAACTCGAAGCGGGCGGTATTGTCATCAACGATATGCCGACACTGCGTTTCGACATCCAGCCCTACGGCGGTGTAAAGCTCAGCGGTGTCGGACGTGAAGGTCCTCACTTTGCCATTGAAGAGATGACGGAAATAAAATCTATAGTCATTGCGTGACTATAGATCGGGAAGAGGGAAGTGGAAAGAGAAAAATGTTGTACTTAAACAACTCTAAAGTAAAACCCATCTAAAAATATGATATAATTATCCTAGATATAAAAAGGATATTATTATGTTGCAAATAGGAATCTCAGATATCAGTAAAAACCCTTCGATAATAGACAAAGTTGATGAAATCGCACAGATTGTAAATAAAAAGACAAAAAAAGTGAAAGGTGTTTTTATTCCCAGTGAATATTTATCATTGTTTGATTCTCTTATCAAAGAAGTTGAATATAAAAAATTTGTGAAGCGGAACGAAACATTGATCGACCATGAGTATGAAGATGAAACAATAATAGACGGGTTGAACGATGCATATTGAAAAAGGTGAGATTTATCTTGCAAATCTCGGAAGTAAAGATAAACTTGACATTGGCAAGATCCGTCCGGTGCTCATCTTTCAAAATAATATGCTAAATAAAATGATTGAACATACAGCTTATAAAGATGTAATCATCATCCCTTTAAGCAGTCAGATCCGTGAGAACGACTTTACACTTTGTATTGCTAAACGTGATCATTTGGAAAAAGAGAGCGTATTGTTATGCAATGCCATTAAAATGATTGATGCGACCCGCTTGTTGATCGAGAAGGGAAGATTAACACGATTAAGCAAAAAAGAGACAACTCGGGTTGAACAGATATTGGTTTCCCTGTTTGACTGTACGGTTTAATAAAATAGGACCGGTTTGTGCGTAAGAAAAAAGTCGCCATTAGTGCTTGTTTGTTAGGTGAATTATGCCGATACGATGATATCTCGCATGAGAAATTCCCTGAATGGGGATTTTCATCGAGTAAAATAGATAAGATAGGACCGGTTTGTGCGTAAGAAAAAAGTCGCCATCAGTGCCTGTTTGCTTGGTGAAATGTGTCGTTACGACGGAGCTACCAAACGAGTAGACAGTATCATAGAAACTTTCAAAGATTGGGAGATCATCCCTTTTTGCCCGGAAGCTCCTGTGTTGGGCACGCCAAGAGAACGTATTTCTGTTGTCAGCACCGATGATGGTATGAAGATCATAGGTGATAAGAGTGGCCGGGATGTGACGGAGTTGTTGATCGAGCAGACTCAGAAACTGATCGATGCACACCCTGATCTGGATAGAATTGTATTGAAATCAAAATCGCCGAGCTGCGGATTGGGGACGACACCGATCTCAAATACACTGGGTGAGACCATCGGTTTTGGCGATGGTGTGGCAGCCAGTCTGCTGAAAGATGCTTTTGCAGATATTAAGATAAGCGATGAGATAAATTTCAAAGGAGAACAACAATGTTAGAAACAGGAACCAGGGCACCGGAGTTTTGCCTGCCAAATCAGGACAGCGTAGAGATATGTCTGCGTGATCTTAAAGGAAAGTGGATCGTCCTCTATTTCTACCCGAAAGACAATACACCGGGCTGTACGAAAGAAGCATGTGATTTCACTGCCGCGATGCCGAATTTTGAAGGGCTCAATGCCGTTATCTTGGGTGTGAGTGCCGACAGCCCGAAGAAGCATCAGAACTTCATCGAAAAACAGAACCTTGAGATTACGCTCTTAAGTGACGAAGGTACTGATATGATGCAGGAATATGGCGTCTGGCAGCTCAAGAAAAACTATGGCCGGGAATATATGGGGATCGTCCGGTCAACCTGCATCATCAATCCGCAGGGTGAGGTCACCGCGGTCTGGGAAAATGTCAAAGTGCGCCAGAAACGTAAGAAGAATGGTGAACCGTATGAGATCGTTCATGTTGAAGAGGTTGAAAAAAAACTTCAAGAACTACAGCTGTAACTAAACTACACACCATTCCATTAGGCATTTTTTCCTAATGGCCCTTCATTCTATAAATCTAGATGATGCTTTAACCCCACGTTTATGTATGTTCTGTTAAAAACAGTAGAAGATTAGCTTATATCTTTCATTATAGTGATAGATTTAACAAATATCATTTTAAATTATTATTAATATTGCAGCTATTACAATACCCCAAATTTATATTTACTATAAATAAAAGGGGAATGAATGAAGAAAATGATCGCTATCGCTGCTGCTGCAGCATTGAGTACTGGTGCATTTGCAGCTGACGCAGATGTTCAAACACAGATCGATGAGCTGAAAGCTCAGGTCAAAAAGCTGGAGAAAAAACAGAAGAGCACCAGCAAATCTCTTGGTAAAGTGAAGAAAGCCACTGGCGGAGATAACATTAAGTTTAGTGTTGATTTTAGAAATACTGTTGAAATGCTGGATTATAAAGATAATAAAACCGGCCAAACAGCTGAGAATGACTCTCTTTTAACAAGCAGACTCTATCTTAATATGGCGGCTGCACCTATGGATGGTCTAATGTTCAAAGGAAGACTTGCTATCTATTCTACCTGGGGAAGTCATCTTTTTGTTGAAGATGCTCCACTGAAAAGTTGGTCGGGATCATCTAAAGCATCCGATACAATAATGAGAATAAAAGAGGCATACTTTGTCTATTCAAATGCCATTGGCGAACAGCCTGTCAGCTTCTCTATCGGTAGAAGACCGGCAAGTAACGGTTTTTTAGCCAACTACAGAGAAAATGAACCAAATCCGGGTTCACCGCTGGCTCATATCACCAATATGGAAGTAGATGCGGCTATGGTTAAACTTGACTGGGACCGCTTTATACCGGGTGCTTATACCAAGTTCGTATATGGTAGAGCACATACAGGTGAGATGCAAAATGTATATGGAACAGGTTCTGTGCCTTGGGGTCCGTATGCTACTATTAGTGATGAGAGTGAAGATAAAAACGTTGACTTTTTTGTAATGCCTGGTAGTGCTTACGATGATGGACAGTATCAGGTTATGTATCAGTGGGCACATATCTTTAATACTAAAGGTTTGAATATTGCACAAAGTGATGCATATAAGGCATGGGTAGCTGCTAATCCAAATCCTGGTTTTGGTGATACTCCTCCTCATAATGGGAAAAAAAATGCATCTGGTACAGCTGACCTATTCTCTGTAGGCCTTAAAGTAGATGGTATCGGTGATGAGATCAGTGACTTCCTGGACGAGACAACTGTTTTTGTATCTGGTGCCTATACAAACTACAGTGCAAAAGATGGATATTCTCTAATGGGTTCAGCAGATGGAGGAAGTAAAAGCGGTAGTTCTATCTGGATTGGTGCGATCATCCCGGATATGATGACTGATAGCGGTAAACTCGGTTTTGAGTATAACCACGGTTCACAATACTGGACGCCTATGACATGGGCAGAAGATACGGCCATTGGCTCTAAGATAGCGGTTCGCGGTGATGCTTATGAAGCATACTGGAACTTTGATCTGTTTGGCGTAAAATACCTGCCGTCACAGGTAAGATATACTTATGTTCAACATGACTATACGCCAAATGTAAACTGTGCAGGATGGGTAACACCTGTAGAAGAAGATATTACTGCTCAAAATCTAAGATTTGCTGTAAGCTATAGATACTAGAGTATGATGCCTGCAGACAGAGAGCAACATGCTCTGTC
>JAYEMF010000049.1:0-18798 GCA_034717975.1 Campylobacterota bacterium
CTGATGATATCCAGGGTTTTTAGAGGTGCCCTACAATTCTCTTCACAAAAAGATCTTCAAGTGCATATTATCTAACAGTGTTTTTTTTGCTTAACTGTTTTTGTTATTTTACAGTAATATTTCTCTTCTATCATAGCACTTATGCATAAAAATAAAAAGATCAATAAACTCACGCAGCAGCTGAGTAGACTGTTAAAAGCCGATGATGTCCAGATGAAGCGATCTGAACTCAAAGTACTGGTCAAGCCTTTTCGAAAACTTCTTAAAGAGTTTCGTAAAATCCTTAAGATCAATGATCAGCAGCAAGCAGAACTTGAAGAGACGCACCAAAAACTGCGTAATGCCTACCGGGAACTGGAACGCTATAAAAATGATCTGGAAGTGCAGGTGAAAGATGAGATCAAAAAACGCAAGGTCCAGGAGAACCTCATCTTTCAGCAATCGAAATTTGCCGCTCTGGGCGAAATGGTCGATGCTATTGCCCATCAATGGAGCCAACCCCTAAATTCCATCGGCATACACGTTCAAAAGCTTGCCTATGACTACCAAGACAACAACATAGACAGACCTTACATTGACAATCTGATCCAAAATGTCAATCGTCAACAGAGGCACATGACAGATACTCTCGGAACATTCCGGCGTTTTCTGAGTCCAAGTAGAGAGATTGAAAGATTTGATCTTAATACATTCATCGATGAGGTACTGATACTGCTCAAAGATTCACTCGTTCAGCGTCAGGTGATGGTAATATTCAAACCGACTGAACCCATACTGATAGAGGGTACAAAAAGCGAACTCCAGCATGTCCTGATCAATCTCATTAACAATGCCAGCGAAGCCTACAAAGATAAAAAAGAGAAAAAGAAGATAATTACCCTTACTATGAAGGAAAAACGCACCTTTGTACAAATTAACGTCAAAGACCGAGCTGGTGGTATTGATGAGGCAATCATCCACGATATCTTTAAGCCATACACCAGTAGCAAACAGCATGGGAACTCCGGGATAGGTCTCTATATGAGTCAGAAAATCATTCAGAAACATGGCGGGGATATTGAAGTTTCCAATGTTGATGAAGGTGCACGGTTCACAATCAAACTTCATAAAAGGATATAGATGTTTTTCTTCCATCAACGGCCTGAACAAAATAAAGAAGTGGAGTATACGTTACAAAAAGCGATGATCACTTTTGACAAACATCAGCACCATATCTACTCCACCGGACTTGATCAATATGTCAGCCACCTGCTGGAAAGCGAATAGCCCTATGCTGCCATCAAAATGGAAAAAGATACTTGAACATATCGACTTTGCCTTTCAGCCTATCGTCCACGCCACAACAGGGAAGGTCTATGCCGTCGAAGCACTGCTGAGAAATATCAACGAGATCAATCATTACTCTTCTATCTTCAGCTTTTTTGACGATGCCTATCATGACGGTGTGCTCTATACACTCGACATCCATCTGAGAAAAAAGGCCTTCAAGAAATTTGGCAAAATACCAATCGAAAATATCAAGCTCTTTTACAATCTCGACAACCGGATCATGATCATGCCTGATTTTAAACCAGGGAATACCATAGCACTGCTGGAGAAGCTCAACATACCTCGTGAGATACTCTGCTTCGAGATCAGTGAACGCGGTACGCTCGATAACCCAAGCAATATCACCAATATTGTCAACCAATACAAGATGGAGGGTTTTTCTATGGCCATCGATGATTTCGGAACAGGTATATCCGGTCTACAGCTACTCTATTACTCCGAACCTGACTTTCTAAAACTTGACCGTTTTTTCATACAGAGTATCGAAAAGGATTCCAGGAAACGGCACTTCTGCGCTTCAATCATCCAAATGGCCCATACAATGGGAATCGAAGTAATAGCTGAAGGTATTGAGACAAAACAGGAGTACTACACCTGCATCGAACTGGGTGCCGACTTTGTTCAAGGCTATCTTATCGCACACCCTGCAACCGACATCCGGCAGCTCGAACCTATCTACAAAACAGTTAAAAAGATGTACAGCAAAGAACACAGAAAAGAGTCAAAAAATATTATTGATGAAGCTCATATAGACTATATAGATCCTATTCTTGATTCAACTGACCTGCATGGACTCTTTACCTATTTCAAAGAGCACTCTAATAACAGTTTTGCACCGGTAACAGACCAATATGGACAGGTACTCGGTGTTGTTTATGAGGAAGATTTTAAAAAGATATCCTACTCCGTCTATGGGATGTCACTGGCTAAGAACCGCTCGATCAATACAGACATTTCCACTTACATCAAACCGGCAACAACGGTTGAACTCTCCCACGGCATCGATAATACTCTTGCGATTTATAACGATAATCCTGAAGAGAAGCGAGGTATTTTCATTACCCTTGACAATGCCTATCATGGCTTTATCGATCTAAACAGCCTACTCTCACTCTCCTATAAGCGCACACTCGAAATAGCAGAGAACAAAAACCCACTGACAAAACTACCAGGTAATGATCAGGTACATAAATTTATTAAAACTGCTTTTGATGAAGACAAAAGTACCTTGCACCACATGATATATTTGGATTTTAATGATTTCAAACCGTTTAATGACCACTATGGATTCCGTCAGGGGGACAGGGCCATCTTGCTCTTTTCAGACATTCTAAAAAAAGAGCTTCCATCCACTGCATTTATAGCCCACATAGGTGGTGACGACTTTTTTGTAGGCCTTAGCAATGAGAGATACGAACAGGTCTTTTCATGGATTCAAACCATTTTATATAAATTCAAGGAGTCCGCCATCAATCTCTATGATAAAAATGATCAAGAGAGGGGCTGTGTCAAGATGAAAGACCGCTACGGTATCAGCCGGACATTCCCTCTGCTCTCTGTGGCTGGTGCTATTGTTGAAGTATGCCACCAATCTATTGATCTTGACCTGGATACACTTCTTGTAATCGTCAAAAAATCATCAAAAATATACAGTGATGGAGTACCGGTCGGCAGCAGTATCCTTCAACACAAATGATTTTGAGAATACTTTTTAGTAACCATATTGCAACAGAGTATACATATAATAGGCTATTTATTTGAAGGGTAATTATGAAACTGTTGAAAAAACTCTTTAAGCGATATAAAAAAAGTAATACTGAATCTCATTACAATGCTATTATTAAAGAGCTTGAAAAGCATAAGGCCTTACTTGAGAAGAGACTGGAAAAGGAAAAATCCGACTCAAAAATCAAAGAGCATCAGAAAGAGTATGAGGCGGTCAGGGTATTACTCAACAAGAGCCATAAACAACTTGCAAAACTTTAATTATCTTATGTGGTCTCTGGTTTAGACTTGGAGAAGCCTGCCCCTTTTTTCGTCTTGGCCTCCAGTTCAAGCGCAGTAATCATACTGCGATAATCATATCCCTCTTTATTAAGTTTGACAAAGCAGGTGGCTATGACGGCGATCGTATTGGGCACTTCACCTTTTTTTTTGTAAGACTGCAGATTTTTTTCACTTACCTTGATCAGTTTACTGAATTTCGGCAAGGTGATCTCTGCATCCAGGAGTAATTTCTTAAATTCAATAAAGGTCATTTTTATCACTCCTATAGTTATGTAAAAAAGATAGTTTATCATAAAAACTCTATATTTTATTACTAAAAGCATCCTATTGCACTTGACAACGTCACCATAAAAAGGGCATAATAGTAATAATTTATTACTAATAGTCAGTAATAAGTAAATACAATGCCGACAAGGAGCCCCCATGGCAAAAGCACTGAAGAAAAAAACTGTTAAGAAAATCGCTACAAAAGCAGCTGCAAAAGTAGCTAAAAAGAAAAATGTAAAAGCTGTTGCTAAAAAAGTAGCTAAAAAAGTTACAGCAAAAGGTACTTCTAAAAAGAAAGTAGCTAAAAAAGTAGCAAAGAAAGCAGCTAAAAAAGCGGCTTAGTTCTAGCACTGGTACCGCTACGTGCGGTACCAACTTCACTTAATCCTTCTATTTAACTTTATCCCGTACCTGTAAAAATTGTCAATGTAATATTCACGTAACCAAAAATTCCTATAATGGCGCACTTAATTTTTAGGGAGATATACGACGTGACACTGATTTTCGAAAAAATATTTGCGCATTCGACCCGTCTTATCGCCATGCTGGTACTGCTGGTCGTTGCTTCCATCTTTGCCGTACTTTTCCAGGAGTCGATGATCTCGATGCAGGCCTTCGGCTTAGATTTTATCACCGAGGACAAATGGGCTCCAAATCTTGAAAAGTTTGGTGCCAAGGCAGCTATCCTGGGTTCGATCATCTCAACTATTTTGGCAATGGTGCTTGCCGTTCCCGTGGCTATCGGGGTAGCCATCTTTCTAAGCGAGATCGCTCCGGCACGTCTTAAAAGCCCGGTCGGTGTCTCCATCGAACTGCTTGCCGCTATCCCTTCGGTTATCTACGGGATGTGGGGACTCTTTTACTTCGTTCCGATCGTTCGTGACATCTTCGGCGGTGTCGGGATCGGAATGCTCACAGCCGGAATCGTTCTGGCCATCATGATCCTTCCTTTTATGGCAGCCGTAACCCGTGATGCGATGAATACCACTCCGGATATCCTTAAAGAGTCTGCCTATGCACTGGGCGGGACAAAATGGGATGTAATCAAAGATATTGTCATTCCTTACGCCAAAGCAGGGATCATCGGGGCACTCATCCTCGCTATGGGACGTGCCATCGGTGAGACCATGGCCGTGACCTTTGTTATGGGAAATGTCCACAAGATCTCGCTCGACCTGACGGCACCGGCGACATCGATTCCGGTTACCCTGGCCAACGAGTTCAACGAAGCCGACACAGATCTCTATTTCAGTGCCCTCTTCGAGCTTTCTCTGATGCTTCTCATCATCAGCTTCACCATCATTGCGGTGGCGAAGTTCGTCTTCTTGCGCCGCAAAAGGAGAGTATAATGACCACCACCCAAAAACGTGTTTTCATCAATAAAGTCGTTATGGTTTTCTCAACACTCTCTGCTTTGATCGGTCTTGCTTTTCTGTTTTGGATCCTCTATGTACTGGTTGCCAATGGTATCGAAGCCATCAACTGGGATATCTTTGCCTTTGAAGGGGCTCCTCCCGGTTATGAAGAGAGCGGCCTGAAACACGCTCTGATCGGTCAGCTGATACTCGTCGGTGTCGCCTCGCTTATCGGTGTGCCATTGGGTGTTATGGCCGGAACCTATCTTAGCGAGTACGGACAACAGTCAAAACTGGCCGAGACCATCCGTGATATCTCCGACATAATGATGAGTGCTCCAAGTATCGTTATCGGTGCCTTTGTCTATGCCGTCGTAGTTATCCCGATGGGACACTTCAGCGGCTGGGCAGGGGTGATAGCACTGGTAATCATCATGATCCCTATCATCTTGCGTACTACCGATGATATGCTTGCCTTGGTACCTTCAACACTTCGCGAGGCGGCATTTGCACTTGGAGCACCAAAATACAAAGTGATCATACAGGTCGTCTACCGCGGTGCAAAAGCAGGTGTCCTGACCGGCATCTTGCTGGGAGTTGCCCGGGTAGCCGGCGAAACCGCTCCGCTGCTCTTCACCTCGTTCAACGACAACTTTATGAGTACCAACCTTAACGAAGCGATGGCCTCACTTACAGTGACCATGTTCAACTACGCCACCAGCCCCTACGAAGACTGGCAGCAGATCGGATGGGCGGCAGCCTTTATCCTGTCAATGTTTATTTTGGGTCTGAATATCCTCGGACGACTGATTATTATGAAGAAAAAAGGGAACAAATAATGGCAACTATTGTTGATATCAAAGATGAACTGGCTATCGAAGTAAAAAACCTCGACTTTACCTATGCAGGTGCCCCTGAACCAAGTCTCAAAAACATTTCCATGCCGATCGCCAAAAACAGTGTTACGGCACTGATCGGACCATCAGGATGCGGCAAGACGACACTGCTTCGTGCATTCAACCGCATGCACGACCTCTATCCGGGTCACAACTATGACAAAGGAGAGATTCTCTTTGAAGGGCGAAGCATCATTGCCCCTGACGAGGACCTGATCAAGCTGCGCATCCAGATCGGGATGATCTTCCAGAAGCCGACCGCCTTCCCGATGAGCGTCTTCGACAATGTTGCCTACGGCTTACGCCTTCAGGGCATTAAAAACAAGACGGAACTGCAAGGCCGTGTCGAAAAAGCACTCAAAGACGCTGCATTGTGGAAAGAGGTAAAAGATCGTCTCAAAGATGATGCCAACGGCCTCTCCGGCGGTCAGCAGCAGCGTCTCTGTATCGCCCGCGCCGTAGCCGTCGAACCGGAAGTGCTCCTTTTTGACGAACCTACTTCAGCCCTTGACCCGATCTCTACACAGGGTATTGAAGAGCTGGTAACGGAACTCAAAGAGAAGATGACCATCATCATCGTCACCCATAATATGCAGCAAGCTGCCCGTGTCAGTGACTATACCGGTTTTATGTACCTTGGCGAACTGATCGAGCTTGGAAAGACGGAAGAGTTGTTCGTTACACCGAAAGAGAAGTTGACGGAAGAGTATATTACCGGTAAGTTTGGTTGATTTTTTAAGACACAAAACTTTTAAGTGCTTCTCTCTTACTTTCTTTTTGTTCTCGGCAAAAAAAAAGTAAGCAAAGAAAAACTCGCTACCAAGGCTCCGCGGATTTACACAGATAGATATACCTCAGAAACATCAGGCTGACAGTTAGTATCAAGGCCCCTGTAACTACTTCTGATTGAATATGTTGAACAAGACAACATTATTTTAAAAAAGCTAAAAAGGCCACGAACAAATACTAATGTCATACATCAACAAACAGCCTCTTCTGGTTCCCGAGCTTTTTCTTTGTTTCTTTCTTTTTTTCCGGAACAAAAAAGAAAGAAAACTGTCGGTAGACGCTCTTCTAAAAAGAACTAAAATTACTTTGCAGCAGTCATCTTCGAACTATCAATCTCAATCACCGTATGTACATTCCCGCGAGGATTGTAATCCGCAACGATCTTCATATATTTCGGTTTGAGTTTACGCTCCAACACTTCATAGATCTCATTGGCACTGTTCTCATGCGAAACGTGACGATCACGAAAGCTGTTGATATAGAGCTTGATCGCTTTTAGCTCTACCACCCACTCATCCGGCGTATATTCCAGATAGATCGTAGCATAATCCGGATATCCGCTTCGTGGACAGAGACAGCTGAACTCCGGTAGTGTCATCTTGATCAGATAGTTTCGTTTGTGTTCGTTTGGCCAGATCTCAAGATCTTTCTCCACATCAAAATCATTTACAATTTTTTCACCGTATTTCACTGTTTCTTTCCTTCCAATATCTCTTCAAGCGGGGCAATTTTACCAATATAATTACCCTGAATAAAATTAACACCGATCGATTCGGCAACTCTCATGGCCTCTGCATCCTCGATCATCTTGACCCACGTTTTGACACCAAGTACCTGTGCACTTAGGTTAAGTCCTTTAAGGATGCCCTGGTAACCCGGCTCTTTGATCTGCTTGCCGTAGTTAACATCAAAACGTACTAGATCAACACTCAGAGCTTTAAGATAGAGCAAAGAGGTCTGAAAGATGCCCAGACGATCCAAGGCGATCAAAATCCCCATACGACGGTAGGATTGCAGCATATCGTTAAAACGTTCAATTTTGCTGAAATACTCCTGCTCGCTCAGGACAAACATAATATGCCCTTTTGCGGCACTATTGTTCGATAATAGCATCTGTGCATTATGAAAAAAATTCTGATTGCGCACCGTGGATGGAAAGAGGGTAAACGCATAGATGATAGGCGAACTGTTTTTCGAACAGAGGTCTACCAGATATTCAAGCAGCATCGTATCGAACTCTCGGGAGAGTCCCAAACGGTTGATAACAGGAATATAACTCTTTTGATGAATCAGTTTTCCACCGGAATTATAGAGTTTGACCGATGATTCTGCCATCGCCCTCTTTCCATGTTCAAGTACTTTTTGAAACTGCATCGAAAAACGACGCTCTTTTATAGCAGCGATAACAGAGAGTTCAAGTTCTGAGGGGTTAAACTCCTCCTCCTCTTCATGATGCTCTTTATCTGCTTTACCCTGGAGCTGAAGTTCAAAAAGACGGGTGATAAGCTGATTAACGTCGGTTGTCAATGTGGTATCTACAAGCGCTCCACTGACATTGATCTCAATATCATCAAATACCTGGCTATCCATCTTGATACATAAAAGATCAAAGAGTGTTGTATACTCTTTTTTCTCACCCCTTAAGCCAATGAGAAAATCACCCCCTTTATAGTGCCCGATAGGGAACTTCTCAATTCTCTTTTCCCGGAAAAATCTACCGATCCTGTGAGAAAAATCCAACAACACCTTGTCACCATTCATCGTACTATAGCGCTGATTTATATCGTTCAGGTTATCGATGCTGATAAGCACAATGGTATAAGGGCCTTTCACTATCTCTTTTTTGAAAAGTGGAAGTAGATACTCCCTCGTGAAGGTATGCGTTATGGGATCTGTAATACGTTCATCAAAACCGATGTAGATCAGATAAAAGATGAAGTAGATCATCACACCCAAAATAACAATGGCCATAATAAAGAATGAGGCAGGAATAGTATTGAAATATTCAGAGAGTCCGACGAAGATCAGAATAACACTGAGAGAAAAGATGGGAAGCCCCATGCGAAGGGCGAGTTTAAAACGCTCTTCGCGCTCTTTTGCTTCGGGGTATAGCATCTATTTATTTAGAACGCTCAACGAACAAAGTCCGCTGAGCTACGCTAGCCGCTATGGCACTAAAGCTAGCCCTTGAAAGGACAGAGGAATATTGACAAGTGTTATTAAACATCTAGGTGTTTAACGTCTTTAGCGTGTGTTTCGATGTAGTTACGGCGCGGTTCGACTTCATCACCCATAAAGAGAGTAAAGGCATCACTGGCCGCTTCGGCATCTTCGATCGTCACACGCAGAAGAACACGGTTTTCAGGTGTCATCGTCGTTTCCCAGAGCTGCTCGGGATTCATCTCACCCAGACCTTTATAGCGCTGGATGTATGAACCTTTTTTAGCATACTCTATGACCTGTTCAAGCAGTTCGATAATATCGCCTTCGATCGCTAGATCCCACTCTTTGATCTTCTGGAAAACATAGTTCGCTTCCACGAAGTGTGGGGCAGTGAAAAGATCATCATTGATACGCAGCTCTTCTAGACCGTCATCCGTCTGAACAAAGAGGTGGATCTCTTCATCACTTACCTGGCGGGAGAGAATGTTGTTGCCTGCGGCAGCAAGGAATTTTTCTACCTCGCCCATCATATTTTTTGAACCCATACCGATCACATCCGGATTTTCAATAAAGTGGCGGATCAGTTCAACCAGTGCATAGCGGCGCTCAAGTGCCTCTAAACTTCCCCGGTAGTGATCGACCATTTTAAAGAAACCGACAAGGTCCTGATGCCCGATATCGGTGATCTCCAGAGACTCAACACCGTTTTCGATCAGGAAATCATTCATCACACGATCATCTTTGAAGTAGATCTCTTTTTTCCCTTTTTTATAACGGTAGAGCGGCGGCTGAGCCAGATAGAGGTAACCGTTCTCTACGATCGTTCTGAAATAACGGAAGAAGAAGGTCAACAACAGCGTCTGTATATGCGAACCGTCCACGTCGGCATCGGTCATGATGATGACTTTGTGATAACGCAGTTTCTCTTCGTTGAACTCTTCACCGATACCGCAGCCAAGCGCTGTGATCATATTGGTGATCTCATCCGATTTCAAAATCTTGTCAAGACGCGCTTTTTCAACATTCAAAATCTTACCTTTAAGTGGTAAAATCGCTTGGAAAACGCGGTCACGGCCCTGTTTGGCCGAACCGCCCGCAGAGTCCCCTTCCACCAGATAAATTTCAGAGATGGTGGCATCTTTACTCTGACAGTCTGCCAGTTTACCCGGAAGGGTACCGACAGACATGGAGTCTTTACGGCGTGTCAGTTCACGCGCTTTTTTCGCCGCTTCACGCCCTTTGGCAGCTAGAAGGGCTTTTTGAACAATCGCTTTCGCTTCGAGTGGATTCTCTTCAAAATATTTGTTCAGTTTTTCATAAGTGAGTTTCTGTACCAGAGGACGCACATAGGTGTTACCCAGTTTACCTTTGGTCTGTCCCTCAAACTGCGGTTCAGGGACACGGGCAGAGACAATGACAATAAGTCCCTCTTTAACGTCATCACCACTGATAGCGGTATCTTTCTCTTTAGCATTGCCGTTTTGTTTGTTGTAGTTGGAAATAGCACGGCTCAGACCGGCACGAAAACCGGCTTCGTGGGTACCGCCATTTGGTGTACGGATATTATTGACAAAACTATAAAGCTTTTCATCATATCCGTCGTTATACATAAAAGCGATATCTACTTCGAGTTTCTCTTCATCATTATCACTGTTTACCATCGCATCACTGTAGGAATAAGGTGAGGCAACCTGCACTTTTTTATTTAGATCGGTAACAAACTGTTCGATACCGCCGGCAAAATGAAAGGTTTCATCTGTTTTGGTGCGTTCATCAATAAAACGGATAGTGATTTTTGGGTTTAGATAAGCCAGTTCTTTAAAACGTTTGGAGAGGTACTCATACTCAAACGTTGTTATTTCGGTAAAGATCGACGGATCCGGAGCAAATTCGATCGTCGTTCCTGTTTTACGTGAATTGCCTGTAACCTCTAGGGCTTCTTGTGGAATACCCTGTTTAAAGGTCTGCTCATGAATTTTACCATCACGGTGAATAGTCATTTTCAGGTCACCACTCAAGGCATTAACAACAGAGACACCTACCCCGTGAAGACCACCGGAAACTTTATAGGTATCTTTGTCAAACTTACCACCGGCATGAAGTACAGTCAGAACAACGGTTGCTGCCGACATATTTTCCGTCGGGTGCATATCGGTCGGAATACCACGGCCGTTGTCAGAGACACGTGCTGTTCCCTCTTTTGTCAAAGTAACGGTGATGGTATCACAGTAACCCGCCATAGCCTCATCGATCGAGTTGTCAATGACTTCATAAACGAGGTGGTGAAGTCCTCTATGACCGGTATCACCAATATACATACCCGGACGTTTTCGTACCGCTTCAAGTCCTTTCAGGACCTTAATATTACTTGCACCGTAATTTTGTTCCATTACCACTCCAGTAGGTCAAAGAGAGCATTCGGGGTATCTCTTGCTTTGAAAATCTTTCTATTTTATCGAAAAGAAGCTAAAAAGGGTGTTTAATTGTGAGGAAGGCTACAGGTATGATTTAGTGATGGGAAAATTTGAAAAGATTATGCACCGAAAAGGCACATAATTTTAGATAACGATCGGCATGACAATGGTTTTGAAGTTTCCATCTTGTAATACAAAAGGAAGATTTGGTTCGTTTAATCCGATGCTGAATTCACTACTGGTTGTTTGACCGATAAAATCAAGGATATAACGACTGTTGACAGCTAATACAAAGGGTGAACCATAGCCTGTCGTATGCTGAATCTCGGTTTTGGCTTCAATATTGTCATCACTGAGACTTTCAAAACGAATATGATCACCTTCAAAGGTAAGTTTCATATCATTGGAGATAGTAGTAATCTGCTTGATGGCATCGATCATAATCTCTTTTGGAAGTATCAAAGTATTGGATATCTCTTTTGGAATAATTCTTGTATAGTCAGGGAATTTACCATTGATCAGTTTGGTAAAGAAACTGAAATTTTGTGAACGAATGATGAGATAAGTGTTATCGTAATAGATCTCGATATCATCAAAAAAGAGTTTCTGAATTTCCACAACAGCTTTTTTAGGAACAATGAGAGAGAGTTCAGTCTCATTCTCTTTTTCGACATGAACCAGTGCCAGACGACGGGTATCGGTAGAGACAAAATTGATCATATTGTTTTGAATATCCAAAAGAGCACCGTTAAGCTCATATTTTGGATTATTGGTATCGGTTGCAGGAGTGATCTTTTTAAGTGATTCGATAAGCAGATGTGATTCGATTTCAATTTTTGATTTATCATCAAATCCTGGAAATTGCGGAAATTCATCACTGTTAAAGGTAGGAAGTTTAAAGTTTGAGTTGGCCTGCTGGATATGAACCATATTGCCCTGTGTTTCAAGTATAACATCACCCTCTTTCAAGATGCGAACAATATCGAGCATCTTTTTACCGTTGGCAGTGATCTTTCCGCTATCAGAGATAGTTGCTTTTGTACTTTCGATAACCAGACCGACTTCATAATCAGTAGCTTTGACGATCAGTCCATTGGCTCTTGCTTCAAAATAGACATGAGAGGTGATCTGAGAGGTGTCTTTTTTTTCAAGGAAAGGTTGAACATGAACGAGGATATTTTCAAGAACCGATTTACTAATGGCGATCTTCATTTGAATTCCTATATTTATTTATAAAATTTTAGTAGTAGTAGTAGGGGGCTGTGTTTATGTGAACATCAGCGATAGATCCCTTGGCTACGAGGTTTGGCAATGTGAATAATCAGCCAAACTTTTTTCACACTTTTTCACTGCTCAAATTATATCTTTTTTTGTGAAAACTTTTATCAACTTGCCGGTGAAGCGGTAATTTTGTTAGAGAGTTCCTCGATTTTTACTTTAAAATCTTCATCATTTTTAAGGAGTTCATTGATCTTCTTCATCGTATGGCTGATGGCGGTATGATCTTTCATTCCGAAATATTGTGCGAGTTGAGGCATAGACATAGGTGTCAGTTCTCGGGCAAGATAGATAGCAATACGACGCGCATAGACTATATTACGGCTTCGGCTTTTTGATTTGATCTCACTTGGTTTGACATTGATATCTTTTGAAATGGTATTCATAATAAGATCAATGGTGATGTTGTCACGCTGCTCCTGGAGCTGTTCTTTAAGTACATTTTTCACAAATTCGATGGAGATATCGACATGCATAAGTTGGGAATAGGCATGGAGCTTGGAGAGGATCCCTTCGATCTCACGTACATTGTTACTGATAATGGTGGCGATATAGTTGATCACATCGCCCTCTAGCGATACCCGGTTGATCTCACATTTTTTTCGGATAATGGCGATCTTTGTTTCAAGTTCGGGCGGCTGGATATCGGCAACCAGTCCCCATTCAAAGCGGCTCTTGAGACGATCTTCAAGCCCTGCGATCTGTTTGGGATGTTTATCGGCGGTAAGAATGATCTGTTTGCCGTCATTTCTGAGGGTTTCAAAGGTGTGAAAAAACTCCTCCTGGGTCTGGTTTTTATTGCTTAGAAACTGGACATCATCGATGAGAAGAGCGTCACATTTACGGTATTTGTCTTTGAATCGATCCATGGTCTGGTTACGCAGATGGCGGGTGAAGTCATTGACGAACTGTTCTATCGAAGTATAGATGACGCTTTTACCCTCTTGCTGAAGAACATTTCCTATCGCCTGCATAAGGTGGGTTTTCCCCAGTCCGACTCCCCCATAGATGAAAAGAGGATTGTAGATATTCCCCGCTTTTTCACTGACGCTTTTTGCAGCTGAAAATGCAAACTGATTGGAACCGCCGACGACAAAGTTTTCAAAGGTATGAGAGGGATTGAGCAGTGAGTGCTTGACTTTTTCACTGCTTTGCTGGGAAACGAGCTGAGGCTGTTGAACCTTAGGCATACGATTTTTCACTTCGATGACAACAGTAGTCTTATTGCCAGTTTTCACTTCAAAAAGGTGGGCAAGTTTTTCAGCATATTTGCTTTTGATCCAGTTGGCGATAAGTGGATTGGGAGCAACAAAGCAGGCAATGTTGCTTCGGGAAGCTTCTGTCGAAAATGAGAGCTGTTTGATATAGCGCTTATATTCATTTTCCGTAATCTCGTCTTTAAGCATCATTAATACAGTGTCACCAATGGTCATAATTATAATTCCTAACTCAACTTTCGCATATGAAAAATGGCTGTCATTCCGGGCTTGACCCGGAATCTAGTGGTTTTTATGTTTAAGACCTTGCAGCTGTGGACCCCGGATCAAGTCCGGGGTGACGGCATGTGCGAAAGCTGAAATTCCTAATTTATACGATACTTGAACAAAGTCCAAGTATCTACGCTAGCCGCCAAGGTACTAAAGCTTGACACAAAAGTGTCAGAATAATAGTATTATTCACATAAAACAATATGTGAATTATAGGTGAATAGTGATGTGAATAATACATTAAAAAGCCATATTCTATGCTAAAATCGCTTGTGAAAAGAGAGAATTCACAGGGTGAATAAAGGGAATCTCTTTTAGAGGTGCCCTAAAAGAGGAAGTGGTTGTGATTATATTGGGAATTGACCCCGGAACACGAAATTGCGGATATGCTGTAATCGAACTTTTGGGTTCAAAATTGCGGTTGGTCGAAGCAGGTTTGATCAAGATGAAAGCTGAAGAGCTGCAGTATCAGATTCCTCAGATGGCAGAAGGACTCGAACAGATCTTTTCAGCGCACGTGATCGATGAAGTAGCGATGGAAGATATCTTTTATGCCCACAATCCGAAAACAGTGCTTAAACTGGCTCAGTTTCGTGGGGCGATCACCCTGAAACTGCTTCAGGAGTATGGACAGTTTGCAGAGTACACACCGCTGCAGGTAAAAAAAGCATTAACAGGTAAAGCAAAAGCGGGGAAAGAACAGGTAGCGTTTATGGTAAAACGGATTTTGGGGATTAAAAAAGAGATCAAACCGCTTGATATCAGTGATGCGATGGCTGTAGCCATTACCCATTCACAGCGTGTGAAACTTCAGAAGTAGACTATTCGCCTCGTTCCCCGAAAAAGCTGAAAAAAACATAGACGACACCAAAAATAATCGGTGCAAAATAGAGAATCATATAGGGATCTTCAAAATCGATAAAATCCATCTTCTCTCCTTTAGAGATGCGTTTAAGGGAGGTTAAACGTGGTTGAACTCAGGATTATCTCATCACTGTCTTTGACAGAGACCTCCCAATCTCCCTGTGCCCTACCGTAAAAGTAGCGATAATCATAAACTGAACCATGATTTGCTTTTAAAACAATGGTACGTTCACGATCATCTTGCGGTGTCATGGATGAGTGCCAGCTGAAAATTACATTACGATCATAATCTACACGATCTGTTATGAGCGTACACTGGATCTTTTTATGGTCATCTTTAAATATTTCACACGTGAGTGAACTATTCTGATACTCTTCAGCCATAACAGGTAAAACAATCAATAACATCAATGTTATAAAGTTAAAATGTTTCATACGAACATTATAGCGCGATTTTCCAAAGAGATGTTTTGAAATGACATATTGCAAGATCCTTATAAGAGTAGAGATAACAATTTTCAGCGTTCTTGCAAAGGAGATTCATGTTCATGATGAGACGATCTACTGAGATGTCTAGGCGACCCCTCTCCTCAAAAAAATTCAATTATTTTATAATTAGAGCTTGCAGAAGTCAGCCATAAACTTATTTCCAAGATGGTTGTTATATACTAAAAAAATAGGTCCATTCCATATTGAAAGAGGAACAGATGAGAGAGCATATGAGAGGGTCAATAAGATTGATCATTGGTTATCTGGTTGTTTGTGTTTTAGCCTTGAATTTGTCGGCTGTTGAGGTCAATGATGATGGCAGGGAGTTGATCCTTCAGGCCCAGCAGGCCTATCGAAGCGATATGAACGAGAGGCCTGTCGTCACCGATAAAGTGATAAAAACATATATAACAGGCATTGTCCAGCGTCTAATCCCTAAACAGAAACAACTGCCTGAAGGGACTAAACTGAGCGTGACAATCTTGGAGTCTCCTCAGCCGGAGCTCTACAGTTATGTGGATGGGCATATTGTGATGACGATGGGTATTGTATATGCCATGGAGAACGAGGCACAGTTGGCCGGAGTGATGGCACATGAAGTGGCTAATGTCGCAGAGGGCTACTATCTCAGTATGTATCAGGAGATCAAAGCTGCCGAGCGGGCTGAGCGGAGTAGGGCGGGAGCAGGTGCCCTGTTTAGTGGCCTGTTGGATATTGCCGTCGATTATGCGGTCGAACGTGAGTCGATCCGACAGACAGAGGCATGGATGTCAAACGATGCCACCTATGGAACCACAATGAAAAAGATGGCGGCAACTCATGCTGCCCAGTCGGCCTATTATGAGATAAAAGATGTCGTTGATAGCATTCCGGCCAAAGATGCCGACGGGAACTGGCTTGACCCGCGTCTGCGATTTGAACCGGTAGCCGATGCGCAGGGGATGGAGTATACGGCGCTTGCGGGGTATGATGTGGAAGAAACGGCTAAGGGGTGGCAGCATCTCTACCGCGTTAAAAGTGACCTTATCAAAAAGAAAGAGGCCGGAATGGGTGAATTTGCCGCTCAGCTGCGTCAGACACAGGCATTGATGGAGATTCATACGTATCGCATGCGTCAGTCGCTGGGAGCAAGCGGATTGGTCCAGACTCGAAGTGATATTCCGCCGACACGTGCCGAGTTTGCAAAGAGTCTGGTAAATCTCAAAGAGGTGAAAACAGCACAAAAGGTACATAAACCTTCCAAATATCGTAAACCGTATATGGCATTTTTGCACTCATCACTGTTTCCAAGAGCGGAAAAACTGATGAAAGAGGAAAATTATGAAAAGGCCTATATCGCTTATGAGGCATTGTGGAGCAGAGGCATTCATACTGCACCGGTTGCCTATGGCCTGGCAAAATGCCAATTGGGAGATTTTGCTTTCGGCGCCAGCGAATCAGAAAAAGAGTCAGCGGAAAAAGCGTACGAGGATGCTATTAAACTTGATTCGAAGTATGCATTGCCGTACAAAGGACTGGGCGAACTCTACGGGGACTGGGAGCGTTACGGCGATGCGGCAAAGGCCTATAAGAGCTACGTGAAACTGGCACCAAAGGCGAAGGATCGTAAACGGATAGAGCGTAAAATCAAAGTGATGGAAAGAAAGGCTGAAAGATGAAAAAAAGTATTAAAATTTTTGCAGGTGCAATGGCTCTCTTAATGGTGGTATCACCTCTTTTAGCCGGTGGAGCAAAACTGCAATATAAACTGAAACCGGGACAGGAGTGGGTCTGTACGCAGACTTCACAAAATGAAATAATTTTTATGGGGCAAAAGCAGGTTAGCCGCAATAAACAGATAATTATATACAAGGTCTCCAAGGGGGTAAAAAAGGGGTGGTTTTCAGTAACTGCACGTCTGAAAGCATCCAAAAAAAATGAAAATAGTATGTTTGATATAAGCCGTATGACATTCAAAGCCGATATGCACAGCAGCGGCGAGATCCGCAATAACAGTTTCTCCGGCAACCCGATGCTGCAGACGGAAGCCCAGACTGAACAGATGCCTCCCGAGATGCAGGAGATGATGGCCAAGCAGGGAGATACGATGGGTGAAATGATGCAATATACCATATTTTGGTTTCCTGAAGTACCTGAAGAGACCCTTCAGATCGGTGATGAGTTTGAAGTAGAGCGTAATCTGGGCACGAGTGGTATGGGCATGCAGATGCAAAGCGTTGTCAAGCAGGTGTTTACTCTTGAAGAGGTGCGAAAAGGACTGGCCTATTTTTCAGTCAAACAGCGTTCTATTGCGAAAACAAAAGGTGGTATGGGTGGTAAATCGGAGATTAAGACAGTAGGTAAAGGTGAGGCCGTCTTTGATCTGAATGAAGGAATGTGGCTTGACCTGACAGAGAAATCACGTTCGAAGGCCAAGATGGGCGGCATACCGGGTATGGGTGACTCCTCTTCTGAGATGTTAATGATGAACAAGAGTGAGATGGAGCTGAAATAAAAACAGGACATGGTTGATGATACGATGCGATAAAATAGACAGACTCCTTGAAGCAGAATATGGAGAGCATGCTGTTTCATACAAAAAGTTCAACGCATTCCTAACGCTCCTGACCCTTCGAAACGGCAAGGTCATGCTTTGCAAAGAGAGTCAACATGCACGTATCGAGGGGCAGATGATCACCTACCTCTCAAAATATATCAGGTGTGCCGAGCTCTACTATTTTGATGATGACCTGCTTTTGATGGAGTATATTGATGATCGGAGCAGGATCGATGAGGAGGAGGCAGCAAGAGATCTTGCACAGATGCACCTTCGTGAGTTTGACTATTTTGGATTTGAATACGATACGACCATAGGCCCATATCTGCAAAGCAATACGCCTTCTAAAAGCTGGATCGACTTTTTCACCAATCAAAGGGTAATGCAGATGGCAAGTGCATGTTACCAGGAGGGAAAGATAGAGAGCTCTCTGCTAAACCGCATTGAACGTTTTTCGGATAAATTTGGAAACTATCTCAGGGAGCCTCCTCACGCCTCACTGCTGCATGGCGATCTCTGGAGCGGTAATGTTTTATCGAAGGAGGGAAAGGCAGTCTATATCGATCCGGCTGTCTACTATGGCCACTATGAGATGGAGTTGGCCTTTATTGCACTGTTTCATACTTTTTCAGAAGAGTTTTTTCAGGCTTACCATGAGTCTCTGCCGATTGACGGCGATTTTTTTACGACCCGTAAAGATATCTTAAACCTCTACCCGTTATTGGTGCACGTAAGAAGCTTCGGTCACTCCTACCGTACACAGGTAGAAGCGATTGTAAGCCGGTTTGGATATTGATAGTGCCAAGCCAATCGGCGGACCCCAGCCCGCAAAACAATCCATTAATATATATAGTAATTCAAAACTCACCTCTGTTTAAGGTGTACGCTCAGTCATTCCTGCGAAGGCAGGAATCTAAACCTCAA
>JAYEMF010000050.1:0-18409 GCA_034717975.1 Campylobacterota bacterium
GGCGGCGAACTCACAGAGTTGCTAAACTGACGGGTTGAAATGAAAAGTTTTTGTTGAGGGTTTTCTAAAATGCGGTTGCGGGTAATACGGTGGTAATAACAGTTACAATGGCCGGCATGGGCCGGCAGGGAAAGCTGAACACAGGAGAGAAGTTCATCGGCTTCCTCTTCTTCTGCTGCTTCATCACACTCATCATCCATCTGAATAATGTAGGCATGGACACGGGCACTACACTGCTGTTCAATAGTATGGGCACTATATGCCTGAATAGCAGCCAATGTAAAGTAGTTTTTACCAAAACCTTTGGGTGCGCTCATCTACCATTCCCTTAGAGCACCTTTATTGGCACCCTTATATTTGACGGAATATTACTGCAGATCAGCTTTTAAACTGGTTTAGCCGAGCATCCAGATTTGTGGCATCGCTGGAGAGACGGTCAGCAATCTCCGTAATCTTACTGATCTCTTTCTGATTGCTTTCGGAGAGATCTGCCATCGTCACGATTTTCTCTATGACCTGCCTGATCTTAGTCGCCTGGGCTTGCGTATCGCTTAGGCTTCGCTGGCTTGCTTCAACATTATTTTGCAGCGATACCGATGCCCGGTCAATACGCTCTTCGATCTCCTCGCTGCGCTCTGCCAGCTTGGCAATATCTTCACCATTTGAGCTCATCATATCTGAAGAGTCGGAGATCCCCTGAATCACGATATTGATCGTCGCATTGATCTCTGTCAGACTTTTTTGCGTACGTTCAGCCAGTTTACGCACCTCATCGGCAACAACGGCGAAACCTCGTCCATGTTCACCCGCACGGGCCGCTTCAATAGCTGCATTGAGCGCAAGCAGATTGGTCTGATCAGCAATATCACCGATGATGGTAAGAACTTCATTAACACTTTGCGCATCGGATGTAAGCTGAACAAAACGTTCAGAGAGCTCACTGCTGAGCTGTGTCGAATTTTGTACTTCGTCGGCGATCACCGAGGCGATCTCCCGAACACCGGAAAGCTCCGACTCTGTCTCTTGCGAACTGCTCAGCGACGCGTTGGCGAGCTCAAGCGTTGTATTGAGTGACGAACCAATCTCTTCAGCAGTCTGATTGGTGCCTTTTGCAGTTGCATTGGTCTTCTCTGACTGGCTGGAGAGTGCTTTAGCCGCACTTTTGAGCGCAGTGGTTGCTCCTACAGCACTATGGGTAATGTTTTTAGTGTCGTTGATAGTATCCTGGATCTTTTCAATAAACAGGTTCAGATAGTTGCTGGCTATTCCTATCTCATCACTGGCATTGCGTATTGGTAAACGCTTAGTCAGATCACCATCTCCACTTGCAAGGTCAGACGAGACACTGTCAAGCTCTTCGATCGGATGCAGGATACTCGTGCCACTTACATAGTTGATCCCTACCAATATAGCAGTCAAAATCGATCCAAGGATCAAAAACCATGTTAAAAATGTCGCTGCCATGTCATCAAAATAGTCCGCTTTGTTGACACCCGGGATCACCCACATATCCCACGCGTTAATGTATCGGTAGGCAACTATCTTCTCCTGTCCGCTTGTCGCTGAGACATATTCGTATATACCGCCCTTTTTATCCCCGCGTATATGATCGGCATAGGACTTGCCGGCAAGCGATTCACCCTCTTTTGTCGGATGTATAATCAATTGAGCTGTCGCATCAATCATATAGACATAGCCGCTTTTACCGATCTTCATTCCTATAACTGCCTGCTTGAAGGCACTCTCTTCATAGCCTTTACTGTTTTGTTCAGCTATATAACCAATACTTTTCTCAAGCGTATTGGCTACTGAATTAAGATCACTTTCCATAATCGTTCTGATCGACCCGACAGCGATAAAATATGCTACAATCACACTCAGCAAAATAGCCGAGATAGCTGCAACAAGATTGAGAATAAACTTCCCTTTGATTGTTTTCAATGCATTCATAATAGTTCAAACCTCGCTGTTATAAGTGATATATTGTATTTTGTTATCTCTAAAAAGCCTCTGAAGCAGGAAAACCAGCCAATGAAACTTTCCCATTTAAAGCAGATCATCACTTTTATGCAGCCGCTTCGTAACATCAATGCCATCCACCGTATCGCCGACAATACGATCAAAATAGCTTTTGACCGTGATGTTGATCTCTACTTCGACCTCAGGCGTGGCAACTCCCATATCTTTATGTGTGATGGTCTTAAACGCAGCAAAGTGTATCAGGCTCCTTTTGATATCATCCTTGCCAAACATTTCAACCGCAGCAAAATTCTCGATATCAGCCTCTATAACAGTGATAAGATCATGCGGATCAAAGTGGCTCAAAGCAGTGCCTACAAAGAGCGTACAACCACTTTACAGCTGGAGTTTACAGGCAAATACACCAATGCGATTGTCCTCGACAGTGACGATACCGTTTTAGAAGCGCTTCGCCATGTCGATGCAAGCAGCTCCTACCGTGTCATCAAAGTCGGGCAGCTACTCGAAGCACTACAGCCGCCGCCATACCAGGCTAAAGATTATCCACTTGAGGATGTTGAATCTTTTTTGCGAGACACTTACGCACA
Organism: Campylobacterota bacterium; assembly: GCA_034717975.1. Lineage (GTDB taxonomy): Bacteria > Campylobacterota > Campylobacteria > Campylobacterales > Sulfurimonadaceae > BB26. The sequence continues at coordinate 2,568 of JAYEMF010000050.1, forward strand.
AGAGCTCAACAAGCGTCTGCAAACCCTGAAACAGCAGAAGTGCAATATCCTGGAAAAACGGCTCAAAAAACTTGAAACGTCACTCAACGGTCTCGGCAGTGAAGAGAAACTGGGAGAAGAGGTTGCACAGCAGCAGCTCTACGGCAATCTGATCCTGGCCAATATGCATCAGATCAGACCCTATATGAACCAGGTCGAGCTGTCTGATTTCGAGGGGAGAGCTGTTACAATAGAGATCCCGCCACATCTGCCTTCTGCTTCCGCCATCAGCAACCACTTCTTCAAACGCGGTAAAAAAGCGAAGCAGAAGATGCAAAACCTGCACATTGAACGTCAAAGTCTGCAAGAGAAATGCGAACACCTGCGCCACTTTATCCAGACCGTCAATGAAGCCAAAGATATCGCTACCATCGAGATGCTCTTCCCGGCACAGACCAAAGGGAGTAAAAGCAGAGAGAATCAATCTATTGAGACCTTCTGGATCGAAGGCTACAAAGTGATGCTCGGCAAAAGTGAAAAAGGCAATATCGAACTGCTCGAACGTGCCCGTGCCCGTGATATCTGGCTGCATCTCAAAGAGCGTCCTTCCACCCATGTCATCATCGTAACCGATAAACAGAACGTTCCCGAAAGTGTCATCGAAGCAGCGGCAAAACTCTGTGTCGACTTCACCCTATTTGAGAAAGGGCGCTATTTGGTCGATTATACTCCTAGACGTGAAGTCAAGATACAAGATGGCGCGAATGTGCTGTATAATAAGTATCAGACAATCCAAGTCGAAAAAGGCTAATGACGCCGTAAATGTTGGCATGTAAAGACTTCTCTGCCCCGGATGGGGCTAGCTTTTACTAGAAATCATTTAGTGATTTCCAGCATCAGTCTTTAGACTAGAAGTGCCTCGTGTGTTCAGTGCCATTGGTTAGCACTGGATGTAGCGGCAAGCGTAGTAGCAGGGGTTTCGCTCCTGCTACGTTCAAAATAGATGAAAAGGATAAGTTATGGCCGGTGTCGGTCCCGTTGCAAGTACTATCTTTACCAACCAAATGACAGCTGCAGTTGCCAGCGAGAAGAATGCTGTACATAACCGTTTTGAGCTGCAAAATGTTGCCGCCAATGCCATAACCAACGAGAAACAGAAAGAGGTTGAAGAGGTCCGTCCAGCCGAAGAGAACCATATGGTCGATCCTGACCGCGAACACACCAAAGAGGAGTCGGAACAGGAGATGAAGCGTGGTAAAAAAGAGGAGGAAGAGAAGAAGGGTGAAGGTGAAGATGAAGAAACTCCACCTATTCACCACCTAGATATTAAAGTGTGACAAGGTCCCCTAAGGTATAATCTCCTTAATCAAACATCATCGGGAAGTATTATGGGATTTTTACAACTTGGCGAACATAAAGAGCGCGTACTTACAGGTTTGACACTGCTGGGCGCTGTCCTTCTGCTTGGCATCATCAACAACTTTTTTCTCTTCTGGCTTGTCTTTGGCGCCATCTATCTGCTTGCCTTTTATGAAGCAGCCAAACTTTTTCAGGTTGAAACAACCAACTCCCTCTACGCCTATGCCGCTATCCTCTGGATCGTCGCTGCCTTTTACCCTTATGGTGACGACCTCTTTGTGATAGCCGGTATCATCTTCGCCTCCTTCGTCGCTTACTCCCAAAAACTCGAATGGAAAAATTTCCTCCCTTTCATCTACCCGACAGCGGGTATGCTCTTTATCCTCGCCCTCTATAATGAGTATGGCATAACGGCACTCTTCTGGCTGCTCGTCGTCATCGCCATGACCGATGTTGGAGCTTACTATGTCGGTAAAAACATCGGCAAAACACCCTTTAGTCCGACCTCACCGAAAAAGACGATGGAGGGCGTTGTCGGCGGTGTAGTACTGGCTACCGTTACCGGTCTTTTTGTCGGTATTACCATCGTCGATACAGAGATAGCAATCGTCATCTCACTGCTTACAGCCCTCAGCTCAGTCTTTGGCGATCTGTTCGAGAGTTATCTCAAACGTAAGGCCGGCGTAAAGGACAGCGGTGACATCCTCCCCGGTCACGGCGGCATACTGGACCGAATCGACGGCTACCTCTTTGGTGCGATCATCATGCTCGTCCTTCTAAGGGGTCTTGTTTAAATGATCTTACTGGGTTCCACCGGTTCGATCGGGGTCAATACCCTCGAAATTGCTAAAAAATTCTCCATTGAGATCGAAGTACTCGTTGCCGGGAACAATATCGTCCTGCTCAACGAGCAGATCAAATATCATCAACCAAAACGGGTCGTTATCGGTTCTTCCGATGATGCCCATAAAGTCAATCACTCCAACATTCTTATCGGTGAAGCCGGTATCTTACAGGCCATTGAAGAGTCCAAAAGTGAACTTGTCGTCAATGCCCTGGTCGGCTTTTTGGGACTGCGCCCTACCCTCAAAGCGATCGAGATGAAAAAGCGCATCGCTCTGGCAAACAAAGAGTCACTTGTCGCCGGCGGTGCTTTTCTGGACACATCGACAATCCAGCCCATCGACAGTGAACACTTTGGGCTTTGGTACCTGTTGCAAGAGAGTAAGCCAGTCAGCCGTATGCTCATCACGGCCAGCGGCGGTGCCTTTCGTGACTGGCCTCTGGAGAAACTTCAGCACGCCACCCTCAAAGATGCCCTTAAACATCCCAACTGGTCAATGGGCCAGAAGATCACTATCGACAGCGCGTCCATGATGAACAAGCTCTTTGAACTGCTTGAGGCACGCTGGCTCTTTGGCGAAGGAAGCTACGATGCCATCATTGAAACACGATCGCTTATCCATGCCCTGATCGATTTCAGAGATGGTTCCACCACCGCACACTTTGCCCATGCCAATATGCAGCTGCCCATCGCTTACGCCGTGCAGGGCCAGGTCAGTGAAGAGATTCTTGCTCCTATCGATCTTCTCAAAGTCGGCAGCCTTAACTTTAGAGAGATAGACAAAACGCGCTACCCGATCTGGAAGATCAAAGATGCGCTGCTGCAAAACCCGAAACGCGGTGTCATCGTCAATGCCGCCAATGAAGCGGCCATCGAGCATTTTATAGCGGGCAATATCGGTTTTATGCAGATCGCCGAAACCATCATCGATGCCTATGAACGTTTTGACACTGAACCAAGAAGTATCGATGATGTCTTTGAACTCGACAGTGAAGTGCGAAGCTACTATCGGGAGACTCTGTGAGCGGACGTGTACTGATCCTTCACGGCTGGGGCGGAAGCGATTATCCTCACTGGCAGAGCTGGCTGGCCGGCGAGATCGCCAAAAACTACGGAACCGTCTCCTTTCCCCTGCTGGACAATCCCCATTTCCCATCCAAAAACAGATGGATAAAGCAGGTCAAAGCCCTGCTGAAAAGCTTTCAGCCCGACACCGTCATCTGCCACTCCATGGCTAACACCCTCTGGTTCCATCTCTGCAATGAGGGTGAAATTGCTCCCGTCAAACAGCTTTTGATGGTTTCTCCTCCACGGCTTGACCTGAAACTCGATACCATCAAAAGCTTTTTTCCGGTCGCTGTACCAAAAAACCTTTTTGCCGATGAAGCGCAGCTGGTCACTTCAACCGATGACCCTTACCTCACTGTTGATGAAGCCAAAGATCTGCAAACCGCTTTAGATGTACCTATGAAAGTAATTGAGAACGGAGGCCATCTCAATGTCGAAAGTAACTTCGGTGAGTGGCCATGGGTAAGAGAGTGGGTCCTGTCGGAAAAATCGCTATAATACGTAAAAACTATAAGAAGAGCTCCTATTATGCAACTGATCGACAATTTTATTGATAACAAGATTCTCCCTTTCACCTTTAAAGTCTCCGAACAGCCGATGCTCTACCGCGAACTGCTTCTGGCCAATAAACTCTTTGATGACGGGATGAAACTCGAGGGGAAGATCCCCGGTATGCGTATTCGTGTCGGGCGTGCCGTTTTGGTGTTTGCACTGCTTTTTCACATTTTCCTGGTCTTTCCAGCAATGGTCCTCTTCCATACACCGATGGCAAATATGGACTGCCATGTCGCCATCATCGTATCGGTCCTCTCGACCGGATTTTTCTTCTCGATCTATTTCGTCTTCAAAGAGTGGCTGATCGACCGAATGGCCAAGACACGCATCAAAAAAGCCTGGAAAAACCATTTTCTCCACTTCGATTACGATACACATCACAAAGAGGTCACAGCCATCTATTCCAAAGCAGTCGAAGATGAAGTTCCCCATAAAGAGCTTCAGCTGCATATTCTGAACAAACTGATCGCCGAATAATAAACTCAGAATGTTCTCTTCCCTCTTCCCCCTTCTCCCCTTCCCTTCCTTTTTAAAGGGGCACCAATGATACTTTCCATAGAATCCTCATGTGATGACAGCTCTATCGCCATTACCGAGATAGCTACCAAAAAACTCATCTTTCACAAGAAGATCTCCCAGGAGCTCGAACACTCTGTCTACGGCGGTGTCGTTCCAGAGCTGGCATCACGACTGCATGCCGAAGCTCTGCCCCGTATCCTCGAGAGCTGTACCCAATGGTTTGACAAGCTAAAGGCCATAGCCGTCACAAACGAACCGGGGCTTGCTGTCACCCTGGTCGAAGGTGTCACTATGGCCAAAGCACTGAGCATAGCTCTGGATATCCCTCTAATCGGGGTCAACCATCTGAAAGGACATATCTACTCCTTATATATAGAGAAAGAGAGTGAACTGCCCGCAACCGTACTGCTGGTTTCCGGTGGCCATACGCAAGTGATCGAAGTCAAAAGCCTGAAAGAGATGGAAAATGTCGCCAGCACAATGGATGACAGTTTCGGTGAAAGCTTTGACAAGAGTGCGAAGATGATGGGACTGGGCTATCCCGGCGGACCCATCATCGAAAAACTTGCCAGTCAAGGTGACGAAAACCGGTACAACTTCACCATCCCGCTCTCCCAGTCGCCCAAGATCGCTTTTAGCTACTCCGGCCTGAAAAATGCCGTCAGGCTGGCTGTACAAGATGGAACCAAAGAGGATTACCCCGATATCGCCGCTTCATTTCAGAAGATTGCCGTGGCACATCTTACCCAAAAGCTCAAAAAATATTTTAAGATCCATCCGCCGAAACGCTTTGCCATTGTCGGGGGCGCCAGCGCCAATCTCTACCTACGCAAAAAGGTTGAAGCGCTTTTGAAACCTTACAACGCCTCACTGCAGTTAGCGGAGTTACAATACTGTTCGGACAATGCAGCTATGATCGGTCGTATTGCGATTGAGATGTATGAACAAAATACCTTTACAGACCTTAATGAACTTCAGGCCTCTCCCAGAGCAAAACTTTAAATAAACCTTAATCACATTTATGTTTAAGTTAATTAAGACAAAGATTATCCGATTTCTGTAAACTTCTGCCAACAAAAAATTAATTAGGAGTCCTAATATGGCAACTACAATGCTCAAAGGTAACACTGTTAACCTGGCTGGAAATGAAGTAAATGTTGGTGATAAAGCACCAGAAGTAACTGTTGTAAACTCAGAAGGTCTTGCTGACGTAACTGTTGGTGGTGCTCAAGGTACAAAACAACTTATCGTTGTTGTTCCTTCTCTTGATACTCCGGTATGTGCAACTGAAACTCGTCAGTTCAACTCTAAAGCTGCTGAGATCGAAGGTGTTAAAGTAACTGTTGTTTCTATGGACCTTCCATTTGCTGCCGGACGTTTCTGTTCAACTGAAGGTATCGACTCTTTGACGGTTGCTTCTGACTTCCGTAACAAAGATTTCGCAAACGCTTACGGTGTTCTTATCGCTGATGGCCCACTTGCAGGTGTTACTTGTCGCGCTATCTTCGTTGTAGAAGCTGATGGTACTGTATCTTACAAAGATATCTGTGCAGAAATCACTGAAGAGCCTAACTACGACGCTGCTCTTGCAGCTGCTAAGTAATTAGCACTTCAAACCATTCGATTATTCATTCATTAAATACTCCTCTCTAGCCGCTTTCCCCTTAAACGGCTAAAGAGTTCTCCTCCTTTTTTCGGGCTTTTGCCCGATATTTTCATTAAACCTCATTCAAATTATGCTAAACTCTTGAACATTAGATTTATAAATAGATCTCTATAAGGATTAAGATGAAAAAACTACTGACAGCGGCTGCCATGACAGCTATGATTGGAACAGCAGCACATGCAGATTTTACACGCGTAGAGGCAGGTGTCGGCTCGTGGCAAAGTGACCCGAGTGGTCCACTTACCTATAGCGTAAGTGGTGTTACAGAAACAGTAGATATCGTAGATAACCTTGGATTTCAAGAAGAGAACTTTACTTACCTCTGGTTAAACATCAAACATCCGATTCCAATCCTCCCGAATCTACGTCTAGAAAAAGTTGATGTCGACTTTTCAGGTAAAGCCACTCAGGATTTCACCTGGGTAGTCGATGGAACAGAACACACTTATAGTGCCGATACCGTCAGTAATCTTCAAATTGATCAAACTGATATAATTCTCTACTACAACATTCTTGACAACACCGCTTGGACAACAGTAGACCTCGGTGTTGATGTAAAATTGATGGATCTCACCGTCGATGTGACAGACAGTGTCGGAGGTAGCAGTTACAGTGAGTCCGAAAGTGTACCACTGCCTATGGCCTATCTGCGCGGACGTGTTGAAGTACCAGCCACCAACCTTGGCATCGAAGGAGATATCAAATATATCAGTTACAGCGATTCAAAGATGTACGATGCACGTGTAAAAGTCGATTATACCCTTGATTTCGTTCCGGTCGTCCAACCGGCATTAGAAGTTGGTTACCGTGTCCAGAAACTTGACATCGACGAAGATGATTTGGATGTCAAAGTAGATGTTGAGTTCTCAGGGTTCTATGCCGGATTGATGCTGCGCTTCTAAAGATAACGCTTATCTACAACAATGATCTCTCTCTCCAGAGAGATCCCTGTCTCCTCTTTCACTCGTTTTTCCACCAGTAAAATCAGCTCCATCGCCTCATCAAACGTCCCATTTCCCAAATTGACCAGAAAATTGGCATGCACACTGCTGAATTGCATATCGCCGATGCGATGCCCTTTGAGCCCGACTGCTTCGATCAGCCGGCCTGCATAATCACCCGGAGGGTTTTTAAAACAGCTTCCGGCACTCGGGTCGGACGGCTGGTTGGCACGCATGGCTTGAAACATCTCAATTTTCAAAGAGTCAAACCCTTTCTCAACCTGAAAGGCCGCTTCAAAAACAACCTCTTCAATATCTGTGCTGCGGTAACCGTGACCGACCTGTGCTTTTTCAAGTTGGCCTTTTTTGGTTCTGATCCAGAGCAGATTGTTGAATACTTCATACTCTTTAAGTCCGGCATTCATCTGCAGCATTCCACCAAGCGTCCCGGGAAGATGGGCCATAAACTCAAAGTTGGCTATGTCATGTTTCTTGCAAAATGAGACAATCTTCCCGCCCGGCGTTGCCGCGCCGACAACAAGCTCCCCATCTTCAATACGGATAAAGTCAAATGTTTTGGAAAGTTTCATCAGAGGGGGATGTTGCGGACCGACAAGAAGATTATTGGCTGCACCGATCAGGTAGGCATCCTTTGGATACTCACAGGAGTCGATCATATAGACATCGGCAACCGGACCTACATGAATCGAACTAAACTTCGAAAAATCTATCTTTTTCCACTTCCCTTTTCCCACTTCCCTCTTCCCCGTGCAGCTTTGCTGCACTCATTGCACAAATGTCGGAATCATCTCAAACACTTTGACTGTAAAGTCACGCATCGAATTGAGCATCCACGGCATTGTTAAAATTATAACAACAACAACACCAATGATTTTTGGGATAAAACTAAGCGTCATCTCATTGATCTGTGTCGTCGCCTGAAAGATGCTGACGGCCAGACCAAGCAACATACCTACCAGCAGTCCCGGCAGAGCCAGCATTAATGCTATCTTGAATGTTTCGACACCTAATGAGATGAGTTGCGAATCCATCAGCCTTTCCTCAACTCCGTATACTCACGAGGAATGACAAAATCTTCCGCTTTGATCAATGTCTCATAAAAGCCGTGTTCATAGCCCAGTTCATAGAGCTTATCGATCGCTTTATACTGAAGTTTACTCAGCTCGACGGACTCGTCATTGGCATAAAGTTCAAGATACTTATCGAGCGTTGCCCCTTCTATGCGTACGAGATTCTCTTCAACCAGTTTCGCACAAAGCTCCTCTTTACGCTCTCTGGCCACACGCACAGCATTCGTCAACACCTCTTCATAAGCGATCGCCGAGGTAAGCGGCAGTGACCGTCGGATTGCCATCCCGCCAAGCGGAAGCGGCAGATCCTTACCGGCAAGCTCCTGCCAGATATCCCATAGTTCACGTTCGACTTCAAGCTCTTCATTAAAAGTAAGAATGCTCTCATGGATCAACACTCCCGCATCTACATCACCGTTTCTGACCGCACCTTCGATGTCAAGAAAGTTCATGTAAGTAATACGTGCATCCGGATAGGCGATGCGAAAGAGCATCGCATTAGTCGTATACTTGCCGCTCAGTGCCACTTTAAAACGGCGTTTAAGTTCCGTGCCCTTGCGCTTGATCAGCTTGGGACCATACCCTTCGCCAAAACTGACCGCTGTACGCAGCAGGGCATACTCATTTCGGATATGCGGATAGAGGGCAAAACTGATCGCAGTAATATCGTAAGTACCTTTCAGTGCTTCAACATTAAGCGTTTCAATATCGAGTGCCAGGTTATCAAATTCGATATCCTCAAGCCCGACCCATCCGAACTTGATGGCGTAGTACATAAATATATCATCAGCATCGGGTGAGTGGGCAATAAGTGTCTTTTTCAAAATCCAGTAATCCTTGTTTAAATCAATTAGATTTTAACCTAAGAACGCTAAAATTACGCACTATTTTAAGCCGCCTGTGAAATAGCCAAAATATGTCATTTTGCAATATTAAAGTAAATTATTGCAAAATGACATATAATTTGACTAATAAACTATACCTAAGGAATTACGATGGACGCCAACAAGCAAAAATCACTGGATCTGGCACTGAAACAGATTGACAAGGCATTTGGAAAAGGGGCGCTGATGCGTCTTGGTGACAAAGAGATCGAACCGATTGAAGCGATCAGTACAGGCTCCATCGGTCTGGACCTTGCATTAGGGATCAATGGCGTACCTCAAGGACGTGTGGTCGAAATCTATGGGCCGGAGAGTTCAGGTAAAACCACCCTTGCTCTTCAGATTACAGCAGAATGTCAGAAAAAAGGCGGCATTTGTGCCTTTATCGATGCCGAGCATGCACTCGATGTGCTGTATGCCAAAAATCTTGGCGTCGACATTGAGAACCTTCTGGTATCACAGCCTGATTATGGGGAGCAGGCACTTGACATCGTTGAGACCATCGCCCGTTCTGGCGCCGTAGACCTGATCGTTATCGACTCCGTGGCAGCCTTAACGCCAAAAGTTGAACTTGAAGGCGAGATGACCGATCAGCAAGTTGGAGTACAGGCACGCTTGATGTCCAAAGCCCTTCGAAAACTTACCGGTATACTTCATAAAATGAATACAACCGTCATTTTTATCAACCAGATTCGTATGAAAATCGGTATGATGGGATACGGATCTCCGGAGACGACTACAGGTGGTAATGCCCTTAAATTCTACGCTTCTGTTCGTATCGATGTACGTAAGATAGCAACGCTTAAACAGGGTGAGAGCCAGATTGGAAATCGTGTTAAAGCAAAAGTGATCAAAAATAAGGTTGCCCCTCCGTTTCGTCAGGCAGAATTTGATATCATGTTTGGAGAAGGTATCTCCAAAGAGGGAGAACTTGTCGACTACGGTGTTAAACTCGATATCATTGATAAAAGCGGTGCATGGTTCAGTTACCAAGACAGTAAATTGGGCCAAGGGCGTGAAAACGTTAAACAGAAGTTCAAAGATGAACCTGAGCTCGCTTTAGAGATCGAAAACAAAATTAAAGAAGCCATGGGCATGAGTTCAATGATGCAAATGGAACAATCTGAAATAAATGAGGTAGATGAATGATTTTTATTGACAATGTAACTGCTATGGAAGTAATGGATTCTCGCGGGAATCCAACGGTAAAAGCCACTGTAACACTAAGCGATGGAACATCGGCTAATGCAATCGTACCTAGTGGTGCCAGTACCGGTAAACGTGAAGCACTTGAGCTGCGAGATGGTGATGAGCGCTATATGGGTAAAGGTGTTCAAAAAGCTGTAGAAAATGTCAATACACAAATCGCCGATGTGCTGATGGGATTAAGTCCATTCAATCAGGCAGTTGTCGATGCAGAGATGAAAGAGCTAGACGGCACAGACAACTATGGCAACCTTGGTGCCAATGCAGTTCTTGGTGTCTCTATGGCAGTTGCACGTGCAGCAGCACAAAGCTTGAATATGCCGCTGTATCGCTATCTTGGTGGTGCCAATGCCATGGTAATCCCGGTTCCAATGCTTAACATTATCAATGGCGGTTCACACGCTGACAACTCTGTTGATTTTCAAGAGTATATGATCATGCCGGTTGGTTTTGAAGATTTCACTGAAAGCCTTCGTGCATCCGCCGAAGTCTATCACAACCTCAAAAAAATCCTCAAAGATGGGAAACACAATACAGCACTTGGAGACGAAGGTGGTTTTGCACCGGATTTAAGTTCAAACGAAGAACCGATCCAGGTCATTATGCAGGCTATTGAAAAAGCTGGTTACAAGCCGGGTGAGCAGATGGCAATTGCCCTGGATGTAGCGGCAAGTGAACTGGTAGTTGATGGTGGCTATCGTTTGGACTCTGAAAACCGAACAGTTTCTGCTGCCGAGTTTGTGGATTATTATGTTGATCTATGCGAAAAATACCCTATTGTCTCTATTGAAGACGGCTTAAGCGAAGATGACTGGGATGGCTGGAAACTAATGACTGAAAAACTCGCCGATAAAGTACAGCTTGTCGGTGACGACCTTTTTGTGACCAATGCCAACATTCTTGCCGAAGGTATCGAAAAAGATATTGCCAACTCTATTTTGATCAAGCCAAACCAGATAGGTTCTGTCTCTGAGACAATGCTGACCGTTCGACTGGCACAGCGTAACGGCTACAAATGTGTTATGAGTCACCGTTCGGGTGAGAGCGAAGATGCTTTTATCGCTGACTTCGCTGTCGCTCTGAACTGTGGTGAGATCAAAACCGGTTCAACAGCACGCGGTGAGCGTACAGCCAAGTACAACCGCCTGCTTGAAATTGAAGAAGAGGTCATCTACGGCGAATACCTGGGTGCCGATCTTTTTTAATACCATAACACTCACCCATGCAAGATGAGCTTTTTGAAGAGATAGAGAGTAGCCAGACACTTCCGGAACGCTACCTCGGTCTTAGCTGGGGTAAGCTTCTCTTCGCCCTCTTCTTGGTACTTGCACTCGGTATCTATATCGGTATTTTACTTTTTGGCGACAACTCTCTGGACGTCTTACTGAACCTTGAAGAGTACGAGAACTACCTCAAAGATGAGATCTATCGCTTAAAAGAGGAAAATGCCGGCTTGCAAAAAGAGTATTTCGAACTCAAAGAACTTCAATCCGATAATTAGCTATAATATTGCAATATTTTTTTAAGGGTTATGTTTGTTTAAAAACTTTCTACTTTTAACGCTGCTCTTAACACTCTCCCAGGCACGGGAAAACCCTTTTTTCCCGGCGGAAGGGATGAAAGACCTTTCTGTCACAACCAATAAACCTAAAAGCTTTGATCCACTCAAACGTGCTGCCATCACCCTGCCGGACAGTGCCCGTATTCTAAAAGAGGTGACCGTACGCTATCAGAACCTGGATGGTTCCATCGATACACGCACGATCTCACTTGAACATAGCGTCGACTGGCATCTTCCGGTTTTTGTGTCACAGTCCTATGGTTCCGACAATACTCCAAAGCAAAAAACAAAGCCTTACACCAATAAAAACTTCATCACTGTTGCTAATTTCAAAGAGATCAAATTCTTTCAATCCGGTAAATCAATGAAAATCACAACAAACGACAAGCTTCTACGGCACTTTATGATGATAAAACCGCATCGCATTGTCATGGACTTTGAACGTGAAACTGACTTCCGGTCAAAATCAAAAACCTTAAAACAGGCCCCTTACAAAACTATTCGTCTGGGGAACCATAATGGCTATTACCGTGCTGTTATTGAGCTTGATGGACAGTATAACTATAAAGTAGGATTTGAAAACGGAGCGATCATCCTCCGTGTTTATTAGTTGTTTGTAAGAAGTTATCTGACTCGCGAGAGGCTGGCTTTTACTAGAAATCATTTAGTGATTTCCAGTACCATTCTTTAGAGTAGAACTATCAGAGCGGTTAACGCAGCTAAATGGGTTATGCCCTCGTGGGTGCTTTGCCTATTTGGCGTTAAAATAAAAAGAGATCAGCTTAAACCAGCTGCATCGAGGCTTTTGACCTGTGCATCCGCGATCAGCATATCGATCACTTCATCAAACAATCCACCGCCCATAATCTCATTTAGACGGTAAAGTGTCAAATTGATCCGGTGGTCAGAGATACGGTTTTGCGGGTAGTTGTAGGTACGGATACGACCGCTTCGGTCACCGGTTCCCACCTGTTCACTTCTTGCTGCACCCTCTTTTTCCATTGCTTCTTGCATCTCAAGGTCATAGAGGCGAGCTTTGAGAACCTTCATCGCTTTCTCTTTATTCTTGTGCTGCGATTTTTGATCCTGATTGGTGACAACGATGCCCGATGGAAGGTGTGTAATACGAACGGCCGAATCTGTTGTATTGACCGACTGCCCCCCACATCCGGATGAGCGCATAACATCTATCTTAAGATCATTAGCATCGATATCGATTTCTACATCATCAACCTCAGCCATGATAGCAACCGTAATAGCCGAAGTATGAACACGTCCCTGAGACTCGGTAGCAGGCACACGCTGGACTCGGTGGGTACCGCCTTCATACTTCATACGGCTGTAGACATGGTCACCTTTAATCAGGGCGATCACCTCTTTATATCCACCCGATTCAGATGGACTGGTGCTCATAAGTTCGATCTTCCAGCCACGCACTTCTGCATAACGGGTATAGGCACCAAAAAGATCACCTACAAAGATCGCCGCTTCATCCCCGCCTGCACCGGCCCGCAACTCAATGATCGTATTTCGATCATCATTCGGATCTTTCGGTACCATCAAAATCTTGATCTCATCTTCCAAAGGCACCACTTGCGGCTCGAGCTCTTTAAGTTCCTCTTTGGCCAGTTCACCAAGTTCTGGATCACTCAACATCGCTTTATTATCTTCGATATCAGCCAAAAGGGTTTTATACTCATTCGCTTTTTCGACGATAGTTAAAATAGAAGACTGTTCTTTGGAGAGTTCTGTCATCTTTGCAATGTCAGAAACGATTTCGGGGGAGCTGAGCATCTCGCTCAGTTCATTGTAGCGCGCGATAAAAGGAGTTAGTTTATCGGCAAGCATAAATGTATCTACCTATAATTAGATAGCGTTAACAGCTTGGTGCAGACGGCTTACTTTACGTGCAGCAGTCTCTTTTTTCAAGATACCTTTGCTAACAAATTTATGGATCTGTTGGTTAGCCACTTTAAGTGCTTCAGCAGCCTCTTCTTTGTTGCCTGCATCAATAGCAGAACGAACAGCTTTAACAATGTTTTTCAAACGGGTACGGTAAAATCGATTACGCTCAGTACGTGTTTCAGTCTGACGAATACGTTTGACCGATGACTTATGGTTTGCCATTGCGTTTATCCTTATCATAATTTTTTTAGGATAGAATGCTACCTGAAATAATCTTAAATTTAAGTAATACTTAATAATTATACAAATAAACAAGCTGGTAATGGAGTAAATATGAAATTATTTGGGACAGATGGTGTACGTGGAGAAGCCGGAACATTTTTGCATGCAGAGCTGGCGATGCGTATTGCGATGGCGGCCGGGGTCTATTTTAAAAAAAGTGCGAAGACCAAAAAAATTCTTGTCGGTAAAGATACAAGGCAAAGCGGATACATGATTGAAACAGCCATTGTCAGCGGCCTCACTGCGGTGGGATACAATGTTATTCAGATCGGTCCGATGCCGACACCGGCGATTGCTTTTTTAACAGAAAATATGCGTTGTGATGCCGGTATTATGATCTCGGCAAGCCACAATGCCTACGGAGACAATGGGATAAAGTTTTTCGATGCACATGGTGACAAACTCTCCGAAGAGGCTGAAGCAGAGATCGAGGCTATTGTACACAACCATTCGGGAGTAATTACGGACGAACATGCGACCGGCAAAAATATCGGTTCTGCCAAACGTATCGATGATGTTATCGGGCGCTATATTGTCCAACTGAAGAACTCATTTCCAACAGACCTGAATCTGCAGGGGGTTCGCATCGTTTTGGATACTGCCAACGGGGCGGGCTACAGAGTCGGACCGACAGTTCTTGAAGAGCTTGGGGCCGAAGTCATTGTCTTGAACGACAAACCAAACGGCTCCAATATCAACGAGGATTGCGGTGCGCTCCACGCCAAAGGTGTAAAATCTGCTGTCAGGGAGTATCGCGCCGATATCGGCCTGGCGCTGGATGGCGATGCAGACAGGCTTGTGGTCATCGATGAGCAGGGTGAGGTTATCGACGGCGATCAGCTGATAGGCGCACTGGGGATCTACCTGCATGAGACCAAACAACTCAAAGGCGATGGTATTGTTGCCACCGTCATGAGCAATCAGGGCCTTGAAGATTTTATGCAAAAAAAAGGGCTGAAACTCTACCGTTCAAATGTCGGGGACAAGTATGTCCTTGAGATCATGAAAGAAAAAGGGATCAATTTCGGCGGTGAGCAGAGCGGCCACGTGATTATGCAGGATTTTGCCAAGACGGGTGACGGTCTGGTAACGGCACTTCAGACTCTGGCACTGATACTCACCAAAAAAGAGAAAGCAAGCAAACTGCTTCGACCATTCCCGCTCTATCCGCAAAAACTGATCAATATTAAGATAAAAGAGAAAAAACCGCTTGATGCAATCGAAGGGCTTCAGGATGAACTGAAGGTGCTTGACAAGGCACATATCCGCCATCTCATCCGCTATTCCGGAACAGAGAACAAACTGCGTATTCTTTTAGAGTCAAAAGACGCAAAAAGCATGAACAAAGCGATGGATAAGCTGGTGGAGTTTTTTCAAAATGCCCTCAATGGCTAAACTCCTTTTAGCCCTTCTCCTTTCACTTATCGGGATCTTCATCATCGATCAGGGAATCAAAGAGTTCATGATGCTTAAAGCAATGGAGCTCTACTCAACTGACCAGGAGTCACTCTATGGACAGGTCCTGACCATTTATGAAACAGCCTGCATCAATATGACCCTTGTCTTCAACAAAGGGGTCGCTTTTTCGATGTTTGCTTTTCTGGAGGAGTGGCTAAAATGGCTGCAGCTGGTACTCATCAGTGGTGTGCTGGGCTACATTGTCTACTTGAAAAAAAGCTGCTACTCTATTCCGGCCGGGATCTTGATCGGTGCAGGTCTTTCCAATGTCTATGACCGTTTTATTCATGGCGGGGTGGTGGATTATGTCTACTGGCACTGCGGATTCAACTTTGCCATCTTCAATTTTGCCGATGTAATGATCGATCTCGCCGTCGTCTGGCTGCTGATTCTGAACTTCAAACCGGACCTTTGCAGAGAAAAAACGACAGATTAAAGAAAAACTAAAAGTACAGAAGGTATACTTTCAGCCTTCTAACTACAAGTGATCGCGTAGCTCAGTTGGTAGAGCACTACCTTGACAT
>JAYEMF010000051.1:0-4050 GCA_034717975.1 Campylobacterota bacterium
CCAATACAGAGATCTCCGCATGCTTCATAATACCCAACGAGATAAGACGCTGTTTCAACGCTCCACTGGCATGAAGTTTGGAAACAACCACCTTACTCCCTTTCGAACACTCTGTAAGTAATTTCATTTTATTTCCATAATTAAATTATTGATTTTATTTTTATAATGATAATAGATATCAAATTAAAAGCCGGTTAATTTTCCACTCTTTTGTCAAAAATAATCTCTTTATCACATCCTTAACGATTATAAGATAATATATTCTTATGCGAATACTATTACTTGAAGACAATAAAGCGCTTTCAAAGCTTGTGGCAGCCTACCTTTCACAATATTTCAGGGTAGATCCTGTCTTGGAATATGATGAGGCGAATGATTACATAGATCAATTCAGTTACGATGTCATTTTACTCGATCGGAATATCAATGATAAAGATATTGGTATGAATTTGATCAAAAAGATTAAGATGAAAGACCCGACAACCGGTGTCATCGTCATAAGCGCATACGATACTATCGCCGATAAAATTGCCGGACTCAACCTCGGTGCCGATGACTATCTTGACAAACCTTTCGACAATGATGAACTGCTCGCACGCATCTATGCCCTTGCGAGGCGTCATCAGAGTCTGCCATCGGTTACCATTGAGAACCTTGTCTGCGATACACTGGACAGAACCGTTCATTATGAGGGCAGCGAAGTGGCTCTGAGTAAAAAAGAGTCTGAGCTCTTTTTCTATCTGCTTCAAAAACGCGGCAAAATCGTCTCAAAAGAGGAACTGCTCGATGCGCTCTACCTCAACCCGCAGAACATCTCCTCCAATACCATCGACGTCACCCTTGGCAATGTCCGTAAAAAACTTCCGATTCCATTGATCAAAACCATTAAGACACGAGGCTATATCATTGAATAAATCACGCTCCCTTCAGTTCTCCATTCTCTCCTTTTTCATTTTTACCTCGCTCGTGACTTTTATCGCACTGGGCAGCTATGTCGTCAACGACTATCGTAAGGAGCTGAAGAGCAATCTTCACAACTCCCTCATCGTGATGGCAGAAGATATCATGAATCATGGGCTCTACACCCAGCCTGCCGATGAGCTTAAAAATGCTTTTCATTTTCTGGAAGAGTATCATCACTCCCCGTTTGTCATGCTCTTTGACAACCTGGAGTTCTCCTACGTCGACACACCTCCCGCACTCTCATCCGGCATTGAAGTCATTAAGCCTCTTGACGACGGACGCCACCTTCTTATCTCTTCATCTCTTGAGGCGGTCAATCAAAAGAGCATGGAGCTCTCCTTGAAACTTCTCATGGCATTCGGCGGGGTACTGCTGCTCTTCATTGTCATCTTCAATGCCGTCCTCTCCCAGCTTTTCAAACCACTCAAATGTCTGGTGGAGTTCTGTGACAGCTCAACAGAGAGACAAAACGCCCTGCCGCTTTGCAGCGGAAGCTACGAAGTCAACAACCTGAAATCCGCCATCTTAAACCTGATGGACAAGAACCAGAATCTCTGTAAGAACAAACAGGCTGTCTTCAGAGAGGCAGCCCATGAGATCAAGTCACCCATCGCCATCCTCAAAGCACGGCTATCACTTTTTAGACAGAACGGTGAGTATGACAAAGCGACTTTTATCACAGAGAGTCTGGAGGATATTAATACCATCAGTAATAAACTCAAAGAGCTGCTCTTCCTCAAGGAGATCGAATGGGATATGCAGAAAAACAGAGAGACCATCAGCGTGCAGGAGCAGTGCGGCATGATGCGCAGCGCATTTGAGCCGATACTCGAGAAGAAAGGGATCAGCATGCACTCTGACCTGGAGCAGGACTTTAGTCTCACGGTCCATAAAGAGGCGATCGAGAAAGTGATGCAGGCGATCTTTGAAAATATCTTCATGCACACCAAAAACGGTTCTCTCATCAACAACTATGTCGATCCTGAGAAGAGAGAGATTCGCATCGTCAACGAGATCGGCGGCAAAAGCGATGAGACACTTTTCAGCTCCTTTATCGGCTCAAAAATGATCAACCGTCTGGCCGACAAACTGGGCTACAGCTATGAGACGTTTGAAGAGGGAAACCATTTTCATACTATAATTACTTTTAATGGCAACAATACAGACTCCACTGGAGCAAGTTTATAATTTCTTATACCTTTTTCATGATTTTTTCATATTAATCACCTAAACTGCCCCTAACTTTTTACAGACAGGGGAGGCATTATATGAAAATGCATACAAAACTTTTAGGATCTTTAGCACTTAGTGCACTGATGGCAGTTGGTTTCACGGGTTGTGGAAGCGACGGTGACTCTTCAGTACCAGCCAATGAGTCTTCAGCAGCAGAATCAACTGTTTCACCTTATCAGCGTGTGGCGGTTATTGAGGGAACATGGGATGACGTTCTTCCCATTGCAGAGAAAATTGCTCAATATGTAGTCTATACCAATGAAGCCACAGAGCTTGGCCTGCCTACAAACTGGGTCATTGCAGGGGCAAATACAGGTGCGACACCAGCAGAGACTTATGAAACGTCAGACCTTTTACCTATTCCGGTAGGCACAAACAAAAGCCGTGTTATAGAGTTCTGTAATAAAGCTTATGCAACGGAGGCAATTGCGACAGGTAAATTTCATGGTTCAGCACTACCTTGTGAAGTCTCTGTTCACAGTGACGGAACCAATGTCTATGTAGATATGCTTGATGCTGAAGCAATCTTCAATATTTTCTTCACAGATACAGCAGACACAGCTACCGATGAAGAGAGAGCTGCATTTGCAGTGTTGGCTTCGGCTGTAAAAAGTGAACTTCGCACCATGATAAAAGCCGGTCTTGAAGATGACAACGGTGTTTCAGCTGCAACTGCAGTTACTTATACAGAGTCAACTCTGGCAATGGGACCGTCATTCACTCAAAGCGATATCGACAATACTATTGCATACAAAAATCCATATATTGTTTACAAATATACTGGGGCTGGTTCTTATAGTCTAACTGATGCCAAGACCCTTGCGGAAGATATTATTACAGTGCTAGGTACCGATGCTGCTACTGCTGACACGAACGTTCCCGGACTTTCTGCAAACTCTGCATGGCGTTCAGGCCGACCAGAACCAATTGCAATCCCAAATGTCAAAGTGGTCGAAGCATGTTCACCTAAATATGCCAAGAAAGCTACAGCACTTGGCAGTGAATACATCACTGCTCTACCATGTGAATTTACTGTTTATGTAGATGAGACAGCTGCCGGTTATGACGCCGCAACCGGAACAGGTCCGGTTCTCGCCATCAGTTTCCTAAACCCGAACTTTATGTTTGGAACCATGTTTGAAGGGGCAGTTGCAAACGCCTTGGCCGATGGTACGATCGACAAAGCTGATGTCATCGAATACAGCACACTTGCTGATGTGGTTTTTGCCGATCTGCGTATGATCGTTGACCATGCTGTACAAACCAGCGGTATGACTTTAGATATCACCGAATAGAGTATCAAACTCCGGATCTTCTCCGGAGTCAATTAACACTTCTTCTTTATACTTTCAAATATTATTACTCATTTCATAGCGTACAGGAAGAAAATGCATACAGTTTTTGGCATCAATCTTCATTCTGATTACTCTTCAGGGAGTTGCTTGAAGTCGGATCTATTTTTGAAGTGACTGATACAGATGATCTCAACCGCTATATCACTGTCGCGGCTGATAAACAGGACCTTATCGGTAGAGTTTAAGAGCAGGAAGTCACTGAAACGGAGTACCTTAAGAACCGGGCACTCCAATTTTAATCAGAAGTTATAGTTGGCACGAACAACTACCCGCTCAAAACCGGCATCATTTCCGCCATCAATGTTTCTATTTTCATCTTTAAAATTGCAGTAGATCAGTTCAGCATCCCATGTTTCACTTGGGGCATAGGCCATGATGATATCATGTTCAGTTACTTCATGGTCTTTTTCACCTGGGGCTAAATGCTGATTATCTCCGTCAAAGTCACCATAGCCGTACTCTATGCCAAAGCCCTCCAAACCTGCTATACCAAAGTCAT
>JAYEMF010000052.1:0-4008 GCA_034717975.1 Campylobacterota bacterium
TAAATATAGAACAGAGAGCTTTTTCAGACGAATGTTTGTTTATGGCAGTCTGTCACAGTTAAGTGAGCTGGAAACGAAATCTGCTATGATTATAAACTTTTAATTGGGATAGGCAATGAGTAAACGCAAAAGCAGTCGAAAACATGGTGCAGACCAGTCACAGCTCGTCACTATAATTTCGTATATTGTGATTGTTTTGGTTCTTTTGATCGCAGCAACCGGAGCCGGATACTATTTTGGTTACAGTGATGGAAAGCGTGAAGTAACGGCACACCATGCCAAAGAGCGGGCAGCCACGAAAAAAATGATTTTGAAGCTTCAGGAGGCTACACGTAAAAAGGCTGTCATCTCAACACCCGAACTGAAGAAAAAGCTTCATACTGTCTTAAAACATGATAAGAAGAAAGAGGCAAAATTAGCTACTCATGAATACAAGGCTCTTCCTCCTAAAGGTCCAAAACGTCCCAGTAAGTTGACAACGGAGCTTCCTAAACTGGCGATTATTATTGATGATGTTTCATTCTCCCGGGATGTCAAGCTGATCAAGGCACTCAATATACCTATGACCATGTCATTTCTGCCACCAAGTAAAAACCATCCGGATTCCGCAAAACTGGCAGCAAAAGAGCCTTTTTATATGGTCCATCTGCCGCTGGAGGCTAAAAATTTCTCAGCATCGGAACCTTCTACTCTCTATGTTGCCGCTTCCCAACGGGAGATTTTGCAGCGTATTCGTGAGATCAAGCAGCAGTTTCCTCACGTAAAATACATCAACAATCATACAGGCAGTACCTTCACCTCTAACGAGATCGCTATGAACCGTCTGATTTTTGCGCTTCGGAAGGAGAATATAGGGTTTATAGACAGCCGTACAACAGCCGCTACAAAGGTTCCGCTTGTGATGAAAAATTTTGGTATGCCATATGTAGCCAGAGATGTTTTTCTCGATCATGATCCTGAGGTAAAAGAGATCAAAAGACAGATCAAGCGGGCTGTTGCCATCGCCAATAAGCATGGCTCGGCCATTGCCATCGGCCATCCGCATAAAAAAACGCTTCAAGCTATCGCAGAGTCCAAGGATGTCCTCAGCAGGGTCAAACTTGTTCGTGTAGACGAGCTGTGAGTCAATGATCGGGGAATTAGAGGGGCATGTCGCTGAACTCGAAGCGATGCGAAAGTATCCCGACACGCTATCGTATATAGGTAACCCTAAACTGCTCTCCCGGGTGAAAGTTTCCATTGTCGGAACGCGAAAACCGACACCCTATACCCGGCAATTTACGTTTGACCTTGCCCAAAAACTTTCTCAACAGGGGGTTTGTATCGTCAGTGGTGCTGCGATGGGTGTCGATTCCATCGCCCATCAGGGAGCCGGTGCAGACAATACCATAGCGGTGATGGGAAACGGGCTCGATATCCGATACCCGGCCATCAACCGGCCAATGATTGAAGCGATTGAAACCAATGGATTGTGTATCAGTCCCTTTGAACCCGGTTTCAAAGCGACACAGTGGAGCTTTGTTGTACGTAATGAGATCGTAGCGGCACTGGGTGATGTACTGATCGTTGCTCAAGCTGATCTTGGAAGCGGAAGCCTGCGCAGCGTTGCATTTGCCCAGAAGATGGGTAAGCCCATCTATGTCCTTCCGCAGCGTCTGGACGAGAGTCTTGGGACCAATGCTCTGCTGGCAGATGCAGAGGCGGAAGCGATTTATGATATTGATCGTTTTGTGCAGCGATGGGCCATGACGAAACATCGTCAAACGGATGACCCGATTTTGCAGTTTTGTGCAGATGGGCCGACTTATGAAGCAGCGGTGACAAGATTTGGTGATGCGCTGTTTGAGTATGAATTAGAGGGCAAAATCAAAGTTGTCAGCGGTCAGGTCCTCTGTGTTTAGAAAACACCCCTCAGTGCAAGGAGTTGCTGCCGAAGCACGTCTGTTCTATGCCATTGGTTAGCACCGGATGAGTATAGTACAGGGCGATTTACTCCTACGGCATCTTAAGTCAATGGCGTTGAATGGCATCTCTATTAAACACTCATTGTTTCCATAAATGCTTCTGAGCGGCGGTAGCTCTCTTCGAGTAATCCTGCAAAAGTGACAAAGTCAAGTCCAAGTTGCTCAAGTATACGGTTGATTTCGTTGTTGTCGAATGATTCAATTACTAAAACGAGTTGATAGATCTTCCCAATTTCACATTCACTCGTACGCAGTAAAATATCACTGATGGCTGTGTCTATGTGCAGCTCATCAAGAAGCTCATTCAAAGGACGTTGAAAGAGTGCGTCAATCAGTGAGATCATTCCGATAAATCCGGCTTGTTCTTTAGCTTGTTCACCGATGCAGGTCTCACTGATAAGCGTCATCATGTTAGCACGTTCCTGAGCCAGTTTGAGCAGTGGTGAGTGGATGCCCTCTTCACTTCCCATGGCATAACTCATCAATGTCAGCCACTGCTTTAATTGGTTGGCTCCTAAAAGGGTGATGGCCTGACGTGTTGATTTGATATCGCTTCGGAAACTGAAAGCGGCAGAGTTGATGTAGCGGAGAAGTTGAAGTGTCAGTGCAGCGTCTTGTGCAAAGAGATCGAGTGTCTCTTCGATCTTGTCCTGGCCGACAAGGGTGATGGCGTGAAAGACAAGGGCTGCTTTGGTATTGACTTTATTGCCGGAGATGAGGGTTGGACGGGCAAAAAAGTAACCTTGAAAAAGATCACATCCCAGTTCATGAAAGGCCATATACTCATCTTTGGTTTCCACTTTTTCTGCGAGGACAGTCAGCTTCATCTTTTTAAAGAGGGCAATAAAAGGTTTAAGACCATGAACCTCCTGGCCTGACTCCAGCTTAATGATCTCAACATAGGGAAGAACAGGCATAAGCGTGCTGATAATAGCTTTTGAACAGACCACGTCATCAAGAGCAAATGTGTACCCATCTTCATAAAGTGTTTTGACCTGTTCAATGACGGCGTCGGTGAATTCAACTGTTTCGAGCAACTCAAAAATAAAGTCTGCTTTGGGAATGGTTGGTAAAATATCTGAAAAGAGCATCTGCTCATCAATATTGATGTAAGCTTTAGTCCCTTTCTCAATAAGATTGCCAAGTCCTGTCAGGTTCAATGCGTTGGTAACTACCTGCTGAGTTGCATTTTTTGGCAGGTTTGTCGCAGCATTGAGGATACTGCCACGATAAAGCAGTTCATAGGCACTGATCCGGCCTTCACGATTTAGAATGGGTTGACGGGCAAAAAAGAAAGTATTCTTATCGTTTATAACCATTTAGTGTCGCTTTTTCAAAAAGTGATGGATCCATGCCGATCTTTTGCAGGAGAATATAAGCCAGTGCTTTATTATAGTGTTCCGAAGCAATGCACAGTTCTAAAAGTGTTCCCAAAATACCTTCATATTTGGTAACAGCCTGCTCTATGCTCGCATCTACGGCAATAGTTTCAAAGAGTTTTTGATGTGAAATACCGATGAGCGGCTGCAAAAGTGAAAGAACGGCAACGAAAGAGGCTTCATTTTTGACAGATTCTGGAAGATCTTTCAGGTTTTCGACAAGGTACTGCATAAGTGCCACACGCACCTGTGCCGTGTAAAGCAGCGGTGATTCACTCTCATTGTCACTGGCTGAACGGCTGAAAGCCATAATGAGAAGCCACTGTCTAAGGTCTTTACGACCGATAAGCAGAAGCGCGTGCCGGATCGATTTGACGCTGCGGGTCAGACCAAATGCCGGTGAATTGAGAAACTGCAGTAGTTGCAGGGTGATCTCTGGGTGTGTGGCAAAACTTGAGGCAATCTCATCGATGGAATCACTCTGCTCCAGGATATTTAAAAGTTCCAGCACTTTCAGATAATCTGCCTCGATCTCCTCTCTCTCTTCTGTCTGGTTCTGGGTGAAAAAGGCACCGCCAATATGTTCAAAGCCCATAGCCTGAAAATCTGTTTTCAACTGCTGTTCATGGACATTGGAAGCGAGGAGTGTAACAGGGTGCTGTTTG
>JAYEMF010000053.1:0-3941 GCA_034717975.1 Campylobacterota bacterium
GCAGGGAGGACAAGTACGCAACCCTGGCCGATGCCATAAAAAAAGATATCTCTGTTGCAAAGCTTAAAAGTCTCGGCGATGCGGATTATATGGAGGTGGAAAAGCACTATAGCGCTATCCACGACATCCTAAGCAAAACGTAAAAACGGAGAAGGAAAGAGTATGTATATCGAAGTGTTAGGATACGGGACACTGTTTCTTGTAGTCGGCCTTATTGTGCTTGAGCTGATACGGATATTGCGCAAGAGAAAATGGGGAGAGAATAGGTAGGAACAAATGTTCCGCACCTCATCATAGTCACCAAATGGGCTACTATCGTACTATTAATAAACTACTTCTTTCATGTTCTCCTGCTTTTCTTTGTAAATAAGTAGCTTGTTGTTACAATATCAGGATAACAGTGTACCACTAAAGGGATATTATGGATTTGAGAAAGACGATTATATTTAAAGGCGCGGGGGCAGACGTTGTTGAGGTGCTCAAAGGCAATAATGTTAAAAACCTTTCCAATATCGTGTCGAGGGCTTTAAGCGAAGCTGCTGCGCGGAATGATTTTAAAAATATACTGGCACAAGAAGTTAGATCCTCCGAACTTGCAACCATACTAGAGCAGATCGACGCAATAACAGTAGGTGGTAATGAAAAAGAACCGGGCGAGAAGAAAAAAGAAGACAATAGTGAAAATCAGCCAAAAAAAGACGCTACGAAATCAAAGGTCTTCAACAAAAAAGATTAATCGAGTTTCTTTTTGTTGAAATGGAAGGTGCTGATCAGCAAAGCGGGGACGTATTGGAAACAAACGAAAAGCCCCGTGGAGGCAATGTCTCCGAGCGTGTGATATTCCTGGTACAGCATTAGATATATGTAAAGAATAAGAGAAACCACAACAGCGGCGCGGATTTTTTTTAGGAAGAAAAAAAGAAAGATCGCCATCACTGAGGCAGTTGCGGTGTGCGTGCTGTAATCCATCCCCATCGACGGCCAGATGCCATAATGGGAATCCACCAACATCCAGCCGTAAGCAATAATGGCACCGATCAGAATCAGCAGTACCTTGGTGCCTGCCAGTCGCCATTGCTTCATGCAGATCGATGCGGCAGTAGCATACAGTGTTAAAAGTAACAAAATCGGGTTATATGCATCAGCGATAATGTCCAGTGTTGCGTAATCTGGCAATAATTTTCCTTCAAATGTGATAACGTTTTTGCATTTTTTCGCCATAATACCGCTAAAACAATAAAGAGGCGATCAATCACGATCTGCCAATTGCTCGTTTATTACGACATCGGGAGATTTGCAGCTGCATGATAATCAGTAAAAGATTAGTTGGCCTACTTGTCAGCGTTGCCGCCTCTCACCTTATTGCGAACGAATACGCATCCGCGCCGCTTCTTAATAGCATCACCAAAAGCATAGAGCATATTGATAAAGTCGCCACAGAAACAAACGAGAATGAGTCCTACCAACCGTATATCATTTCTATCCAAAAGAGCGCAGAACTGGAGCTTCTTGGAGTAAAGACTCTTGAGGAGGCGCTTACTCTTGTTGCCGGTATTGATGTCAGAACGAACAACATCAATGGGCGAGACATAATACTCCGGGGATCCAACCCCTATGCGCATGGCCAAATATCGCTTTTTGTTGATAATATTAAAATAAACAATACTCTACAAGACGGTTTCGGCGAATATCTGCTGATGCCGATAGAAATAATAAAGAGAATTGAGGTTATACGCGGACCGGGAGCCGATATAGCCGTGGACAGTGCGTTTTCCGGCACTATTCGCGTTATAACATATGCAGAAGATAATGAATACGCGACAAGGGGAACCAGCACTAAAGCTTTCGGACGAGTAGGTTCTTCTGATTCGTATGATGCGGGTGCGGTGATCACGCACAAAAAAGGCGATTTATTTCTGAGCCTGGATATGCACTTCCACTCAGACGATGAAAGGGTGGATACCGGGTATGATGCAGCCGCCACTGGCGCATATGACTTTCCGCCGTTTATTGATAATTCAGGCGTCGCACAAAAAGGCGAGGCATCATTGGCCAACAAGACAGGCGGCCTTGGATTAAAGGTGTCCTACGATGGTTTTTATGCACTTGGCCGAGCGCAGTTTTATGAGTCTGCGCCCGCTTACGGCTCCATCGCACTGCTGTCGCCAATCAATGACGATAATAAAGCTTCTCAAAAGAACCATAATATAGAAATTGGATACAAGACAGAGGCAGAAGAATATTCATTCAACATCAATGCAGGGTATCATTATGAGGAGTTAGTGCACAAAGAGCTGTCGGCTCCCGAAGGCTTTGTTTTCCCTGGCCTGCTTACATTCCCCCTCCCTGTTCTTTTTCCTGATGGCTATTATTCGATAACCGAGGGAGCGATCAACAAGTATTATCAATCCGGCGCGTTTGAATATACGGGCGTAGAAAACAATAGTATAAAAATGGGCTATAAGATTCAAAAAGAAGAGCTGAAGAGCGTTTCTTATATTGGCACCAACAGGGACACTGGCGTCGGAATGATGGACCTAATGCCATATATGCAGCCTGTCGTGCCCGGTTCCAAAAGGACAATCCGCTCTATGGTGTTCGGCGATAAGCTGGACGTCACCGATTCTCTCTCCTTAATAGCTGCGCTTAATGTAGAAAAAAACTCTCAATACGACAAGCTTATATACGATCCGAAAGCGTCTTTGGTTTATATCTATTCGCCAGAACACATCTTTAAGGCAATATATTCAAGATCTCACCGAAATCCTTCATGGCAAGAACTGTATAAAAATCTTCCTACTGTTATTGTTGGCAACGAGGACCTTAAGCCGGAGACAGTCGATGCCTATGAGTTGGCATACATTTATAAATTTGCTCATGATCAGTATTTGCAAGCCAATGCTTACTATCTAAGCAACAAAGACCGTATCTATAAGGAAGAGGGCGGCGATGTTGTATACAATCTATACGATTCAAAAATATACGGTTTTGAGTTGGAGTGCCGCGTCAAGCCTTGGGACGATGGATTGCTGTACGCGAGCTATGCCTATACTGACGGCAGTACGACTCAGCAGGATAAGCTTCACTCGACAGCAGATCATCTGTTTAAAAGCTACTATATCCATAAGCTCACCTCTGATTTAGACGCAGGAGGTGTCTATCGCTATGTGGGGGCAAAGCAGCGCTCAGATTATGATCCGCGCAATAGCGATCTTCCCGCATACTCAACAGTAGACCTGTCGCTCAATTATACTGAGCCTTCCACTGGTATTACAGCAAATCTTTCAATAAAAAACATTACTGATAGAACGTACTATTTGCCGGCCAAGCTTTACACCTATGAAGATGACTTCATGGAGCCAGGCAGAAGCTATTACCTTACATTAAAGAAGGAGTTTTAAATGTATAAAAAACTCCTTCTGACGGTCTTCTTAACTACTGCGCTACTTGGAAAAGAGGTGGATGATTTCTTGCTTAAGGCTCAAGCGGAGGTCTTTCCTAGAATTATTCTTCTCGATACAGATATTGAAAAGAAGCTTGTCGACAATAAAGTGCTTCTGCTTATTGCCCATCATGACGATGAGGAACTTGGACGATACACGAAAGAACTGATAAAGACAAAAGCCTTCAAGAAGATGACTGGTCTTGATATAGAGGTAAAAACTGTTAGCATCAAAGACATCAGCACCGATATGGACGCGACGGCCATATATCTTGTCAGTAGTGGCAGAAATGTCCACAAAGAAGTTGTTGATTTTGCACAAAAGAAAGGCATTATCTCATTTTCTTACGTGCTCGATAATCTGAATAGCGGACTGTTTATTTCGCTTGCGATCGAGAATAGAAGTAAAATCTATATAAACTACAATACCGCAGAACAACATCAAATAAACATGGTAGATGAGATATCGGCCGTGACAGTTCCATTCAATTATAGACCA
>JAYEMF010000054.1:0-3937 GCA_034717975.1 Campylobacterota bacterium
TTTCTTATACTTACTATAGTACAATCAATATGTACCAACTCTTAAGAGGAAAGCATGGAATCAACACTCTTTGACTTGAAATCAGGAACAAAAATAACCATAAAGCGGCTTGAAGGCGGAGAAGAGTTTCGAAAAAAACTTGCCTCACTAAACATAAGGGTAGGGAAAACCATCAGAAAGATAACAGCACAGCCCTTCCACGGTCCTGTTGTCATCGAAATTGACAATACCGAAGCAACCATTGGCATGGAGATGGCCAAGAAAATAGTCGTAGAGCCATTGGGGGCCGAATAAAACAGATGGATATCTGGACATGAAAATACTTCTTATGGGGAACCCAAACGTCGGAAAATCGGCCATATTTTCAAGGCTGACCGGCGTGGACGTTATGATTTCCAACTATCCCGGTACGACGATCGAACTCAAAAAAGGAAAAATGAAACTCGATGACCAAATGGTAGAGGTGATCGATGTCCCTGGGACCTACACGTTAGAGCCGACATCAAAAGCGGAAGAGGCCGCAGTAAGTATGCTTGAAGAGGGGGATCTCGTCATCAATGTGGTGGATGCGACCAACCTGGAGCGAAACCTTTATCTGACACTGCAGCTGCTGGAGCAAAATATTCCGGTCATTGTGATACTTAATTTTTGGGATGAAACCCGGCATTTGGGTATTCATATCGATGTAAAAGAACTTGAAAGTCATCTGGATGTTCCGGTTGTACCGGCGGTTGCCGTAACGGGAGAGGGGATAAAAGAGCTTGTCTCAAGACTCCCTGAAGCCAAAGCACATGCCAATATATATGATGAAGACAGCCGATGGAGTGCAATCGGAAAGATCATAAAAGACGTCCAAAAAGTCACCCTGAAAAAACATACGCTTCTGGAAAATCTTGAGGATATGAGCATTAAACCGCTAACGGGTATCCCGATTACGCTGTCAATCTTGGCCCTTGTTTTTTGGCTAGTCCGCACTGTCGGCGAAAATCTTATTGCCTACCTGTTTGATCCTCTGTTCGAGTTCTATCTTCCCGTAGTAGCCGGTTTGAGCGATATGCTCGGACATAGCGGTGTCATCCATGATGTATTGGTCGGAACCTTAATCGAAGGGAAGATCGATTATATACAATCGATGGGTCTGCTTACGACCGGTCTGTATGTTCCGCTTGCCATGGTTTTGCCCTATGTGTTTGCATTCTACCTGGTTCTTGGTATTCTGGAGGACAGCGGCTATCTGCCGAGGCTGGCCACCCTGGTCGATGCAGTTTTGCATAGGCTTGGGATGCACGGGCTGGCAATTATTCCGATGCTTCTGGGATTTGGCTGCAATGTTCCCGGAGCTCTCAGCACCAGGATTCTCGAAACCAGAAAACAGCGCTTTATTGCAGCGACTCTGATGGCCATCGCTATACCCTGCATGGCGCAAACTGCCATGGTATTTGCCTTGTTGGGACCCTACGGTATCAAGGGATTCGGAATCTATTTTGTTACTCTCTTTATCGTTTGGCTTACGCTTGGATTTTTACTCAACAAGGGGCTCAAAGGCGAAACACCTGAGACGTTCATGGAGATCCCTCCCTATCGGATCCCGTATCTTGGAAGCCTGGCAAAGAAACTGTGGATGAGAATGCGGAGTTTTTTGATCGAGGCGATCCCCTTTGTACTTCTCGGGGTGCTTATTGTAAATATTTTGTATGTTTTTGGAATTATTGAATGGATCAGCGAAGCGGCTGCTCCTGTGATCGTCGGCATATTGGGGCTTCCAAAGGAAGCGGTCGCCTCTTTGATCGTAGGTTTTCTGCGAAAAGATGTGGCTGTGGGCATGCTGCTGCCGCTTGGGCTGGATATGGGGCAACTTATTGTGGCCAGTGTAGTGCTGACCATGTATTTCCCCTGTGTTGCGACTTTTGTGGTTTTATTCAAAGAGCTGGGTCCTAGGGATCTGATTAAAGCCACCGCTATAATGATTGTTTCTACCTTGCTGGTCGGAGGAGTCCTGAATGCGCTGCTATAATAGTAAAAAAGCTGTTTTTACTTTTGTATTGTTTTTAGTAGTACTTTGGTTCGGAGCAGAAGAGTGTTATGCTGAAAAGAAGGGAGAGAAAATGGATAGTCCGATCATCACCGTTGTATTTGACAACAATCCCTACAAAAAGGGACTGGAAACCGGATGGGGTTTTTCGTGCCTGATCGAGGGAATGGAAAAAACCGTTTTATTCGATACGGGTGCGGATGGAAGTGTCCTGCTTGACAATATGGAGAAGTTGGGCATCGATCCTGAAATAGTAGAAATCCTTGTACTTTCCCATGCACATTCCGATCATGTCGGAGGGGTGTATAGTTTCTTGCAAAAAAACAATAAAGTGACGGTTTATGTACCCGAATCATTTCCTGAAAGCTTCAAGGATCACACGAGACAATATGGTGCACATATAATTGAGGTAAAAGAATCGGCAGAGATTTTAAACGGGCTGTACTCAACCGGAGAAATGGGTCCCGGATTAAAAGAGCAGTCGTTGATTATTTGCACGCCAAAGGGAATGGTTATTATAACCGGATGCGCCCATCCCGGTATCGTCAATATCGTAAAAAGAGCAAAAGAGATGTTTGATGATGAAGTGCTGCTTGTTATGGGAGGATTCCACATGATGGGCAAAAGCAGAAGCGAAGTTGACACCATTATCTCGAATATGAAAAAATTTGGCGTACGCTATGTGGGTCCCTGCCACTGCACCGGTGATAAGGCAAGGGATCTGTTTCAACAAGCTTACCGGGAGCATTTTATCAGTCTCGGAGTAGGAAAAAGAATTGACAGTAAAGAGCTGCCGTGAAATATTTTTCTGCTGTTTTCTGTTGTTAGAGAACGGTTTGTTTGGAAAAGATAAATTCCGGGGATATAATACTTATTTCCTGTATCCAAGTGTGCCAAATCTTCAAATCTAAAGTTTATAATTTTATAATACATAAAAACGTATAATAGACTTAAATACCCAAAGGAGTTGGAAATGTCAATTGTAAAAGTAATCGAAGTAATTGCTGAATCAGAAAAAAGCTGGGATGATGCAGCTAAAAATGCAATAAACGAGGCTTCAAAAAGTATAAAAAATATTAAATCGATCTATGTGGAAAACATGGAGGCAAAGGTAGATGGTAATAAAATTATCAAATACCGCATCAATGCAAAAATATCTTTTGTTCTAAAAAAACATTGATGACAATAGGAGATTAGCTCCTATTGTCATTATTTGACTTCGATTTTTTTAGTCTCTTTTTTCTCGACTTTCAGTTTCGGGATTATCACTTCCAATACACCGTCGGCAGTTGATGCTTCGATATCTTCGATGTCGGTATTTTCCGGCAGCGTGAAACTGCGTTGGAATTTTCCGAAACTGCTTTCGACTTTGTAATAGCCTTCTTCTTTGGTCTCTTCATTACTGTGACGTTCACCGGAAACAGTCAAAACATTCTCTTTGACATCAATGTTAATGTCTTCTTTTTTAACACCCGGCAAATCTACATCCACATGATAGGCGTATTCGCCTTCACGGGTATTGACGGTTGGGACGAACGAGGTTATGGCAGACTCTTTATCTTCTTCAAGCGTATCAAACAGACTATTAATATTGTTAAAACTTCTGCGAAGCGCTCTCATATCTTTAAATGGATCGTATTTTGTCATATACATAATGTTGTCCTTTTTGGAGTTAATATTATTGAGTCTTAATGACTCAACTAATAATATTATAATACTTTAGTCTATCAATGTCAAGTCTTTTACTTTAGTCGAAGGCTTTATTTTCTGTTTTGAACGTTTTAGCCTACAAATGTTTCCAAAAAAAATCGGTGAAACTGAAAACGTTGTCAAGGAAAATTACAATATACTCACTATTATCATTATACTAAGTGTTTATACCGAAAAAGAACTTGGGTTTATGTG
>JAYEMF010000055.1:0-17961 GCA_034717975.1 Campylobacterota bacterium
AGAAAAAATGAGCTGCTAGTTCTGATCATGGATCAGATTTTACAGGAAGAGTGTTTCATTAATGTTAAACGGAAGGTAATTTTAAATGCTAAATTTTTAATTTTTAATTTGAAGGGTTTTTAAAATAGACGTTAAAAGCTTAATCAGCTCAATACTTTCATTTTGTAAAGCATGTACCTTTTTATTATTTGAAGGTAAATAGCCGGTCGTCATCAATAAATCAATCCAATACTTTGTTTCTCTGGCTTCTTTTGAAGCTATTGCAAGCTTGGCAATAAAATCTTTTCGACTCTGTGCAGCCTGAGCTTCATTTGCATTTGCTCCAATGGACGTACCTGATCGAAGAAGTTGTTTTGAAAGAATATACTCTTTTTTGTTATCTTGTAAGTATTTACATACATTCACTATACGAATAGCAAATTCAAATGATTTATTTAAAAGTTGATTATCAGTTTTCATAATCACCTCACATTTTACATCTAAGGCAATTTTACTGACAAAATCCACTTACTCAACAAATTATTTCACTCAGCAATTAAAAATTTAAAATTTAGCATTAAAAATTATCAAAAGAGCTAAATAGCTCTTTTGAATTCCGGATAGGCTTCAACCCCGCACTCGTTAACGTCAAGTCCCTCGACCTGTACGTCATCTTCGGCGCGGAAACGGATGAGCTTGTTAATGCTGAACAGTACAACCAATGAGGCCGGAAAGACAATACCGAAGACAACAAGCACACCTTTAAGCTGATCCATAAAGCTTATATCGGCGACGAAGATACCAACGGCCAGTGTTCCCCAGACACCATTGACCAGGTGAACGGAAAGGGCACCGACCGGGTCATCGAGTTTGAACTTATCGAACATCGGAACCGCAAAGACAACCAGCGTACCGCCGATCGCACCGATCAGGATCGGCGTATACATATCATAGAGATCCGGGCCGGCAGTGATCGCGACAAGTCCGCCAAGGGCACCATTGAGGATCATCGTGATATCAAACAGTTTATAGCGTATATACATCAAGAGACCGGCGATGATCGCTCCGGCAAGTCCGGCTGTGTTGGTATTCATAATAGTCAAGGCTACGGCATCGGCATTCTCTTTTGAAGCGATCGAACCGACCGACCCTCCGTTGAAACCGAACCAGCCGATCCAGAGCAAAAAAGCGCCCAAAACAACAAGTGGGATGTTGGATGCCGGGATAACACGGATCTTATTACCCAGATAACGTCCCTTACGCGGTCCCATGATCAAGATCGCTGCCAGAAGTGCCCAACCACCTGTAGAGTGGATAACTGTTGAACCGGCAAGGTCATACATATTGATATCGAGCATCGTACCATCGAACATATCCGCACCCCATGAAATGTTAACGATGGTCGGGTAGATCAGCGCACCCATAACAACAGCGAAAACTGCCAACGGTACCATACGTACACGCTCACTCACCCCGCCACTCATAATATTGATAGTCTTCCCGACGAAAGCCATCTGAAACATAAAGGCCGCCCATATACTCATTGAGCTGTTCTCCCATGAACCAAATGCCAGTGTATAACCAACCAGCAAAAAGGCCATGGAGGCAACGGCATAGATCATTGTGTTTACTGTCAATACGGCAGTGACATTTTTAGTTCGCACAAGTCCCGCTTCGAGCATGGCAAAGCCCGGTACCATAAAGATGATCAGTGTCATCGTAAAAAGTGTAAAGAACGTGTCTATAATGTAGGAAAAGTCTGCCAAGCAATACTCCGTATTAAATTCTAAATTTTTAATTTTAAATGCTTAATTACAAAAAAAGTCAAGCATTAATAAAAGTTCAAGTATTGTAGCGAAAGAGAATTAGGAAAGATTAGAGAAAATGATTATTTTTTAATCAATCAATAAAAAGCAAAAGAATTTAAAATCAACAATTAAACATTGACTTTTCCCTAATGGGGAAAAGTTTATATCGCTTCTGAATCCGTTTCACCTGTACGGATACGGATAATCTTATCGATATCACTGACAAAGATCTTACCGTCACCGATCTTACCGGTACGGGCTGCTTCGACAACCGTGTTAACCACCTGGTCAACCTGATCTTCATCGACTACCATCTCCATTTTGACTTTCGGAAGGAAGTCAACCACATACTCGGCACCGCGATAAAGCTCGCTATGCCCTTTTTGACGGCCGTAACCTTTAACTTCACTGACCGTCATACCGGTGATCCCGATCTCAGCCAGTGCATCTTTTACATCTTCCAGTTTAAACGGTTTAATAACTGCTTCAATTTTTTTCATCTGTTTATCTCCTGATATTGGTACATCTCATAAAGTGAGCGTATTATACTCTCACTTTATTTAATACTGATTTTATAGGTTAAATCCACGTTCACCGTGAACCGACTCATCCAGACCCATCGACTCTGTCTCTTCATCAACACGTCCGCCGCCTGTAAGTGCCGAAGCGATGTAGTAAACCACTACCGTACCGATCAATGTAAAGATACCTACAACAATGACTGACTCAAACTGAACTATGATCTGTCCCATTCTGTCTCCGCTCTCTTTCAATGGACCGTCCCATAGAAGATCTTGATCATTAAGGGCAAAGATACCTGTCGCGATCGCACCCCAGAGACCGGCAAGGAAGTGGATACCGAATGCATCAAGGCTATCGTCGTAACCCAGCTTTTTCTTAAGCATAGTAACACCGTAAAATGCGATGAGCGCACCGATGATACCGATCAGGAAAGCACCTGTCACATCTACAAAACCTGCCGCCGGTGTAATTGCAACCAGACCGGCGATCGCACCTGAAGCCGCACCAAGGAGTGTCGGTTTTTTGTAGACCATAGTCTCGACCGCCATCCATGTCAATGTTGCAACAGCTGCAGCGATGGTAGTCGTCAGGTAAGCAAGACCGGCAATCTCGTTTGCACCAAACGCTGAACCACCGTTAAATCCGTACCAGCCGAACCATAATAGAACCGCACCAAGGGCCGTAAGAATAATGCTGGCCGGTTTCATAGCCGTTTTAGGGTAACCAGCACGTTTACCAACCAAGATTGCAAGAACAAGACCTGCCAGACCACCATTCATGTGTACAACCGTACCACCTGCAAAGTCAAGAGCACCTTCGTCAAACAAGAATGCACCATCACCGCCCCAAACCATATGCGTGATCGGTGCATAGACGACAAGTGTCCAGACTGCAACAAAGACGATCCATGTAGAGAACTTGATGCGCTCAATGACAGAACCGCTGGCGATCGCTACTGTAATAGCCGCGAATGTACCTTGAAATACGATAAACACATAAGTAGGATACGAACCGCTAAGATCATTCCAGTTGATACCGCTAAGCATAACATGGGAGAAACCACCAATGACTTTTTGCATTGCTGCACTCTCTGCCGTACCAAATGCGATTGAGTAGCCTGCGATGATCCAGACAATAAAGGCTGTAACAAACGCACCCATAACCATCGCATAGGTATTGAGAATGTTTTTACTGCGCGTCATGCCACCATAGAAAAGTGCCAGACCTGCGGGTGTCATCAACAGTACGAATGCCGTTGAAACCATCATCCATGCAGTATCACCTGCACTCAATGTATCTTCAGCCAGTGCCAGTGTCGGCAAAAGCAAAAAGGCTAGAAACCATTTTTTCATTTATATACTCCTATAAAATCTCATATTATTTGAACAAAGTCCAAATAATATTCAGTCACTAAAGCTATGCCTATCGGCAAGAAAAAAGTCATATTTGATTTTAACTTTTCCATCCAAAAAGATATTTCGGATACTTGATAACCAAAGTATAGAATGATTTTTGATTGTTTATAATCATTTTACTGATTATTTTTTAATCAATCAGCATTTTATTTTGCAATCACTCTATTATCTTTCATAATATATGATGAGAATAAATTCATCTTTTCTTTTACTATCTCACTCACTTCTATTTGCAGTACATTAAATAAGAGCATAAAAAAACGACTATTAAGTGTTATTAAGCTATTATCGATTCCATTATCTTAAATTAGGGCGTTATACACATGAACGATCTTTTAGACAACAGCGAAGTTCAAAATATCAATATCGAAGACTCACTCAAAGGGAGTTACCTTGACTACTCCATGAGTGTTATCGTCGGACGTGCACTGCCGGATGTACGTGACGGTCTCAAACCGGTTCACCGCCGTATCCTCTACGCGATGGACAAACTCAATCTCTCAGCCGGTGCAAAATATAAAAAATCAGCCCGTATCGTCGGTGACGTTATCGGTCAGTATCACCCGCACGGAGACACAGCGGTTTATGACGCACTGGTTCGTATGGCCCAGCCATTCTCGATGCGTATGATGCTCGTCGACGGCCAGGGTAACTTCGGTTCCATCGATGGCGACAACGCGGCTGCCATGCGTTATACCGAAGCCCGCATGACAAAGTATGCCGGCGAACTGCTAAAAGACCTCGACAAAGCTACGGTCGATATGGTCGACAACTACGACGGAACGACTCAGGAACCCGAAGTTCTTCCTACGCGTGTTCCCAACCTTCTTATCAATGGTTCATCCGGTATCGCTGTCGGTATGGCCACCAATATCCCGCCGCACAATCCGCGCGAAGTGATGCTCGCACTTAACCACTTTATGGATAATCCGGATGCGACTCTGATCGACCTGATGGAGTTTATCAAAGCACCGGATTTCCCAACCGGAGGTACTATCTACGGTAAAAAAGGGATCATAGATGCGTATGAGACAGGCCGTGGCCGCATCAAAGTACGTGCCAAAACACACATTGAGAAAAAGGGGAACAAAGATGTGATCGTCATCGATGAGCTCCCTTATATGGTTAACAAATCCCGTCTGATCGAAAGTATCGCCAACCTGGTCAAAGACAAGCAGGTCGAAGGGATCTCAGAGATTCGTGATGAGTCAGACCGTGAAGGTATCCGCGTCGTTGTTGAGCTCAAGCGTGATGCGATGTTTGAGATCGTGCTGAACAACCTCTACAAATCAACCAACATGCAGACGACCTTCGGGATCATCATGCTCTCTATCTATAATCAGGAGCCACGTGTCTTCACATTGATCGAGATGCTTAACCATTTCGTCAATCACCGTAAGACTGTCATCATCCGGCGTACGATCTTTGATCTGGAAAAAGCCAAAGCCAAAGCCCATATCCTGGAAGGTCTAAAAAAAGCACTTGACCACATCGATGCCATCATCAAACTTATCCGTGCCAGTCAAGATACCGAGTCCGCTAAAAATGGCTTGATCAGCGAGTTTGATTTCTCGGCCATTCAGGCGCAGGCCATCCTCGATATGCGTCTGCAGAAACTGACCGGACTTGAACGTGAAAAGATCGAAAACGAACTTCGTGAACTCCTTGAGCTCATCGAATACCTCGAATCGATCCTCAAAAGTGAAGAGGTTCTCAAAGGGATTATCAAAGAGGAGTTTGCAGAAGTTCTTGAGACCTATACCGACGAGCGCCGCACAGAGATCGAAGACAACTACGACGATATCGACATCGAAGATCTGATCCCTAATGAGCCGATGGTCGTCACCATCACTCACCGCGGTTACATCAAGCGTGTACCGCTTGCTTCCTATGAGAAGCAGCGTCGCGGCGGTAAGGGCAAAACAGCCGTTACCACCTATGAAGATGACTTCATCGAACGGTTCTATACCTGCAACACCCATGACACCCTCATGTTCGTTACCGACCGCGGTCAGCTTCACTGGCTCAAGGTCTACCGTATTCCGGAAGGCTCCCGTACGGCCAAAGGTAAAGCGGTCGTCAACCTTATCAATCTCCAGGCCGATGAGAAGATCCAGTCGATCATCCCGACAACCGACTTCAGTGAAGAGAAATCACTCGCATTCTTCACCAAATACGGTATTGTCAAGCGTACCAATCTCAGCGACTTCTCCAACATCCGAAGCAATGGTGTCCGCGCTATCGTTCTGGATGATAATGATTCACTTATCACCGCCCATATTACCAACCAGGAGACCAAGTACCTCTTTATTGTCACCAAATTTGCACAATGTATCAAATTTGACATCAATAAAACCCGTGAACAGGGACGTACCACCCGCGGTGTCCGTGGTATCAAATTCAAAAAAGATGGCGACTGTGTCGTCGATGCCAATGTCATTAAAAATGATGAGCAGGAGATCCTTACCGTCTGTGAAAAAGGTATCGGTAAACGTACCACTGCCGAAGAGTATCGCCTGACAAACCGTGCCGGTTCCGGTGTCATCGCCATCAAACTCAATGCTAAAACCGGTACAACCGTTGTCGGCTGTGTCATGGTCGATGAGTCGATGGATCTGATGGCCCTGACCAAAGCGGGTAAAATGATCCGTGTCGACATGCAGAGCATCTCCAAATCATCACGTAACACCAGCGGTGTCTATATTGTCAAAGGTGATGACGTAGCCGGCATCTCACGCTGTCCAAAAACAGAACAAGATGAAAATGAAAGTGATGAAGAGCTGGAACTGGAATAGTTCTTGCTTAAACTCTTGCAATATATTACTGCGAGGAATAACTCATGAAATACTCCCTGCTTCTGGTAGCCCTGCTCGCCAGCACATCCCTTATGGCTGAGGAAACTCAGTTAATAGAGGGAGAACAAGCTACTGTCACTGCACCTGCACCCATAACCGTCATCTGCAACGATGCACAACAGGAGAAGTGCGAAAAAGAGAATGTCGAAGCTGAAGAGAAAGTCCTGACTCACAACAGTGATGTTCGCATCTCTGTTGTCGGACAGGGTGTTGCGCCGATGACCACTTCATCACCTGCTCAAGCCTATGCCCTGGCCAAACGTGCTGCCATCGCCGACGCCTACCGTCTGATCGCCGAAAAAGTGAAAGGTGTTCGTGTTGAAGGTCAAGATATCATTAAAAACATGATGGTCAAACGTTCAACGGTCCGTACCTCTGTCGATGCCATGGTTCGTCAAGCGAACATAGTTGAAACGACGTTCAAAGAAGGTCTGTGCGAAATCGAAATGGAAATCGTGCTTTCACACTCGCAGTTTGCGCGTTAAGCACCTTTAACATCCTCTATGCTGATGAGTATATCATCAGCTACCGCTCTGTCGTCAGTGACGCCACCCTGACTCATGAGACCCTGACTGTCAGCCGTGCCATGCAAAAATGCAGCGGCACACCTCGCCACTCTATCTTACTTGACACCCAGGACTCTGCCAATCTTCATCAGATTCTTCTCAGAGGTTTTGATGATTTTTTTGCATTAATGCAAAAAGAGAAACTTCACATCCGCCATAGTGAAAAAACCATCAATGGCGTGAACAGCGCACAGACGGTCGTCACCCTGCCACCACACTGTTTTACAGTCGATTTTAATCAAGGTTTAGTTAAAATATCCGCCTTAAATTGAGTGGCTAAAAGCCGCAGGGAAGAGGAAAGTGGGAAGTGGGAAGAGGTAAACGTAACATAATTATTAAAAACACCTCTATTAATCCTCTTTCCCCTTCCCTCTTTCCCCTTTCCTTTTCACAAAAGGTATTTTTGTGAAAATCGCAATAGTCGAAGACGATATCAATATGCGCAAATCTCTGGAGATCGCTATGGGCGATTATCCGGAGTTTGAGATCGTCAGTTTTAAGAATGCCAAAGATGCCCTTAAAAAACTCGATGAGAGCTTCGAACTTATCATCACGGACATCAATATGCCCGGAATGGACGGGATTGAGTTCGTTACAACACTCGATGGCAAATATGAAGTGATCATTATGACCGGCAATGCGACGCTTAGCCGCGCCATCGAATCGATTCAGCTGGGTGTCAAAGACTTCCTTCTCAAGCCGTTTGAGATCGAAACCCTCATCACTGCCATCAAACGCTCTGATAAAGTTCAAAAAACCGTTAAGAAAAGCCGTCCAAAAACAAAAAGCAATCAAGGTGCTTTTCTGGCTCAATCACCGGCACTGAACAAATTGCTGAGTGTCACCGATAAAGCAGCCAAAACAGACGCTTCTATCTTGCTGCTTGGCGAAAGCGGCGTAGGCAAAGAGGTTTTTGCACGCTATATTCACGACAGCTCACCACGCTCAAAGAAGCCCTTTATCGCAATCAACATGGCTGCCCTGCCGGAGAACCTGATCGAGAGTGAACTCTTCGGATTTGAGAAAGGGGCATTTACCGATGCTATCGAAGCCAAAGCAGGTCAATTTGAAGCTGCCAACGGCGGTACCCTCTTCCTCGACGAGATCGGTGAGATGCCGTTTGGCGTACAGGCGAAACTGCTTCGTGCTATCCAGGAGCGTGAGATCAGACGCCTTGGATCATCCAAGTCGGTCAAGATCGATGTACGCATCATATCAGCTACCAATGCCAACCTGGATGAGAAGATAAAAACGAAAGATTTTCGTGAGGATCTTTACTATCGACTCAATACCATCCCGCTTCATATCCCGCCGCTGCGTGAACGTACCGAAGAGATCTTAGGTATTGCCGAAGCGATCTTAGAGCAGAACTGTGAACGCTATGGTTTTGAAAGTAAACATTTTGATGAGAGAGCCAAGGAGCAGTTACTAGCCTACAACTGGCCGGGGAATATCCGTGAGCTGATCTCTGTCGTCGAACGTGCAACCATTTTGAGTGACGGCGATACAATCACGCCTGACGCCCTCTTTCTGGAGAGTCGTGGTCTTAAACCCGAACGAACTATTGAAACGATGGAACGTGAACTTATCGCCGAGGTACTGCAAAACTGCAACACTCAGCTGGATGTTGCCGCCAAGACACTCGGGATGAGCCAAAGCGCTTTAAAAAAGAAGATGCAGACCTACGGTCTAGAATAGAAAAAAAGGAAACACAATCTATGAAAACATATAATGTAGCGGTAGTCGGTGCCACTGGTGCCGTAGGTGAGGAGGTCCTCCGTATTTTTGAAGAGATCGATTTCCCGATGAACAAACTCGTTCCATTGGCGAGTGCACGTTCAGCCGGAAACAGCATTGAGTTCAACGGCAAAGAGCTGGTAATCAAAGAGCTGACCGAGACTGTCTTTGACGAGGAGGAGATCGAGATAGCCATCTTCAGTGCCGGCGGTTCAATCTCTGCTAAATTTGCTCCGTTTGCAGCAAAAGCCGGTGCGGTAGTCATCGACAATACCAGCCACTTCCGTATGGATGAAGATGTACCGCTCGTCGTTCCCGAAGTCAACCCGGAAGATATCAGCCAGTGGCGTAAAAAAGGGGTTATTGCCAACCCCAACTGTTCGACCATTCAGATGGTTCAGGCACTCAAACCACTTGACAATGCCTATGACCTTGTGCGTGTAGATGTCAGCACTTACCAGGCGACATCCGGTGCCGGCAAATCAGCGATGGAAGAGCTGGTCCAGCAGATGCAGGACTTTTTTGCTTTTAAACTAAATGAATCTGAACACAAAAGCTTCCCGCACCAAATTGCCCTCAATCTCATTCCGCAGATCGACGTCTTTCTAGACAACGACTACACGAAAGAGGAGATGAAGATGGTCAATGAGACCGACAAGATCCTGCACAAAGAGGTTGAACTCAGTGCCACCTGTGTACGCGTACCGGTACTGCGTGGCCACTCCGAATCATTGACACTCACCTTTGACAGTACCGTCGATGCCAACGAAGCGCGTGACATCCTCTCCAAAGCACCAAATATCATCATCCTCGATGATCCGAAAGAGAGCGTCTACCCGATGCCGGCTGCCTGTGTCGATCAGAACGAGACCTTTGTCGGGCGTATCCGTAATGACCTCTATCGCGAGAACATGCTGCACCTCTTTGTCGTAGCTGACAATCTTCGCGTCGGTGCAGCTACAAATGCTGTCAGAATTGCCCAGAAATGGGTCGAGATGGAGGGATAAGCCGACTAAAGAGAGTACTGAATGTACGCTCTTTATCGGATAAAATCCTATAAAAATAGAGAGAAGGAATCTATATGGAAAAAATATTTGAAAGCAGCTTGTGGAGTTCACGATTTATCATAATTCTGGCGGTCATCTTCGGCTTGATCGGTGCCGTCATACTTTTTATTGTTGCCAGTGTTGATGTCTTTGTTACTGCCAAGTATGTCATAACAACCTACATCACCCATGCACACCCGGACAAGTTTCACGAAGATGTAGTCGGCGGGATCATCGGTGCGGTTGACCTCTACCTGATCGGTGTTGTGATGCTGCTCTTCTCCTTTGGACTCTATGAGCTATTTATTTCAGAGATTGATGCGGCCAAAGAGAATGATGAGGACGATCATCAGCTCTTGGCTATTCACTCCCTTGACCAGCTGAAAGACAAGATCTCAAAGGTTATCGTCATGGTGCTTGTCGTCGGCTTTTTCCAAAAGGTCGGTCAAACCGAATACACTGGTGCTTTAGATATGCTCTATCTGGCTCTCTCTATTACCGCTGTTTCCCTAGGACTTTATTTCCTTGGCAAAGTCGGTAAAAAGTAATAATAACCAAGAAAACATTTTAAGGAATAGATTTGAGTAAGATTTTCGTCGATGCCTGTTTTGGCAAACCAACACCCTACACCCCAGTCTGGATGATGCGTCAGGCAGGACGCTACCTTCCTGAATACATGAAGGTCCGTGCCGAAGCCGGCAACTTCCTCAATCTTTGTCATGACCCTGAAAAAGCAGCTGAAGTGACCATCCAGCCACTTGATATTGTCGGCGTTGATGCTGCCATTCTTTTCAGTGACATCCTTGTTATCCCTGATGAGATGGGTATGGACCTGGAGTTCATCAAAGGCGAAGGTCCGAAGTTCAATGACCCTATTGCTACACAGGAGGATCTCGACAGACTTATTGGTGGGGACGAGGCAGCGAGCAAACTTACTTATGTATTTGACACCATTAAACTGCTAAGAGAACAGCTCGATGAGAGAGGTGACGAGATAGCACTTATCGGTTTTACCGGTGCACCTTGGACACTGGCTACCTACATGATAGAGGGACAAGGCACAAAGACCTATAACATCTGTAAAAAACTGATGTACTCAAATCCTGAACTGCTGCATAACATTCTTGCCAAAGTGACTGAAGTCGTAAAGCTTTACATGGAGAAACAGATCCAAAGCGGCGTCGATGTCGTTCAGATATTCGACTCATGGGCAGCGGCGATCGAGCCTTCCAAGTATGATGAGTTCTCATGGAAATATATGGTCGAGATCGCCGAGTACCTTAAAGAGAAGTACCCGCACATCCCTGTCATCATGTTCCCTAAAGGCATTCCTGCATTTTTGGACAAGGTCTATGGCAATTTTGATGTATTTGGCGTCGATTGGAGTACCCCTATGGAGCTTGCCAAAGAGAAGCTGGGTGACAAGTATGTACTGCAAGGCAACATGGAGCCGACTCGTCTCTACTCCAAAGCGATGACGACTGAAGCTGTAGAGGCCATCCAAAAGACCATGGGCAGTTCACGTCACATCTTTAACCTGGGTCACGGGATACTGCCAGACGTTCCTGTCGAAAACGCCATACACTTTGTAAGTGAATGTCAAAGAGTGAGTAAA
Source organism: Campylobacterota bacterium (assembly GCA_034717975.1). Lineage (GTDB taxonomy): Bacteria > Campylobacterota > Campylobacteria > Campylobacterales > Sulfurimonadaceae > BB26. The sequence goes on from JAYEMF010000055.1 coordinate 11,544, forward strand.
GTTTAATTATGGGAAAGGGGAAAGAGGAAAGAGGAAAGAGGATAGCCTTAAATAGCAGTCATAACATTCCCCTTTACTCTTCCCTCTTCCCTCTTCCCAATTCAAAAAAGAAACTTTTTTGAATATAATTTTCGGCCCGGTGAACTCCCGCCGCTTCGGCGTATCACTGGGTATCGATCTCTCCCCTTCTCATAAACAGTGTAACTTTGACTGTCTCTACTGTGAGCTTGCCCCTGCGGCCACCGTCGATCATCAAACGGATATTATCACTGTAGATGAAATCATCGATGCACTGAAAGCAGCACTCAAACAGCATGACAATATTGATGTCATCACGCTTACAGCCAATGGTGAGCCGACCCTTTACCCGTATCTTAATGAACTTATCGATGCCATCGGTCAGCTTAAAGGCAAAACGGAGACACTGATCCTCACCAACAGTGCTGCCCTTGTAGATGAAAAAAGTTTTCATACCCTGCTCAAACTCGATCAGGTCAAACTCTCACTCGATGCAGTTACTCCCGATATCTTTAAAAAGATCGACCGGCCGCATCAGGGAGTAGACGTTGCAAAGATTGTAGAAGCCGTCGAAACCTTTTCAAAACAGTTCAACGGAAAACTCTTTATCGAAATTCTCTTTGTTCATGGGCTTAACGATACCGCCGAAGAGATCAAAAAGCTCAATGATGCACTTTTGGATATTCTGACCACACGTATCGACCTTGGCACGATCGACCGTCCTCCGGCTTATCCGGTCCAGGGTGTTTCCTACAGTGAGCTACATGCCATCGCTATGCAGTTTGACACATCACTGCCCATTCATATTGCTTCACGCCAACACGCAGAGTCCTGTACTTCCAGCTACACTACTGAAGATATCATCAACACCCTTGACAAACGACCCCTTACACAAGAAGATATTGAACTGCTGTTTGACCAAGCAAGTAAAATGCGGTTAAACGAGCTATTGAAAACTGGTAAAATCATCCAACAAGAGACATCCGGTATCCAATTTTTCATCCCTTCAGATAATCTCAGGCGAAAACGACAAAAGTCTTGACAAAAAAGCGTGCATTTCCTATAATTACGCCTGCCTTCGACGGTGCGAGCACAACGTCTACGGTTCCAAATCTAAAAAAGTAAAGCAGTTTACTTTTTCTTAACGCTTTTCACATTCCGGATTAGCTCAGCGGTAGAGTAGGTGACTGTTAATCACTTGGTCACTGGTTCGAATCCAGTATCCGGAGCCACTACCAATCAACATTCAATCTCATCAAAAACAGACTATCACCTCTGATTAACACGCTTTTTGCTACACTTTTTTACTTACTTTGAAGGATCTCTGTTTGCGTATTGCCATCATCCGTTTAAGTGCATTGGGAGATATTGTCAATTCGGTCTTTGTCCTCTCCTTCATTAAAGAAAAATATCCAAATGCTACCATAGACTGGGTCTGTGAAGAGGCTTTCGCATCACTGCTTGAACGGCACCCGCTTGTAGACAACGTACATATTGTATCCATTAAGCGTGCAAAAAAAGAACGTTCGTTATCTTTGCTAATGCAGACTATCCGGAAATTAAAAACCCTTGGGTCTTACGATCATATCATCGACCTGCAAGGCTTGTTGAAATCAGCTTTGGCGGCAAGAGTGATCGGTAGCAACATTCATGGTTTTGACAGCGACAGTCTGCGGGAGGGTGTCGCTGCCAGGCTTTACAAGACGCACACCCATATCCCTTACCGGGAAAATGCCATGATACGTACCGCCAAGATCATTTCCGATGCCTTGGATCTCGATATCACAGCCGATGCGATGCTCTCCAAACCGGCAGCCTTTGAGAAGGATACCCTCACACCGGAACTGCGAGCTCTTTTCAGCCCGACAGAGAAAAATATTGTCTTTACGCTCGGTTCGAGCTGGCCATCGAAAGTGTATCCTAAAGAGCTGTTTTTGGAAGTGGCAAAACTGCTGGAAGCAACTATTATCCTGGTCTGGGGAAGCGAGGGGGAGTATCAAGATGCCGAGTTCATTGCCGCGTCCTGCGAAGAGTGCAAGGTCGCACCAAAACTTTCACTTTATGAGCTCATACAACTCATTACCCATGCTGACCTGCTCATCGGCAACGACAGCGGCCCAACCCATATGGCCTGGATGCAAAACCGCCCTTCCATCGCCCTCTTCGGCCCTACACCGGCCTATAAGATGATGTTCGAGACACCGATCAATCTCGCTATTGAGTCCGACTCCAAAATCGATCCGCTCAAACTCAACCGCGAAGATGACTCCATCAAAACTATTCTTCCTGAAACCATTGTTGCCAAGGCTGAAATGCTACTGCGCTAAGCTACCTGACAAACGCTGAAACTCTTCAGATCTATCCAACAACTCCTGATATGTCCCGCGTGCGACAATCCGACCCTCTTTAAAGACTAAAATCATATCGGCATGTTCGATCGTACTCAAACGGTGAGCAATCGTAATGGTGATCTTATCTTTCGTGTACTCATCCAACGCTTTTTGAATGCGTTTTTCACTCTCATTATCGAGTGCACTGGTTGCTTCATCGAGCAGCAGCAGTGAAGCATGTTTGTAGATCATCCGGGCAATGGCGATACGTTGACGCTGGCCTCCGGAAAGATTGGCGCCGAACTCCTCCATAATAGTCTGGATACCATCAGGCAGTGAGTTGACAAAGTTTATTGCATCAGCCAATTTCAGTGCTTCCGTGACACGTGCTTCATCTATTTCCTGACCATATGCGACATTAGCCGCCAGTGAATCCTGAAAGATATAAACACGTTGAGATACCAATGCAATATGATTACGCAGTGAAGTCTGTGTATAGTCACTCAAAGAGGCGCCATTGATCAATACTTCTCCCTCTGATGGGTCATAAAAACGAAGCAGCAGATTGACCAGCGAACTTTTTCCGCCTCCACTGTCACCGACCAATGCAATATTCTGACCCTGCGTAATAGAGAGATCGATAGATTGCAATGCCTGTTTTTCACCATAATACAATGAAAGGCTTTTCATCTCAACAGAATAGATACCCTCAATTAACTCTTTCTTGCCGTCGACAATACGATTTTCACGGTCCAAAATATCAAAGATACGTTCACTCGCGGCAACAGCATCCTGAATCTTTCCATAGATGGATCCAATACGGCGAACCGGTTGAAAGACCAATCCTACCGCGGTCAAAAAGGCTGTAAACTCTCCTACTGTCATCGTACCATCATAGACCTGCTGACCACCGATGTAGATCACTGCCGCCAAGCCGATGGAAGCGATAATTTCAAGCAGTGGAGAGACCAGTTCATTCGTATAGACCGCTTTCATGTTGAGCTTGAAGAAGTGCCAGTTATCTTTACTGAAACGATTGAGTTCAAAACCTTCCGTAGCGTTGGCTTTAATAATCTCATTGTTATTAAAAACCTCCGTCAGACGGGTGACGACATCAGCATTTTTCTCCTGAGATCGGTGCGAAAGTTTCTTCAGACGTTTTGCAATCAAAACCAGTGGATAGATCACGACAGGAAGGACGATAAGCGCATAAAAAGCGAGTTCATGACTGAGATAGATGACATAAGCCACAAGGCCCACAACGGTTAAAATCTCTCTTAACAGTTCCGGAAGCATATTGGAGACAAAATACTGTACCCGATTGATATCATTGGTAATGCGGGAGATCATCTCCCCGCTTCGATTGGCATAGACAAAGGCCATATCGAGATGAAGCATCTTATCCAGCAGTATTTCGCGCAGACGGGAAACTATATGAAGACCAATATAGTTCATGTAGACCGATTGCAGATAACGGCCAATAGATTTTGTGAAGTAGATTCCGATGAGCATCAATGGGATTAAGTAGAGCATTTTGGGATCTTTGGCAATGAACATATCATCCATCAATGGCTGCATAATATGGGCTGTCGCCGCTGTCGCACTGACCGTCAGTAAAATCCCGATAAATACAATGAGGTAATAGAGTTTATACTCTTTTAGATAAGGCAGATAGCGTTTAAAAGTCTTTTTCATAATCGTATTATATTACAGTAATTATTGCTAACATTAAGTTTCTTCCATAATTACCACTGTAGCGCCCTTAAGTTCGAATAATATATAATCTGAAAATAACTTTCCAATAGGATTTCTGTTGTCTTTACCAATATTAATTTCCAACCGCTTGAGTAAAATAATAGGAAATATCAGTAAGGCTTTATGCTATGCTTTCCATTTTTTCTTCCCAAACAAGCGCTTTACCATCCCAGAATACAGTGCACCGATATTTCCTTCCAAAAAAACACCAAAGATTCCTAAAGTCATTTGGCAAACAAACTTCACCAACCGTGTCAGTCTGCCGGTCTATCTGAATTATCTGTTCAACCGTCTAATGTCCCTTAGCTATGAATACCGCTATGTCAGTACGGAAGCACGACTGGAATTCATTGAAGCCAACATGTCAGAAGAGATCACCAATGCCTTCAAAAAGCTGGTCAATGGCGCATCACAGGCAGATTTATGGCGGCTGATAGTTTTATATCATCATGGTGGCGTCTACATGGATATTGACGCGCATGCCGTGTGGCCTCTTTCCAAAATCATCAAACCTGAAGACAGTGAAGTGATACTTTATAATAAAGAGCACTACACAAACTATTTTATGGCAAGTGCAAAAGGCAACCCCATTTTCAAAGAGATGATCGATCTCGTTGTTGACAACATTAACAATGAAAAAGTCGAAGGTGGCGTTTACAGTCTCACCGGGCCTGCAGCTTTAAACATAGCACTTGAAAACAAGGTGTTCAATGATCGATTTTATCGTTACACTTGTATTCAGGGCAGTTTTACCAATGAATACTTTCAGTATATTGACAAGCCAAGAGGGAAATGGACACATATGAAGAGTTCAGAACTTCTCAAAAAGAATGACGATGGCATGAAATAGTCACTCAAAAAAACTCTTGGCAGAAATTAATTGGTGGAATGTTAAAATAACTAATCTATTTCCAAGGGATAGCAATGCGAAAACGTATTTTAGTGACCGGCGGTGCCGGCTTTTTAGGATCCCACCTGTGTGAACGCCTGCTAAATGAAGGCAACGATGTCATCTGTGCCGACAACTTCTTTACCGGCGACAAAGCCAATATTGAGCATCTACTTGACAACCCTTACTTTGAACTGCTTCGTCATGATGTCACCTTCCCTCTCTACGTTGAAGTCGATGAGATCTATAATCTTGCCTGCCCTGCTTCCCCGCCGTATTACCAATTTGACCCCGTGCAGACAACTAAAACTTCCGTAATGGGAGCTATCAATATGCTGGGTCTAGCCAAACGCACCAAGGCAAAAATTCTCCAGGCTTCAACATCTGAAGTCTATGGTGATCCGGAAGTTCATCCTCAGCCTGAAAGCTACAAAGGTTCAGTAAGTACCACAGGAATACGCGCCTGCTATGATGAGGGCAAACGGTGTGCCGAGACCCTCTTTTTTGATTACTATCGCCAGCATAATGTTGACATTAAAGTGATACGTATTTTCAATACTTACGGTCCAAGAATGAATCCTGATGACGGCCGAGTAGTATCCAATTTCATCGTTCAGGCATTAAAAGGTGAAGATATTACCATTTATGGTGACGGTATGCAGACCAGAAGTTTCTGTTATGTCAATGACTTGATTGAAGGTATGATCCGCCTTATGAACTCACGTGATGGATTTACCGGACCAGTCAACATCGGTAATCCGAATGAGTTCACCATGCTTGAACTGGCCGAAGCTGTAATTAAACTGACCGGATCAAACAGTAAACTTATTTATCAGCCTTTGCCGCAAGATGATCCTCTTCAACGTCAACCGGATATCGCACTCGCCAAAAAAGAGCTGGGATGGGAACCGACGATTCATCTCGAAGAGGGACTGAAAAAGACGATTGACTATTTTAAAACCGTCATCTAAATGCAAAAATCCCCTACAGCCGTCATCTGTCTCTCTCCCTATTCCGGAGGGATGGAGATAGACAGCATCAAGATGGCTGAAAAACTGGCACCATATTCCAAAACTGTCCTAATAGCCAAAACCGGCCATTTCATTGCCAATGAAGTTGCTTCCAAAAGAGATGACTTTTTCCTTGAAACCATCTCTTTCAACAGTAATCTCAGTCTTTCAATAATATTTGGCGCACGGAAAATCATTAAAAAATATGACATCAAAAATGTCATTTTCTTTGGGGCGTCCGAACTTAAATCACTCTATTTTTCCTTCTTGGGTTTGGATATCAACCTGATCATCCGCCATGGGACAACCAAGTCTACCCCAAAAAAAGATTGGTTTCATCGACTGATTTATTCAAAAGTAAATTATCATATAGCTATCTGCGAGCACCTTGCGAACAATGTGAAAGAAATTATTCC
>JAYEMF010000056.1:0-3906 GCA_034717975.1 Campylobacterota bacterium
ATCGATGAAGCGATCATAGAGAAGATCTTTGATCCCTACTTCTCCACCAGAGATGTAGCGAGCGGTATGGGGCTGGGTCTGTATATGTCAAAGACCATTGTCGAGAAACATCTGCACGGTACGATCAAGGTAGAAAACATTAAAAAGAAAGGTGAGACCTCACCCGAGAGGGAGCACCCGGGCGGGGGTGTCTGCTTTACCGTGTTACTTCCGTTTGAGGCAGGGAAATGATCTGATGAGAGGTTACCGAAAAGGTGACCTGATATTCGGTAGTTCTCTCTATTGCTTCATTCGTCAGGCTATCCACAGCCTGGCAGAGAAAGGAAATTTAGATTTCCGGGGTCTGTAATGGTTCCCTGCGTTCCCATCATAGTATAACCGCTTGCCTTGAACTGTCTGCCAAATGAATTTAATGCAGGATAGCCAATCAAAACAGATAAACGTATCATGATAACCCTTCATGTAAAAGATTTGACATGGACTTGATCCATTGATCATTAGTTAAGAATATCTTATAACGATCGTACTCCAAAGATTCTTAAAATCTATAAATATATAATAATAACTTATATATTTATATTAATGAATTTTCCCAACACTACTCCAACACGGCCCTGTTATAATGGTACTATTAAGATAAGGGCACCTCTAAAAAAGTGAAAACCTGAAACTCCACTGACACATATGGTTCGGAGGTTGGTTATGAAGAAAGATATCGTATGCGGCATGGATGTCGCTGACTCCACGCCATTTAAGAGTGAATTTAATAAACAAGACTACTATTTTTGCTCTGAAGCCTGCCAGCATAAGTTTTCGGATCATCCGGAAGATTATCTGCATCAAAAGCCTCTTCATACGTATTGTGAAGATGATAAATGCGAAACCGGGCACTCTTTTTATACCTGCCCTATGCATCCGGAGATTCACCAGAATCATCCCGGCAGCTGCCCCAAATGCGGGATGGCACTCGAGCCTGTCACCGTTGAAGCTACCCAGAACAGTGATGAGCTTCAAACTATGAGTCGACGGTTCTGGATCAGTGCTTTTTTGTCAGTGCCGGTTTTTATTGTCGCCATGTTCAGTGATCTCATTCCTCAATATCTGCCTGAGGAGATCTCTATGAGATATATCCAATGGTTTGAATTTTTACTGGCCACGCCGGTGGTACTTTGGGGCGGATGGCCCTTTTTTGTACGGGGCTGGCAGTCGGTTAAAACGTGGAATCTCAATATGTTTACACTGATCGCCATCGGGGTGGGAACCGCATGGATCTATAGTATGGCCGCACTGCTGGCTCCGGGTCTCTTTCCGCCGCTGATGCAGACAGAGACGGGCTTGGTGCATGTCTATTTTGAGGCGGCTGCGATGATCATAACGCTGGTGCTTCTGGGACAGGTATTGGAACTTAAAGCACGTAGCAAAACCAACAGTGCCATTAAGACACTGCTCAACCTCTCTCCCAAACTGGCACACCTGATCGATAAAGATGAGAACGAGGAAGATATTGCTCTCGAGCGTGTCAAAGTGGGTGACCGTTTACGGATCAAACCCGGTGAGAAGATACCGGTAGATGGTATTGTACTGCAGGGACAAAGCAATATTGACGAATCAATGATTACCGGAGAACCTGTAATGATCACAAAATCGGTCGATGATCCGCTGATCGGTGCAACACTCAATAAAAACGGGACGCTTATCATGCGTGCGAGTCGCGTAGGAAGTGATACGATGCTCTCCCAAATCGTACAGATGGTGGCTGCTGCACAGCGCTCACGTGCTCCGATCCAGCAGCTGGCCGATACGGTGTCAGGTTACTTTGTCCCTGCCGTTGTCCTTTGCGCTGTCGTAGCATTTTTCGGATGGTGGGTATGGGGACCTGAACCCCGTCTGGCCTATGCCGTCGTAGCTGCCGTTGCCGTGTTGATCATCGCCTGCCCCTGTGCTTTGGGTCTGGCAACGCCTATCTCGATCATGGTCGGTACAGGGCGGGCTGCTTTGGCAGGTATTTTGATCAAAGATGCCCGGACGTTGGAAACGATGGAAAAAGTCACCACGCTGGTCGTTGACAAGACCGGAACATTGACAGAGGGAAAACCGGCAGTGACACTCTTTAAAATGCTCTCCGGTGTCGATGAAAAGGAGGCTTTACGTTATGCCGCCACTCTTGAACGCTCAAGCGAACATCCGTTGGCGGAGGCAGTTGTCGACAGAGCCCAACAGGAGAATATCTCACTCTCCGAAGTCGATCATTTCAAAGCGCTTACCGGCAAAGGGATAGAAGGCGAGATTGACAACAAAAAAATAGTACTCGGCAGCGAGCAGTTTCTCGATAGCCTGGATATTTCCACAGGAATGATGGCCAGCGAAGCCGATCAGCTGCGTGGGGAAGGAAAAACGGTGATATTCCTGGCGGTTGACAGTGAATTTACAGGCATTATCGGTATTGAAGACCCGGTTAAAGCGACATCCAGGGAAGCTATTGGAATACTTAAAGATGAAGGTATCCATGTGGTGATGCTAAGCGGTGACAACAAGTCAACGGCCGATGCCGTAGCCAACAAGCTCGGCATTACAGAAGTATATGCCAATGTTCTACCCGACGCAAAGGCATCCGTCATTAAATCTTTACAGGAACACGGTGTTGTCGCTATGGCCGGTGACGGGATCAACGATGCGCCGGCACTGGCACAATCGGACGTAGGTATTGCCATGGGAACGGGTACCGATGTTGCCATCGAGAGTGCCGGCATTACCCTGATCAAAGGGGATCTGCTGGGTATTGTAAAAGTACGCAGACTCAGCCGTGCCACGATGAAAAACATCAGACAGAACCTCTTTTTTGCGTTTATCTATAACAGTGCGGGAGTCCCTATTGCCGCCGGGGTACTCTATCCGTTCTTCGGAGTGCTGCTTTCACCTGTAATAGCCGCGGCAGCCATGAGTTTCAGCTCTGTGTCGGTGATTGTCAATGCGTTGCGTCTGAAGCGTATCAAGCTCCAGTAATCAGTGAGGGCTGCAGCACCTACAAGCATAAAAGAGCCATTTCGATTTTAGGGGGTTTAGATAAAATTGACCTATTCCGGATGTTCAGGCACTCATGCCTATATTACTCGGCATTCATAGTCTGTCCCAAAGTCGTCGATTGTGATTCCAAAACCAAGACGGCAGATCTCTAGAAGTAAGAGAATGTTTTGATATAATTATGATATTAATTCGATATAATTATATTTGTAATAGCAAAAGAGGAAAGGAAAAAGAGTTATGAAAAAAATTTTAACATTTGTAATTTTACTTAATTCACTATTATTGGCTTCAAGTAATGAGAAGAACGATAGTGAAAAAAAAAGCAGAATTGAAAAACAGATTCAAAAAGAGATGGAAAGAGAAAAAAAATATGCTAAAGAACAGACCTTTTACACGGGAAAAGAGTATGATTTAAAAGGCGCTGAAGTCAATCCGGATTCTTTATCTTCAGTACCTGAATTAAAAGTAGATGATTTAGATATGGATGATGTTTATGATTAAACTAATTTGGCTTACCAAGTTCCGCTCAATTAGTCGTTAACAGATTTGCCCAATTAAGCGCAACAATCTCCAGAAAATTTACCGTGTCCACTTTGGGACAAAAATCACCAAAAATTTATCAAATCACCGCTTTTATGACCGGCGAGGCATACAAAACATAGGGTACTAAAAAGGAACTCGTCACATTCCGCCAATTTTCCACCATCTTTTTTTTCAGCACCTCTCCGCTATTTCTTTTTTTAGCTTCATTTCACCATTAAAATCCCCAAAAACTCCAAAACTGGCCCCATTCTGGACACACCACGAATGGCAAATCCTCTGTATTGCCGTAAGTGACTGTGATTGTGGGGATTGCCTCGCCGGATAGGGAGTTCGGCGAGA
>JAYEMF010000057.1:0-3857 GCA_034717975.1 Campylobacterota bacterium
ATGATGGTCGGTTATGGTGCTTTGCTGGTAAAGGCCTATGAGAACGAAAAACCTTTAAGCATGTATAACACCTGGTACAGCAACGGTGGTGTCGATACGCTACGCTCCTATGAAATTGTAAAACTGATCGAGGGCAAACTTGCAAAAGTCGAAAACCATGCAAAATCTCTTGAGCGCTTTAAAGATGATATGACATGGATGAAGAATCTACCTCTATATATCGAACTTGAGGTAGTTCATCCATCTGGTAAACCAGTAGTTGTCTCCCATGCGCCTATTGACTCTGTTTGGAATCTCAAAGATGATGAAAAGAGAAAGTATACATTTAAACAGCGGGCATTGACAAATAGACAAAACCCGCATCAAGGTGCAAAAATCTTTAATATTTTTGGCCATACTCCCAGAGCGAATGGACCGGATATTCAAGAACATTATGTCAATGTCGATACAGGGTGCTACATAGAGGACGGAGCCGGTCTGGGCAAGCTCTGTGCTTACTGTGTAGAGACAGGTGAGACAGTATGTGTGAAGTGTACGAAAGGCATTGATTGATCTATTTGACAAAAGAGTTTTGAAAACCTATAATATAGTTATTAATACCTATATTATAGGTTTAAAGACCTAATGTATAGGAGGTACAATTATGCTTGAAACATTATTTGGTTCAAAAAACCGTGAAAGAGTGCTGCAATATATTCTCGCCAACGAGGAGGGCTACGCCAAAGAGATTGCAACCTTTTACCAGAGTAGTCTCGACCCTATACAAAAGCAGCTTGAAAAGCTGGAACTTGGTGGTGTGCTGGTCAGTCAGACGGTAGGACGTACCCGACTCTTTATGTTCAACCCCCGATATGCATTTCTCAAAGAACTGATAGCGCTTTTGGAAAAGGCTAAAAGCTACTACCAGCCTGAAGAGATCGAGCGGTTGGATATGCAGCGCAAGCGCCCCAGAAGAAAAGGCAAGCCGTTATGAAAAGCATCAAAGTGATGAGTATGGAAGAGCTGGGTGCTTATGTCTGCAGCCGGCTTGAAGAACAGGGGATCAAGACTGTGCTTTCGGGCGGTTCATGTGCCGAGATCTATAGCCATGGCAAATACACTTCCGACGACATTGACCTGGTCAACCGTTACAATGCCAAAGAGGCCGAGATTACACAGGTGATGCTCGGTCTCGGCTTTAAAGAGTATAACCGTTATTTTATTCATGATGATACCAGTTACTTCATAGAGTTCCCACGCGGTCCGTTGGGTGTAGGTGATGCCCCGGTGCAAGAGATCGCTTCACGAGAGCATGCCACGGGTGTACTTCGTCTATTGACGCCGACGGACTGCATTAAAGACCGGTTGGCAGCGTATTATCACTGGAGGGACGAACAGGGCCTGGAGCAGGCTGTATGGGTCGCCCAGGTAAATAAGTTTGATATGGAGGCAGTTGAACAATGGTCAAAAGCTGAAAACGAACTGGAAAAGTTTGAAATATTTAAAAAGCGGGTGAGGGAATAATAATGCACTACGTCATAGGTGATGTTCACGGCTACTACAAAACCCTTTTGGCTTTGGTTGACAAACTGCCGCAAGACTCAAAGCTTATCTTTGTCGGTGATCTGATCGACAGGGGAAGCCAAAGTGCCGAAGTAGTGAAATATATACGTGAAAATAGGCATTTATGCGTGATGGGCAACCACGAAGAGCTGATGTTTACCTACGGCTTTGTCTTTATTGGCTCCTATGAAAACAACACGCCGCTGGCTTTACACAACCTCTGGTACAGCAATGGCGGTATTGACACGTTGCATTCCTATGGTGTTGTTAAGCTCGAAGATGGAAAGCCGGTCAAGATAGAAAACTTTGAAGAACCGCTGCAGCACTTTAAAGATGATCTCAAATGGATGGAACAGTTGCCTCTCTACATCGAACTTAATATCAAACACCCATCAGGTAAACCGGTGGTTATCTCACACGCTCCCATTGACAGTGTATGGGGTCTTCTTGACACACTCCCCACAGCTAAAGCAGGGGGATTCTGGCTTTAAGCGACATTGGCCTGCGAAGCAGGTCTTACCATGTCTATGCCAAGAGTCGATGCCCCGACTCTGTGGATGTTTATAGCGGCGTTAAGATCGCGAGAATGATGCGCGCGGCATACGGGACAATCCCATTCTCTTGTTTTTAAATCAAGTTCGTTAAGCACATGACCACAGCTTGAACAGGTCTTTGAGCTTGGATAAAATCTGTCTATCTTGATGACATTGGTTTTGCAGCTCAAGACGTTGATGAACTCTGAAAAGCCGAGATCACCTATTTTTCTTCCCCACAACTTCTGCATTGCCTTCATGTTGAGATCTTCGACGAAGATGTAGTCATACTGCGCCGCCAAATGGTTTGCAAGCCGATGATGGACATGCCGCCTCTGGTTTGCGATCTTGATATGCAGTTTTGCCAAAGTCCTTTTGGCCTTCTTGCGATTGTTGGAGCCTTTGATCTTCTTGGAAAGGCTGCAGCTGAGCTTCCTGAGACGCTTGATGCTGTTGAGATAATGGAGAATCGCCTCTATATGCATATCATCCGATAGTACAAGAAATGTTTTTAACCCAAAGTCTATGCCCACGCTTTTACCTGATGCGGCACGGTTTGGTTCGGCTTCTTGCTCCAGCAATATGCAGATGTAGAAATCTCCGATATTGTCTCGTTTAACGGTTATCGTCTTTATCTTGCCTTCAATGGCTCTTGAGAGCCAGAACTTGAAGTGATAACCGTTAATGGAAATAACATTCTCTTTGAGCTTGTAGCCGACTGATCCTTTGAATGTGAATGACCTGTATTGTTTAACCTTCTTGAATGACGGCGGAGACGCTTTGAGTCTGGTTTTACCTTTGGCGTATTCAAAAAACTTTCTGTAGCCATTGTCAATACGTTCCGTGATATTTTGAATCGCCTGGGAGCCCAGCATGTTCCAGTAGGCGTACTTCTCTCGCTTTTTGAGTTTAGTGAGATGCTTTTGGAGTTGATATTTGTTGAGATGTTTGCCATAGAGTTTATAGTAGCGCTTATGAAGAGCGATACAGTGATTGTAGATGATGCCGGTGATATCAATGAGTTGATGCAGATGCTTCGTGCGTTTGGTTTTATAGAGCTTATATTTGTAGGTTCTAAGCTGTTTGCTCATCCAGGAACCTTTGCTGTTTAGCTTTCTCTTTTGGCCGCTGGGATGTCTGCTGACTTTCAATGTATTGCTTGACTATAGAGAGTGGAGCACCTCCGACGGTTGTGACGAAATAGCTGTTCGTCCAAAGTGTCGGAAGCTTGGTTTTTAGGAAAGGAAACTCTTCTCGCAAAATCCTCGCGCTTCTGCCTTTGGCACTCTTAATAAACCGCGCAACTCCAAATTGAGGATCAATATCGGCAAGTATGAGTATATGGTCTTGATCCGTTTCCATTTCAACTATCTTGACGCTTAACTTCGCAGCCACCTCGTTAACAATCTCTTTGAGGCGCTTCTCTACAGCACCCGTTAATATCTTCCGACGGTACTTGGGGCACCATATAATCTAGAAGATTTCCCCGACTGCTTGCATCGGTTGGAGTTTGCGTAGATTCATTATCTACGGCAACAAATAAAAAGTTTTGAGTCTTTTGAGTTGAACAATACCCCGTTGCTTGCAGCGGGGATAGCCTGATAAGGTTATAGTTCAGGCAGTTGACTTTATTGCAACTACACACCATATAAAGGAGATGCATGAAAGCAGTTAAAGCTCGACTCTATCCGACCGAACAGCAAAAGCAGATCATCGCTTCCCAGATTGGTGCTGTACGATATGTTTACAACCGAACACTTGCCCTGCGAAAATTCGCTTACA
>JAYEMF010000058.1:0-3784 GCA_034717975.1 Campylobacterota bacterium
TTAAAAATCGTTAAATCCTGCTCTAAAAATTATCATTTTTTATTTGAGCGCTTTTACACCCTTCCAAGTCCTGTTTGGCTAGAATTCTTTATGATTTCCCAGGACTCCATCGAAGGGCTTAAAACACGCCTAGATATCATTGACGTTGTCGGCAACTATATCGAACTGAAAAAAGCCGGTACCAATTTCAAAGCAGTCTGCCCCTTTCACGATGAGAAGTCCCCAAGCTTTGTCGTCAGCCCCCAAAAACAGATCTACCACTGTTTCGGCTGCGGTGCCGGCGGCGACAGCATCAAGTTTGTGATGGAGTATGAGAAGCTCAACTATCCTGAAGCGATCGAAAAACTGGCTGCGCAGTACAACTACTCCCTTCACTACACCTCTAATGCACCTGCACAGCAGCGCTCCCAGCTTATGGAAAAACTCAACGAGTGGTACCAGAACCTGCTCAACCAGAACCCTCAGGCCCAGCAGTATCTCAAAGAGCGCGGTATCTTCGAGTCAAGCATCGAACGTTTCGGCATCGGTTATGCACCGGCATCCCAGCAGACCATCACTTTTATAAAAAGCAACCTTTTTACAATAAATGAAGCCGTTGAGTTGGGTGTGGCCGGGAGTGACGAGGGTCGCAGTTTCGCCCGGTTTATTGAGCGGATCACCTTTCCGATACATGCACCAAACGGCTCCATCGTCGGCTTTGGCGGTCGGACCATCAGTGGCCATGTCGCCAAATATGTCAACTCCCCACAGACCAAACTTTTTAACAAGTCACGACTGCTCTATGCCTATCATCTGGCCAAAGAGAACATCTACCGCAAAAAAGAGATGATCGTGACCGAGGGCTACCTTGATGTCGTCATGCTTCATCAGGCCGGCTTCACCCAGGCCGTTGCGACCCTTGGAACCGCACTTACCCCTGAGCATCTTCCCCTGCTTCGCAAAGGCGAGCCTGACATCATTATGGCCTATGACGGTGATGATGCCGGACGCAATGCGGCGATCAAAGCCTCGAAACTGCTCAGTGCATCCGGATTCAACGGCGGCGTTATTCTCTTTGGAGAGGGGATGGACCCGGCCGATATGGTCAAGGCCGGCCAGGTGGAGAGACTCAATGATCTCTTCCGCTCACCACAACCTTTTATCGAGTTCGTTCTCGATCAGACTATCGCCGTTTACAACCTCAAAGATCCCAAAGCAAAAGAGCAGGCCCTCAATGAAGGGATGGGCTATCTTAAGACCCTCTCGCCCCTGCTGCAGGAGGAGTATAAACCCTATCTCGCTTCACGGCTTGGAATCAGCCCTTCGCTGGTAAGACTAACACGTCAAAACAGCCAAAACACACCTGCCGCACCAGCGCTTACTCATCGCGACATCTGGGAAACATCTCTGATTAAAACGGTTATCGAATACCCTGCTGTTACCGACCAGATCCTTGATTTCCTTGACCCCTCCCTGCTACAGTATCACGGAGCAGAGTTTGCCCTTGCCCTGCAGGGAAAAGTGGATGATCCAAGGCTCATGGCCATTGTCGTTGATGAGTCCATTCAGGCCTTTGTAGGCGAGGATGCCCTCCGCGCAGAACTTATCACCTTTCTGACCCAGCACTATAACCGCGAACTGCGCAAAGTAAACACACAGACTTCCCTCTCTTTTGAAAAAAAAGCGTTCCTTATCCGCAGTTACCGCGGGAAGATCGCCAAACTAAAACGCGGTGAACTGGTCCCTTTTCAGGATTAATATCAACAGCCAAATTATCCCTGGTTTTTCATTATTAAACAAACTGATATAATTCCAAATCAATTTAGGTAAACAGGTTTGAGAACTCAAACTCTTGTGCCTTACCAAGGAACTCCCAATGTCAACAAAACGAAAAGCCATTGCCCTCTTCAGCGGCGGCTTAGACTCCACTCTCGCTATAAAGCTCATCATCGATCAGGGCATCGATGTCATCGCCTGCAATATCAACACCGGCTTCGGCGCAACACGCGACCGCAAAGAGCATATGCAAAATATGTGTGACCAGGTCGGTGCGGAGCTTAAGATCATCGATATTCAGCACGAATACCTTCAGGATGTCCTATTCGATCCCAAACACGGCTACGGCAAGCACTTCAACCCCTGCATCGACTGTCACGCCAAAATGTTTGCCGTGGCGAAACGCATCATGGAGGGCGAAGGTGCCAGTTTTCTTATAAGCGGTGAAGTGCTTGGACAGCGTCCCATGAGTCAAAACAGTGATGCACTGAAAACCGTTCTGAATGAAGCCAATGTCAACGGGCTGCTTATTCGACCGTTAAGCGCCAAAAGACTGGAACCTACAATTGCCGAGACCGAAGGGTGGGTCGATCGTGAAAAACTCGAAGGCATTCAGGGACGCACCCGTGACCGTCAGATGGAGCTGGTCGAGGAGTTTGGCCTCACTGATTATGAGAGCCCGGGCGGTGGCTGTCTGCTGACCGATGCCAATTTTGCCATCAAGATCAATGACTACATCAAATATGATGAACAGTTTGAAATTAAAGATATTCCTGTGCTGAAATGGGGCCGCCACTTCCGTTTGAGTGATGGCGCCAAGATGGTAATAGGGCGTAACGCCGAAGAGAATGAGAAACTCCAGGAGATCGAAAACGACAAGTTTGTTCACATCAAGACTGTCGGCATTCCCGGACCGCATGTTCTGCTGAGCGCCAATGCGAGTGAAGCTGACAGAACATTTGCACTGCGTGCCATCCTGACCTACTGCAAAACAACAGCTGAAACGGAGTATACACTCGACGTTGAAGGCGAACAGATCAATGTAGCACCGCTTGCCAGCAGAAGTGAAGCAGCGGCTTACTCTATCCTCTAACTACATTTTTCAGTATGCCAGACAAAGCATACTAACTCAACTTTCGCACATGCCGTCACCCCGGACTTGATCCGGGGTCCACAGCTGCAAGGTCTTAAACATAAGAACCACGAGATCCCGGGTCAAGCCCGGAATGACAGCCATTTTTCATGTGCGAAAATTGAGATACTAAAAATCAGGCCCTGTTTCATCTTTACCAGTAAAATGATAATCGGGTGAGTTTTTATAAAAACTCATCGCATTACCGATCTCCGCCTTGCGAAGCGCTTTTTTATCGCAGATACAGATGCATTGTTCCGTTTTAGCCGTTTCAACTTTTTCAGTTCTGCGTGACTCTTCCTGAACACTCTCACGGCCAGTTACTGCAGGCTTTTTAGCGGCTATAACAGCCTTTTTTGACGCTGTGTCAGCATCCTTGCTACCACTTACCGCTGGCTTTCTACCGGCTGAAACAGCCAACTCTTCAGGAACCTGTTCAACCGTTGGCGCTTTGGCAGCTTCCTGAACAATAAAAGCATCCGATGCGATTCTACAGCGGACAAGATTTAGCGCTTTTTCTGCATCTGCACGGCTTGCATAGCTTCCTATCCATATTTTATGATCAGATGATGTCTCGAGTACTTTATAGTTCTGGCCGCTACGCACCACCTTTTGCATAAACGACTCAGGAGCACGCTCTTTGACATTAAGCACCTGAATCCAGTACTCCTGCGCAAACATCGAAACCGACAAAACAACTAATATAAGTAGTGCTCTAATTTTCATACTTTACATATCGACATTTCCCGGCAAAGATGAAATGCAGCCATCTTTAGAAAACTATAAGAACTACACATGTATAATTCTGCCTTCTCAACTGTGGGGCATTAGCTCAGCTGGGAGAGCGCTTCGCTGGCAGCGAAGAGGTCAGCGGTTCGATCCCGCTATGCTCCACCA
>JAYEMF010000059.1:0-3695 GCA_034717975.1 Campylobacterota bacterium
AAGGGCACCTCTAAAAAGCTAAAGGGCATCTCTCAAGCAAATGAGATGACAGCTGGAACAATTGTAGGTGAAAACAGTGCAGTATGAGGCAGGTTGTATGAAGTATGGCCATGGCCATACTGATACATATTAATCCGGGATGCTGGGTGCGGCCACTTTCTCACCAGGTCTGATATAGGCATGACCCAGGCGTCCGATAAGCTCCATATCTATTTTCAGACTATCACTGATAACTTCATTATCAACATACATATGATCAATCGTTAAAAAAAGAGGGATGGTTTTAGAGCCATCCAGGCTGATCTCCTGTGCCAAGGTACAGAAAAAAGCTGTTGGCACTCCTTCGATCATCGGCGGATACGCATCGATCACTTTTTTGGTAGCAATATCAAACTTTTCAGCTTCATCGATATGCTCACTTAACTCAGCTGAGGTGAAGTGCATCTTTTCCATATCATCTGTCACTACAGAACAGATAACACATTTTTTGGTTGTTCGGATATTCTGCAGGGTATCTTTAGGTGTACCATCTTTCTTATGCCCGATGGCGACCATAAGGGTTGGAGGCTGGGAAGAGACACCGCTGAAAAAGCTGAACGGTGCGATATTGAGTGTCTCTGACTCTGTTACGATCCAGGCAATAGGGCGCGGAACTATGCTTTGACTCATCAGTTTGTAGCGAGTCAATGGTACCGTTTCTGTAAAATCAAAAAGCATGCTTTAAAGTGCTTTAAAAAACTTGGCTGCCTCTTCCTCATCATCGGTAAGATTATCAGGGGCAAAATGTTCATCGGTTTCAAGGGCCTTCTTGACAAGGGCCTGACAATATTCAAAAGCGACCTGACGGGCGCAGGCCATGTCGTTAATATAGCCCAGGCCGCTAAACTGGTAGTTCTCACCTTCGGACTCGACACACAGAAGCGTCCCCTCACACTTCGCTTCGATGACGTCAACGATGTCGCGGTACATTACATCAAATTCGGTCGCCTGCCAGCCGATCTCTTCGAGCTCATTATCCGTAAACTTATCGATGCCGTCACCGGTCGAATCGTCATAGTCGCAATGGGCGAGATTGAGCTTGATGATCTCCTGCCAGGCGCTTCCGGTTTTGATAAGTACGCGATCACCATCTTCAACGACCTGATAGCTCACTCCCAGCAGCTCTGAGAGTGATCTCTGTTTTTGCGGTGCCAATCCAATACCGGGAGCCGGCGGAGTGGTCATACCTTGATAGATATAGATCTCTCTTGATTCAAAAGGAGCATGCAGCACACGGCCCTCATGGGTGATTCCAAATGTTTTGGCGCTGTTGATAGCCTGCATCAGGGCAGGGCGGTCAACAATGATGATTTCATTAAGAAGATTGCATTTTTTCATAGTTTATTCCATGTTAGGTGGGATTGTATTGTGGCAATTTTAGCACTTCAATGTTCATTTTCACTAAAAGCAGAAGAAACTGTTCTAAGCCTAAGGCTAAAATAATCTCTTATTTGGATTTAATTAGCTATAATTCGCGAAATTTTCGGCCCGCTCAAGGGTTAGAACACCATAACAAGGACACTCACATGGCATTGAACGTTTATTATGACAAAGATTGTAATATCGACCTGATCAAAAGCAAAAAAGTTGCGATGATCGGTTTCGGATCTCAGGGGCACGCACACGCGGAAAATCTTCGCGACAGCGGTGTAGAAGTTATCATCGGTCTTCGTAAAGGCGGATCAAGCTGGGCAAAAGCTGAAGCGAAAAACTTTTCAGTGATGACAGTCGCAGACGCTTCGGCAGCAGCTGATGTTGTAATGATCCTTCTTCCGGATGAAAACCAGGCAGAGATCTACGCTAACGAGATCGAGCCAAACCTGAAAGAGGGTGCTACTATCGCTTTCGGTCACGGTTTCAACATTCACTATGGCCGTATCCACCCAAGAGCTGACATCAATGTTACTATGATTGCGCCAAAAGCACCTGGTCACACTGTACGTTCTGAGTTCGTTCGCGGCGGTGGTATCCCTGACCTTATCGCTGTAGGTCAAAACCCAAGTGGTACGACAAAAGAGCTTGCCCTCTCTTACGCTTCTGCTATCGGTGGCGGACGTACGGCGATTATCGAGACGACTTTCAAAGATGAGACAGAGACTGACCTTTTCGGTGAGCAGGCTGTTCTTTGTGGTGGTACAGCTGCACTTGTTCAAGCCGGTTTCGAAACATTGACTGAAGCTGGTTACGCACCTGAACTGGCATACTTCGAGTGTCTTCACGAACTTAAACTGATCGTTGACCTGATGTTCGAGGGAGGTATCGCTGATATGCGTTACTCTATCTCCAACACAGCTGAGTATGGTGACTATGTTTCCGGTAAACGTGTTATCAATGCTGAATCTAAGCAAGCTATGAAAGATATCTTAACTGAAATTCAAGATGGCCGTTTTGCAAAAGATTTCATCCTTGAAGGTCAGGCAGGTTACCCTCGTATGAATGCCGAGCGTAATAATGATCAAGAGCTTCTAATCACCAAGACTGGTAATAAGCTTCGTGAGATGATGCCATGGATCTCTGCAAACAAAATCGTAGACCTCGATAAAAACTAATTTATTTATCTACTTTACTCATTCAAAATGTGCTTCTAGCACATTTCTGAATGAGATATCCTCAAATCTTTATACTTCTTTCAGTTTTTACATAAACTCTGAATTTATTGCACTTTTCTCAACAATTTATCCAATAACCTTGTAGATAGCAGTCGCTTAAATGTTCCCAACAAGTGTGTGGCACCGGTAATGTAGTAACGCGGTTTTGGCCGGGGGCTCTCTAGTGCATGGATAACTGCTTTGATGACTACATCCGGATTACGGGTGAAGAGGTCGTTGGACTCTTTTTTATCTTCATGCTGAAGAACTTCACTCTTATACTCATCTTTATAAACAGAGTGTTCCATATCGATATGTTTGAAAAACATTTTTGTCGCATTCTCGCGAAACTTTGAGCGGACGGGACCTGTATTGAGGGTGGAAACATGGATGTTGGTATTCATCAGTTCAAGTCGAAGTGTGTCGCAGAGGCCTTCTATGGCATATTTGCTGGCATTATAGGCACCACGGAATCGAAGGGAGATCAGACCGAGTACCGAGCTGTGCTGGATGATACGGCCATGTCCCTGTCTGCGCATGATAGGAGTTACCCGGCGGGTTAGTTCATGCAGACCAAAGACATTCGTCTCAAACTGTTCGCGCAGGGTCTCCGTTGAAATATCTTCTACGGCTCCGGGTTGGCCATAGCCCGCATTGTTAAAGAGTGCATCCAGGGTACCGCCGGTCACTTTAAGCAGATGTTCTACTGCCTTCTCCATGCTGTGTATATCCGTCACATCCAGGCGGTAGGCATCAAAGCCTTCTTCTTTTAGCTGTTCAACCACTTCAATGTGTCGTGCCGTGGCAAAAACACGGTATCCTCTTGCTTTGAGTGCATGAGCAGTGGCATAGCCGATACCGCCGGGCGAGCAGCCTGTAATCAATATGGATGAACGCATCTCCGCCTCCAAAGTAGTTATCATAGAAGTATAGCGATATTGCAAAAACTCTATTAAAAATATACAGAGATGAAGCAGATAACTGCTGTTTTCAAAGAAAATATGGTTCAAAATTTTGCAAAAGGACACCTCTAAAAACCCTGTATATCATCAGAGGGCAAAGAAGGTG
>JAYEMF010000060.1:0-3673 GCA_034717975.1 Campylobacterota bacterium
GGTTTTAAATCTATCATCGAGATGAAACTCTCGATAGATTGTTACTAATACACGACCCAAGGGTCGGGGAATACAACCCTACACAGATTCAATCCGTCTTGCCGGTTTTTCACCACTCTTCTTTGCTCGTATAGATAACCGTTATTCAGCGTTTACAGCAGCTGAAGGGGTAGATGGATTGGGGAGATAATAGATTTTGAATTAAATTGAGATTTTTTTCACAAATGAAAACCAAATGTTGTACCATAGCCTTCCTTTGCAAGGGTGCTTATGCTCCCGTCCCTGACAAGGACGGGAAAGGAGAGAGTGAATATTCCACTGTCATGGAACGATTAGGACTTACCTGCTTGGCAAAGCAGTGCCCAAGAGGGGCTGAAGGACTACTCATCCTCTTTCGCATACTTCTCGTATAGAAAGCTCAAGATCGCCTCGCGGCAGCGGATATACTCCGGGTCATGCTGCAATGAGACACGGTCACGCGGACGCTCCAGGTTGACCTCAAGGACCTCTCCGATTGTCGCCTCGGGACCGTTTGTCATCATAATAACGCGATCACTGAGCAAAACAGCTTCATCAACATCATGCGTAATGATGATGACGGTATTTTTCACGTTTTGCTGAATGCGCATCAGATGCTCTTGCAGATTCGCACGTGTCAGCGAGTCCAGTGCGCCAAAGGGCTCGTCCATCAGCAGTACTTTCGGTTTGATCGACAGGGCCCTGGCAATCCCGACACGCTGTTTCATTCCCCCGCTTATCTCACCGGGGTACTTATCTTTCGCAGGGTCAAGGTTCACCATATCAACAAACTTCATCACCCGCTCTTTAAGCTCTTTCGGAGAGAGCTCCGGCATCACTTTTTTTACTGCCATCTCGATGTTCTGATAGACACTCAGCCAAGGAAGGAGTGAGTGGTTTTGAAAAACCACCGCACGTTCAGGCCCCGGACCGTCAATGTACTTCTCTTCAAGCAAAATACCGCCGCCTGTCGCCAGATCAAGCCCGGCGATCATGTTGAGCAGTGTTGACTTGCCGCACCCCGAGTGCCCGATGATCGAGATGATCTCGTTCTCTTTGATCTCGATATTGACATCGCGTACCGCAACATACTCTTTTCCCTTCGGAAGCGGAAAGGCCTTCTCTACATCCGAAAAATTTAAAAATGCTTTACCCATCTGCTGTTTTCTCCCTACGCTCGTTTTGTGTAATCAAAATAGTTTGCAATTTTCCCCATCATCAGGTCAAGCAGGTAACCTACCAGACCGATGATGATAATCCCGATGATGATGTTCGGATAGTTCAGGTTGTTATACTCATCCCAGATCCAGAACCCGATACCGATACCGCCCGTAAGCATCTCTGCGGCCACGATGACCAGCCATGCAATACCAAGGCTCAAACGCATCCCTGTAAAGATATACGGGACGGCAACCGGTAAGATGATCTGCGTAATCTTCTCCAGTGGCGTAAAGCAAAGTACTTTGGCAACATTCATATAATCTTCATTGACGCTGCGTACCCCCAGGGCCGTGTTGATTATGATCGGCCAGATGGAGGTGACAAAGATCGTCGCGATCGCCGTCATGTTGATATCCTGAAATACCAGCAGCAGTAACGGCAACCAGGCCAGTGGCGACACCGGCTTTAAAATCTGGATATAGGGATCAAACGCCTGGAAAAAACGCTGACTCATCCCGATCAGAATCCCTACCGGAACCCCGACGACAATGGCCAGCGCAAAGCCGCCAAATACGCGTTGAAGTGAATTCAGGACCTGCCAGAACACTCCCTTGTCATCTTCATTTTCAATGTAAAACGGATCTGCCAATGACCCGACAACCTCATCACCCTCGGAATTTACGCCACCGAATGCTGCTACGTAAGTATCCGACGGTGTCGGAAAATCATCCACAGCGGAAGCGAGTCCAACCCACACCTGCAAGATGAGTGCAAATACTATCAACGGCAGTATGATTTTCGATGCCAACTCTTTATTCATGTTTTCTCTCCTAGATTTAAATGTAAACAGGGCTAAAAGCATCCCTACGCTTTTAGCCCTGTTTACCAATACGGCAAGCCTCTCAAGCTCGCCTTGTATCAGTTGCCAACCAATGTTTTTGTTACATATTTAGGGTCGGCACATCCAGCCGGACCATAAGGACAGACATACTCGGGCTGCTCAGTCGTAACGCTCCACTTGTTCATATCTGCAAGAATCTCTTTGCTTACTTTCGAGTTGGTCACGTCGAAGCTGTAGATATAGTCAACCGCTTTATTCGGATCCCAAACCTTGCCGTCCATGAACATGTTGTACTTGTCTACCCCATCTTTTTTCCATGGGCTCGGCGGCAGTGAGTAACCAACCTCTTTGGCTACGGCTTCAAACAGGTCCGGACGGTAAGTCTTCTCGATCACCTCTTTCATATTGACCGGTTTGTCAAGCTGTCCCCAGCGGTACATCTGTGTAATGAACCACATACCGTGGCTGTAGAACGGATAGGCAGCATAGTAGTTGGCAAAGACGTTAAACTGCGGGTTCGGTTCGGAATCCTGACCTTTCAGGTACTGAAATGTTCCTGTCATCGATTTTTCAAGTACTTTTACCGGTGCTTTTACATAGTTAGGCTTACTCAGGATCTTTGCGGCTTCCTTACGGTTGTCCCATGAAGCATCCAGCCACATCTGCGCTTCGATGATCGCCTTCATAACCGCTTTGGTCGTTTCAGGGTTCTTCTCGACAAAGTCCGCACGGGCCTGAAGTACTTTTTCCGGGTTGTTGTTCCAGATATCGTAGTTCGTTACAAGCGTGGAACCTTTTTTCTTCAGAACAATACGTTCATTCCACGGCTCACCGACACAGTAACCTTCGATATTTCCAGCAATCAGGTTAGACGGCATTGTCGGCGGCGGGAACGGCTTGATCGTTGCAT
This sequence comes from Campylobacterota bacterium, assembly GCA_034717975.1. Classification (GTDB taxonomy): domain Bacteria; phylum Campylobacterota; class Campylobacteria; order Campylobacterales; family Sulfurimonadaceae; genus BB26. Next base: position 2,931 of record JAYEMF010000060.1, read on the forward strand.
CGCGGTCAGGCTCGATACCCGAACTCGCCATCCAGTAACGCAGTTCGTAGTTGTGTGTTGAAACCGGATGAACCATACCAAAACTAAGTGGTCGATACTTGCTTCCCTCTTTGGTACGCTTTGCATCAATATACTTTTTCAGTGACTCCGAATCCATCGGACGGGCTGTTTTGTCCATACCGTGTTTTTCCATCTTTTTAATGATGTTATTACCGAAGGTGATCCCGTTACCGTTGAAGTCGAGGCTCAACAGCGCTTGCAGATTTGCATTACCGTTGATCCCCAATGTTGCGGCGATCGGCATACCTGCAAGTGCATGCGAAAAGTCATATTGCCCGTTGATCACTTTTTGCTGGATTCCCGGCCAACCGCCGCCCTCTTTTACAACATGCACATCCAGGCCGTATTTATCAAAAAAGCCCTTCTCCTCCGCAATAACAATCGGTGCACAGTCCGTCAGTGCGATAAACCCAATGGTCAACTCTTTTTTCTCCGGAGCGGCAAGCAGTGAACTTGCCATCACAGACAGTCCCAAGCCGATCGTCGCTATACTTTTTACAATTGAAAAATTTTTCAAAGAAACCCCTTTTTGAATTAATAGCCACAGTTTATCATCACAATGAATATTTAATATACATATATTGATTAATATTTAATCACTTATATGATTATTTTTTAAATTCTCTTTTTTAGAGTGCTTTTAGTTTGCATTAGCAGGTACTTGGTATAATTAACCCTATTAT
>JAYEMF010000061.1:0-16577 GCA_034717975.1 Campylobacterota bacterium
GTATAACCTCTTTCATGACACCCTCATCTCCGAGATCACCGATTTTGAGAAGATCGGCTGTTTTGCCAATGCCGAATTTGCCGATGAGAGTGAAGTACTTGAGATCGATTTCAAAGGTTTCAAATCACTCTATGAGCACTCCCCGCAACTTATGCTGGGCCTGCTTAAAGAGTTCGCCAGAAAAGCCAAGATGATGCAGTGTATCATCAACCGGGAGATCGTTTTTGACGGGACTGCCAAAGTCGCCTTTATGCTCATCAATGATCTGGACAGCTTCAACCGCCTCAAGAAGCAGGAGGTTGCCTATATGCTCAATATCCAGCCTGAAACCCTCTCGCGCATCCTGAAAAAACTGACCCGTAACGGCATCATCACGACCGAAGAGAACAAAATCATGATTAGTGATGAGAGCGCACTTAAAGCCATATTTGATTAACAAAGGAGTCTCACGTGAATAAAATTACCACCAAAGTGAAACTGATCGGCGGGATCCTCTCGTTGATGATCGCTGCCATTGTCGTCATCACCGTCATTATCAACCAAAACTCCTCACATGACTCTATCGTTATCAATGTGGCGGGAAAACAGCGTATGCTGACACAAAAGATCACAAAAGAGGTGATGTGGCTGCAAAACCGCGGCTCGGTTGACTTCACCAACCTTGATGCGGCCATCAGTGAATTTGACAACTCCCTCAATGACCTGATGGAGGGTAATGACGCACGCGGTATCTATGCCCCGCCGAAGGCATGTATCAAAGCCAGGCTGGGACAGGTCCGGGCATTATGGTTACCATTCCACGATCATCTGGACAGCTTCAAACTCCTGCTCTCACAGACCAAAACACTTAAAGCGACAATGTCTGAATCGACCGAAGCTATCTTGAATATCTCCGATCGTGTAGTCAAGCAGATGGTCAAAGAAGGTATGGGAGGCCGTTACATCGATGATGCAGGCAGACAGCGCATGCTTACCCAAAAACTTGCCTTCCACTCCGCACAGTACCTCATAACCGGAAGCGCACAGAGCGTCACCGCATTTTTTAATGCCTATGCTCTTTATGAATCGACACTGAAACATTTTCTAAGTGATGCCAGAGTGCAGAAACAGGTAGAACTTTTTAAAATACTTGAGAAAAACGAGCAGATCTGGTTTGACTATGCCAACTACATCATTGACCTGATGGATAAACAAAAAGAGCTCAATGAAACATTGGCATATCTCACCGAAATCAATATTGTTTTGCTGAACACTATGGATGAAACGGTAGAATCCTACAGTACCTACTCCGAAGATCAGCGCCAGTTTCTGCAGTATTTTCAATATATCGCCAGCTTCTTTGCCGTTATATTTATGATCTTTGCTGCGCGTCTTACAAAAAATATTGAACAGAATTTCGAGCATTTTCTACAGCACTCTGAAGCGATGGCAAGCTCGTTCAGCGATGAGGGCACCTCCGATATCGCTAAAAACAGAGAGAACGATGAACTGGCACTGGCATCAATGCATATGAGCCAGTTTATGCAGCAGATGAATACCGTCATCGAGCATGCACAGCAGGCCATTCATGAATCAGAACAGGCAGCGCAGGAGCTGGCGGCCATATCGGACTCCATGGATGATGAGCTTGCGCTTGATGAAGATTCAAAAGAGCGCATCGACAACAGTGAAGATATCGTTATCCAGACCCTCGACGAGCTGAGCAATACCTCACAACTTCTTACCAAACTGCAGCAAAATCTTAGCAGTGTGATGACAAAAACACAAAATCATGACTAACTTATCTTTGTGACTTTGCAAACTGGTAAAAAAGTATCACCTTAAATAGCTCTTACAAAATTTCTATCAAAAATTGACCTATGTCAAAAAAAAGCTTTCCTATTGCGTTACAATGTGTCGTTACCTATAGAATCAGAGTGCTGATCATCTTTAATGATAAGGTGTTCTGTTCAATTTAAGGAGGGACAAATGAGCAAAATGATGGATAGAAGAAGTTTTCTTAAGAGTGCTGCGGCTGCTTCAGCTGCAAGTGCGATTGGAATGACTATTCCGACGGATGCACAGGCTGCATCGGATGCGGCACAAAGCGACTGGCGCTGGGATAAGGCGGCCTGTCGTTTCTGTGGTACCGGTTGTGGGATCATGATGGCGACCAAAGAGGGTCGTGTTGTTGCGGTCAAGGGGGACCCGGCAGCTCCAGTAAATCGTGGTCTGAACTGTATCAAGGGTTACTTCAACGCGAAGATCATGTATGGTGCTGACCGTTTGACGAAACCTTTGCTGCGTGTTAATTCAAAAGGCGAATTTGATAAAAAAGGTAAATTTGCCGAAGTAAGCTGGGAACGTGCTTTTGACGAGATGGAACATCACGCCAAAAAAGCGCTTAAAGCAAGCGGACCGGAAGGTGTCGCAGTATTCGCTTCCGGACAGTACACTGTTATGGAAGGTGTTGCTGCACAAAAAATGATGAAAGCCGGATTCCGTTCAAATGCGATCGATCCGAATGCACGTCACTGTATGGCATCAGCGGTTGTTGGTTTCTACCAGACTTTCGGTATCGATGAGCCGTCTGGCTGTTATGATGATATCGAGCTGACAGATACGATTGTATCTTGGGGTTCAAACATGGCAGAGATGCACCCGATCCTCTGGTCTCGTGTAACTGACCGTAAACTGACTGATCCTGATCGCGTTAAAGTGGTCAATATGTCAACTTACCGCCACAGAACATCAGATTTGGCCGATATCGAGATCATCTTCTCGCCAAATACCGACCTTGCAATCTGGAACTACATTGCACGTGAGATCGTTTACAATCACCCTGAAGCAATTGACTGGGATTTCGTCAAGAAACACATCGTGTTTGCAGCGTCTCCGGTAAATATGGGTTACGGTATGCGTCGTGCAGGTGAGAAGTCACTGAAAGACGGTAAGTATACTGCTCTTGAAATGGAAACTATCTCTAAAGAGATGAGTAAAGTCGTTTCTGAAAAAGAGGCACCTGCTCTTGAGCCTTACGGTTACAAAGCCGGTGACAACATGGAGATGAAACCTGCCGGTCTTAAACACTGGGAGATCTCATTCGAAGAGTATAAAAAATTCCTTGCTCCATATACACTTGATTATGTGGCAAACATTGCCAAAGGTGATCCAAACGAGAGCGTTGAAAGCTATGCGGCCAAACTGCAGGCACTTGCAGACCTATATATCGAAAAAGGGCGTAAAGTCGTCTCTTTCTGGACAATGGGTATGAATCAGCATACACGTGGTACCTGGGTAAATACACTCTCTTACAACGTTCACTTCCTGCTTAACAAACAAGCTAAGCCGGGTGATGGTGCATTCTCACTGACTGGTCAGCCTTCAGCTTGTGGTACAGCTCGTGAAGTTGGTACATTCTGTCACAGACTTCCAGCCGATATGATGGTTAAAAGTCCTAAACACAGAAAAATCTGTGAAACTGCATGGAAAATCCCGGACGGTACACTAAACCCTGTCGGAAACCAGCACATCATGAAGATCCACCGCGATATTGAAGATGGTGTTGTTAAATTTGCATGGGTCAACGTATGTAACCCATACCAAGATACTGCATCAGCAAGTCACTGGATCAAAGCGGCACGTGAGATGGATAACTTCATCGTATGTTCAGACGGTTACCCCGGTATCTCTGCAAAAGTTTCTGACCTGATCCTTCCGACAGCGATGATCTATGAAAAATGGGGTGCTTACGGTAATGCCGAGCGTCGTACACAGCACTGGAGACAACAGGTCCTTCCGGTAGGTGATTCGATGTCTGACACATGGCAGTGGGTTGAGTTCTCAAAACGCTTTACTGTTAAAGATCTTTGGGGTGCACAACCACTAAGAGGTAAAAACAAAGACGGTTCACCAAAAGGACTTCCGGATGTAATTGCCAAAGCGAAAGCGATGGGCTACAGTGAAAATGACACAATGTTTGACATCCTGTTTAACAATGAGTACTACCGCTCGTTCAAAATCGACATGAATGATCCAGTTCAAAAAGGTTATGACAACTCTGAGTGTAACGGCGATAGCCGTAACGTTGTCGGATCTGACGGTAAAGTGTGGAAAGGGTATGGTTTCTTTATCCATAAAGCACTGTTTGAAGAGTATGCTAACTTTGGACGCGGTCATGCACATGACCTGGCACCATTTGATGTCTACCATAAAGTACGTGGTCTTAAATGGCCTGTTGTCGATGGTAAAGAGACTCAATGGCGTTTCAATGTCAAGTACGATCCATATGCAGCCAAAGCCAATGCCAAAGCGGGTACAGATAACTCTCACGCCTTCTACGGAACACTGGCTAAAGCTCTGACTCAGGGTGACCTGATGGGTATTAAAGATAAAAAGAAAAAATCACTGGCAAATAAAGCGAAGATCTTTGCACGTCCGTATATGGATCCTCCAGAAATGCCAGATAACACATGGGATCTATGGCTTTGTACCGGCCGTGTACTTGAACACTGGCACTCTGGAACAATGACAATGCGTGTACCTGAACTTTACCGTGCGGTACCGGAAGCACTCTGTTATATGCACCCTGCCGATGCGAAAAAACGTGGCGTTAAACGTGGTGAACTGGTTAATGTTGAATCACGTCGCGGAAGCGTTAAAGCACGTGTCGAGACTCGTGGACGTAACAGACCACCTGAAGGTCTATGTTTCGTACCTTGGTTCGATGAAAAAGTATTTATCAATAAAGTCTGTCTTGATGCGACATGTCCGCAATCTAAACAGACCGACTTTAAAAAATGTGCCGTAAAAGTCACGAAGGCGTAATCCTTCAGTGCCATAGCGGTCAGTGTAGGTAGATGGGCTTAGCTCATTTACCGTTATAAATAAAAAGTGTAACAGTGAAAAAAGAACCTCTAAGCGATCGTCGCAAATTTATCCTCACCATGGCACGGGGCGTTGGCCTTAGTGCGATGGGTGCTCTTGTATGGAGTGCTTATGTCGATGAAGTTAAAGCGGCGCCGCTTATTTTACGTCCTCCAGGTGCACTTGCCGAAGAGGATTTTTTAAAAACATGTATCAAATGTGGCTTGTGTGTGGAGGCGTGTCCTTACGATACGCTCCTGCTCGCCAAGCCGGGAGATAACAATCCTATCGGTACGCCATTTTTCATTCCAAAAGATATCCCGTGCTATATGTGCGACGATATTCCTTGTGTTCCGGTCTGTCCGACCGGCGCACTGGACACGGCATCGGTACAGTCAGAAATTGACGGCGAGATGACGTGGGATATCATGAAGATGGATATGGGCGTAGCCATTGTCGACGTCAAATCATGCATCGCGTTCTGGGGAATCCAGTGCGATGCGTGTTATCGCGCCTGTCCACTAATGGATGAAGCGATTTATCTTGATTATGACAAAAATGAACGGACCGGGAAGCACGCTTTTTTGAAGCCTGTTGTCAATCCTGACATCTGTACAGGCTGCGGCCTGTGCGAACGAGCCTGTGTGACGGAAAAACCGGCAATTTTAGTACTGCCGAATGAAGTTGCACTCGGTAAAGCGGGTGACCACTATATCAAAGGCTGGGACAAAGCTGATGAAGAACGTCTCGAAGGTGCTAAAGCTGAGACGACAACGACTGAGCTAAGTAAAGAGAGCGCAATGGATTCGCTTAACGATATGGGAGATCTGTACTGATGAAAAAGATACGTTATTTACTGATGCGTCGATTTGTTCAGATCGGATTGATGGTACTTTATTTTGGTGCCAATGCCTACGGATGGAAGATCCTGCAGGGGAACCTAAGCGGTTCACTGCTGTTTGAGACTGTTCCGCTGGCAGACCCGTATGCGTTGATTCAGATGCTGTTTGCCGGAGCTGTTCTGGCAACCGACATCATTATCGGTGGAGTGATCATCGCTGTTATCTATATGATTGTCGGTGGTCGTGCTTTTTGTAGCTGGGTCTGCCCAATCAATATGGTTACAGACCTGGCTAACTGGCTACGCCGTAAGATCGGTGTCTCTCAGGTTCAAAAACGCGTCTATATGAGTCGCAACATCCGTTTCTGGATGCTCGGCTTAAGCCTTATCCTCTCAGTAGTGATGGGTGTGGCGGCGTTTGAACTGATCAGCCCGATCTCCATGGTGCACCGTGGTCTTGTCTTTGGCATGGGTCTTGGTATCGGAGCGATTGTTGTTATCTTCTTGTTTGATCTGTTTGTACATGAAAACGGATGGTGCGGGCATATCTGTCCACTTGGCGGATTTTACTCCATTTTGGGGAAAATCTCGCTAATCAGGGTTCGCCACGATGCGGACGCCTGTACTGCCTGTATGAAATGTAAAGAGGTTTGTCCGGAAAAAGAGGTGCTGCATATGGTAGCAAAGAGCAGTGAGAGTGTGTTAATGGGGCAGTGTACCAACTGCGCACGCTGTATTGAAGTGTGTGACGATGATGCACTGAACTTCTCACTGCGAAGTCTTGTTAAAAAAGAAAAGAAGGGGAACGCATGAAAATGAAAATTGTTCTAGGCGCTATTACAGCTGCGATGCTGATGGTCGGTTGTACTGATTCGGCTGCGCCAGCTGCGCAAGCTGAAGTAAAACCAACAATTACAGAAGAGTCTTTGGGTCTGCGTAAAACAGATCTTTATTCAGAAAATACAACCGTAGCTGCGAAGACAACGTACGGAACGGCTGCTGCAGGCGGCTCGGCAAAATTTGAGCGTGCATTTGACAATGCACCACCGATGATCCCGCACGATACGGAAGGGATGTTGCCAATCACTATGAATGACAACCAGTGTACCGGATGTCATATGCCGGAAGTAGCACCATCTATGGGGGCAACGCCGATTCCGGCATCGCACTTTGCAAGTTTCAGACCGGTTACGGAGATCGGTGCCGATGATAGAATGGTAAAAGATGGAGCATCTGTAGACAATACAAGTGACAAACTGACATCACTGCATACAATGGATACGATGAATCACGCGCGTTACAACTGTTCACAGTGTCACGCACCACAGTCAACCGGTGATCTGCTGGTTGAAAATAACTTCCGCCCTGACTTTCAGAGCGAAAGCATGAAAAGCGGTTCTAGCCTGCTTGATACCCTGAATACAGGTGTAAAATAGTTGGCAGACCTAAGCCGACGCGGTTTTTTTGGTGCCATTGGCGCCAAAGCCGTCAGTAAGGAGATCAAAATACGACCTCCTTACGCCAAAGAGAGTACTCTTTTTGGCACAGAGTGTCCCCAGTGTACTGGAGTTTGCGGCACTGTGTGCGAAGAAGAGATCATCAAGTTTGGTACAGACAAGATTCCGTATCTCGATTTTTCAAAGAGTGGTTGTACCTACTGTGAAGAGTGTCTGAGTGCATGCGAACCGGGAGTCCTCAGTGATCCCGAGATAAAGGTACAGGCTTCCATCCGTATTAATCCAGCCAAATGTATGAGCTGGGAAGAGGTGATGTGTTTCTCCTGTAAAGAGCCGTGCCTGGATAATGCGATCATCTTCAGCGGGCTCTTCAAGCCAGAGATCAATAATGAGCTATGCACCTCATGTGGTTTCTGCCTTGGCCGTTGTCCAAGCAATGCCATAGAGATAGTGGCTTAAAACAGAAAAGAGAGTAAGTAATATGTTAAAACCTATCTTTGCGCTTCTCATGCTATTGGCCATCACCACTTGTGCCAAAGAGATCAAGCCGGTTTATGAACTGAAGACAAGCGGGTTTGTTACCGATATAATCATTGATGAGGGCAAACTGTATGCCTCAACCTTTAGCGGTGCCGTCGATATTTTTGATATTAAAAGCAAAAAAAAGAGTGCTGATATCAAACTGCCCAATATTACCGACTTTATAGGAGATGTCGTTCCTCCAAAAGTCTACTCTGTCGATCGTCTGGCCAATAAGACAATGATGGTCTCCGAAGGAAAATCGGGCTACCGCAACGTCTTTTTACATGACGGTAAAACGCTTACCCTGCTAAGTGAGTCAAAGTTTTTCATTAAAAAAGGACTTTTTGTCGATGAAGATCACATACTTCTGGGTCTTCTTAGCTCTGAACTCATACTTTTCAAGATCAGCACCAAAGAGGTGATCTACCGGCATCCTATTCTGGAACGTCGCAGCGGCGGTTCAGCTTTTAGCGATATGGTCCTGAGTGAAGATAGAAAAACGGTCGCGACTGCAGACGAGAGCGGTGAAATCCATCTCTTCAATGTGGAGGATTTCAAACATCTAAAACTCTATGTTGGCCAAAACCTCGATAACATCTACAAGATCGACTATAAAAAAGGGATGATTATTACTGCCGGGCAGGATAGACGCTGTGCCATCTATAAACCTGATGGCAGAGCCTATTATGTCAATGGTGAATTTCTGATCTATGCTGCCGCGCTAAGCCCGTCGAGCAAGACAGGTGTCTTTGCCTCGACTGTGGAAAACGATCTTCAGCTTTTCAACACGGTTACAAAAAGCAAGACCCATCTTCTTAAAGGGCATGGTGCTACACTTACAGACTTTGCCTTTTTGAGTGAGACCCAGTTCTTCTCATCGGCAGAAGAGAAGCGTATCCTATTTTGGGATATCACAAAGTAAATTTTAAATTAATCAGGAGAGTAACATATGAATGTATCAAGTATTGTCGTACAAACTACACCAAAGTTTATTGACGAAGTTGTGGAAGCACTGAAAAATCTGGATATATGTGACTACCACTTTCACGATGAGATGGGACGCATAATTGTTACCATCGAGGGTTCAGGTGTGGAAGAGGAGATCAAGAAACTGACAGTCATCCAGGAGATGCCTCATATTGTTGCAGCCGATATGCATTTTGCCTATACGGAAGATGAACTTGATGCCGAACGTGACAAGCTTGAAAAAGAGGGGACTGCTCTTCCTGAATGGCTCAACAAGGAAGATGTCAATGTTAGAGACATCCAATATCACGGTGATCTCAAAAAGAAATTCTAAGGAGCTATCCATGGAAACCTCATTTGCTATATTTCAGGAGACAGAAGTACCTGAAAATGAGCTCATCATCTCACGTACTGATCTCTCTGGTATCATCACCTATGTCAATGATACCTTTGCAGAGATTTCAGGCTACGATAACGATGAACTGATCGGCCAATCACACAACATTTTACGTCATCCCGATATGCCGCACAGTGTCTTCAAAACATTGTGGGATACCATCGAAGCTGGAAACAGCTGGGAAGGCTACGTCAAAAACCGACGCAAAGACAACGGCTACTACTGGGTCTATGCAAACATCAGCGGTGTCTATAAAGACGGGAAGCTGGTCGAGTATAAATCCCTGCGTTCATTTGTACCAAAAGCAAAACGTGACGAGGTCCAAAAAGTCTATGATGAACTGCGCCAAAATGAAGGAGACACTGTACGTACAGTCACCTACCTTCCTGCCGATCTTTACACATCATTGAAACTCGAAGCCAGCGACAGCGGTCAGTCAATCGACGATCTTGTAATCGCTAAACTAAGTAAATAAGGCCCTTTAAGGGTCTTGTCACTCCTCATTTTTATCTTTCACATTGACCTAAGTCAAAGGTATTATCCTCATATTAAACTATAATCAAACCAACATTACAAAAGGAAAATAGATGAAGAAAGTACTTCTCGCAGGTTTAATGGTAGTTGGTATGTCATCGGTAGCATTTGCAGATGGTGCAGCTGCGTATAAAAAATGTGCAGGCTGTCACGGTGCAAACGGTGAAAAAGTAGCTCTTGGTAAAAGTAAAGTGATCAAAGATATGTCAAAAGCTGATATTGTTGCTGCTATGAAAGGCTACAAAGACGGTACTTATGGCGGTCCAATGAAAGGGTTGATGAAAGGTCAAGTTGCTTCAATGAGTGATGCCGATATTCAAGCTATCGCAGATATGATCGGAAAATAAGTAAAAACCGAACACTCTATATTTGGCAGTATCCCTGCTGCCAGAGCTGTCTCTTTTCACTCTAACATAATAATCAGTAACCGCACTACCCGTTAAATCAAACATTCATCTTGAAAAATAGAGCGTAAAATATAATTGTATTTTTACTTTAAGTCTGCAAGCTTCGATTTTATTTTTAGAATTATCGAATTGAGATGGGCGAAAGAATAGATTGCGTGAAGTGAAGAGATCTTGAAATATACAGGCATCACGCCTGTATAGAAATTACATTGCTGTAACGTTTTCTGCCTGAGGGCCTTTTTGACCTTCACCGATCTCGAAAGTAACTTTCTGACCGTCTGCAAGAGAAACACGATCGTGCCCCGTGCTGTTTACTTGGCGAAAGTGTACGAATACATCGCTGCCGCCGTTATCTGGTTGGATAAATCCAAAACCTTTTTCATCATTGAACCATTTTACGGTTCCATTTTGCAATTCTGCCATGGTAATACCTCTATATAGGAAAATACACTTCATATGAAGCGGAATCAAAATCGGGGAGTCTTTAGGTCTAGCAGAATAACTTTGTACACAATTCTATTCGTTACACACCAAAGATGAACTCAAACCTCATCTTTCATCAGGGTTATTATAGCGGTTTTTTTAGCAAAAATAGCATTAAACCAAAAATGGTTTCAAAACTTCGACACTCAATCCCATTGCCGTACTCTCGAAACCTCTGACCTCTTTGATATAGGGTTTACAAAATCCCTCCACCATACATCCCCCGGCTTTCCCCCGCCATTCACCTGAATCAAGATAACGTTCCAGATCATCCTGATCGAAATCACCAAAGAGGTAGTCCGTTGAAGAGATATCGAGCAGTTCAAGTTTAGGGGTTTTATAGATCATGCAGGTGATGATCGAGGTCACATTCCCGCTTTGTGTCATCAAGATATTTCGGGCATCATCAAGACAGCGCGCTTTGCGCAGTATCTGGTTTTGTGAGGTAACGACCGTATCGGCGACAAGCAGAGGGTACTCTCCACAGCCGAAAGATTTGTAATTGGTTTCGTATTTTCCCAACGTTGCCTGATAGACAAAGTTTTTGGGTGAGCTGGCAATGATCTGTTCTTCATCAAAGTCGACACTCTCTTGCACAAAAGGTATACCAGCTTCACGAAGAAGCACTGCACGGGTTTGCGAAGAGGAGGCGAGCCGGATCAAATCAGTAGCGCAGTGTCGCACCAAGATAGATGGCAACAATACCGAGCAGAATATTTAACGGTACCATAAACGATCCGATCACTGCAAGTTTGGCTTTCGCTTCGATCAGGTTCCCCTCGTCAATAAGTTTTTGTACGCCGTTACGACGAATCACCATGGCAAGGTAGTTCAGTGCCATGACACTCCAGATCCCCTCTTTGGCAAACGCCAAAGTTTTATTCTCGCCATGATGCAGACCCATACCGATGGCCATGATCAGTGCGGTCACCAACAAGATGACAATGAACGGGGCGACAATGGCAAAGAGTCGCTTCAGTGCATGCACCGTTCGTTCAACTCTCGCAGGCGGTTCGCGCAGTTCCATAAAAGAGTGGTGTGCCGCAAAACGCATGGCGATCATACCGCCGACCCACACGACGGCACTTATAACATGCAGAAAAAGAATCAGTTGAGGGTATTGTTCATATAGTGCGCCCATTAGTTAAGCCCTTCTTTGACAAATTCCAATGCTGCCGCTTTTGCTTCAGGCAATTTGGAGGCGTCTTTACCCCCGGCCTGTGCAAAGTCCGGCCGACCGCCGCCGCCGCCGCCTAAAATTGGTGCGATGGCCTTGATCCAGTCACCAGCTTTAACAGAAGCCTCTTTGATACCTGCAGCAATAATCACCTTATCGCCTTTAACCTGGAAGAGCATTGCCGCTACCGCGTCATGTGCATTTTTCAGTTCATCGATACGTGTCTTCACGTCACCGCTTTTTATCTCTTCAACAATCACCGTAACGCCATTGATCGCATCAGAGTGAAGCTCCTCTTTGGCAGCACTCTGTGCCTCATGAAGTTCACTCTTCAATGTTTTAACCTGCTCTTTAAGACGCTCGACACCTGCGAGTAGATCGCGGTTTTTCACAGCCTCTTCAACTTCATGCATAGTGTGACGCTGTGATTTGAAGTAGTTGTAGGCAGCATTTCCGCAAACCGCTTCGATACGGCGAACACCGGCACTCACTCCGCTCTCTTTCACGATAATAAAGGTACCGATGGATGCCGTATTGTCAACATGTGTTCCGCCGCAGAGCTCAACCGATGCATCACCGAAACTGACCACACGGACACTATCACCATATTTTTCGCCAAACTGCGCTTTCGCACCGCTGGCTTTCGCCTCATCGATGCTCATCTCGTTGGTTTTTCTCTCAATACCGCGCAGGATCATCGTATTGACCTGCTCTTCAGCTTCGGCGATCTCCGCACTGCTCATTGCCTTCGGGTGAGAGAAGTCAAAACGCAGACGCCTGGCATCATTATATGAACCGGCCTGAGCAACATGATCACCCAAAATATCAAACAGCGTTGCATGCAGCAGGTGCGTTGCAGAGTGATGCTTCTCAATCTCTAAACGTTCGATGTCTACTTCTGACTTTACCGTCTCACCAACTTTCAAGGTCGATTCAACATGTAGATGAGAAAGGTTAAGTCCATGAAACTTTTTGGTCTCAACCACTTCGGCTTTGCCTGTTAACCTGCCGCTGTCACCGGTCTGACCGCCGCTTTCAGCATAAAATGGCGTATTATCGAGCAGTACCCACCCTTTTTGTTCACTGTGCAGTTCATCCACCATCGAGAACTCTTCGCTTAGCAGTGCAAGCACCTTTGAATCGTGAGCCCTACCCTCGTATCCGACAAAACTGTTTTGGCCGAATTTTTCCAGAAGTGCTTTAAAGTCACCTTCGACATGGGCATCACCACTCCCTTTCCAGGCTGCTTTGGCACGTTCACGCTGCGCTTTCATCAAGGCATTGAAACGTTCACTGTCGAGTTGAAGATTTTTTTCACGTAGCATATCTTCTGTCAGATCAAGCGGAAAGCCAAAAGTATCGTAGAGTTTAAACGCCACTTCACCGCTGAAGACTCTGTCGGTCTGTTTCAACTCTGCGTTGAAGAGAGCTATACCTGACTCGATGGTTTTAAAGAAACGCTCCTCTTCGAGCATGATCTGTTCTTCAACCACAACTGCTTTTTCGGCAAGATAGGGGTAGGAGCTTTTCATCAGCTCAACGACCGTACCGACCAGTTTATACATAAACGGTTTGGTAAATCCGAGCAGATACCCATGACGTACCGCACGGCGTAAAATACGGCGCAGGACATAACCGCGCCCCTCATTGGAGAAGTTCACACCCTGAGCCAACAAGAACAGCACGGTACGGATATGATCGGCAATCACGCGGTACGATGCGCCGCTCTCATAAACATACCCTTTACCGATCAGCTCAGCCACCTGGTTGATGATCGGCATAAAGAGCGAAGAGTCGTAGTTGCTCGCTACTCCCTCTTGAACAGCAACTACACGTTCAAGTCCCATTCCGGTATCGATCGATGGTTTCGGAAGCGGTTTCAGTTCACCTTTCTTGTTACGCTCATACTGCATAAAGACAAGGTTCCATATCTCCAGGAACCGGTCCCCCTCACCGCCCATACGATCTTCAGGACCATTGAAACGCTCTGCCCCCTGATCAAAAAAGATCTCCGAGCATGGTCCGCACGGTCCGGTGTCGCCCATCTGCCAGAAGTTATCTTTGTCACCAAGGCGCATAATGCGGTCTTCACCCATATGACGCTGCCAAAGTTCATACGCTTCATCATCACTTTCATGAACGGTTACCCAAAGTTTCGTTTTATCGAGCTTGATGACTTCGGTGATAAATTCCCACGCATAGTCGATCGCTTCTTTTTTGAAATAATCGCCGAAACTGAAGTTGCCCAACATCTCGAAGAAAGTGTGATGGCGTGCGGTATGACCCACATTTTCAAGATCATTGTGTTTTCCGCCGGCACGTACACAGGTCTGACATGATGTCGCTCTCGGGTTTTGGGGAACCGGTACATCACCGGTAAAAATCGATTTAAAGGGGACCATCCCTGCATTGTTAAACAGCAAGGTGGCATCATCCGGCACCAGCGGTGCACTCGCAATGCGTGCATGCTGCTTGGATTCAAAATATTTCAGATACGCTTCTCTAACGTCCATAATCACTACTCTGTACAGGGTACTTAATCACACCCCTTATTAATTATCGCGATTATACCGAAGTCGTTGTTACAATACGCTCAAACTCGCTCATTGGCATCGGTTTATAGGCATAATAACCCTGATAGATGTCACATTTGATTTGCTTTAGATGATTCAGCGCTTCAAGGTTTTCCACTCCTTCAGCCAAAATTTTCAGATTAAACTTCTGTCCGATCGCCACAACCGATTCAACGATCATCGCATCACCCTGATTCTGATCCATATTGAGTACAAAGGCCTGGTCAATCTTGATCACATCTACCGGGAGCTGTTTCAGGTAAGCAAATGAGGAGTAGCCCGTTCCAAAATCATCAATGGAGAAAGTGATTCCAAAATGCTTGAGTTCCTCTATCTTTCTTATCGCATCATGAATATTACGCATGATCTCACTCTCGGTCAGCTCCAGCTCGATCCACTCCGGCTGAACCTGATGCTTGTTGACCAGGAGCATAAAGCGTTCAACAAAATAGGGCTGCAAAAAGTGTGTTGCACTGACATTGATGGCGATATGGCGTAGTGGAAAACCATCTTGCCCCTCACTCATTGCTTTAATCTCCCGCAGAGCCTGATCAAAGATCCACTCTTCGAGTTTGATAATGACCCCGCTCTCTTCAGCCACACCTATAAATTTATCTGGCGATATCGAGCCTTTTTCCGGATGAAACCATCGGATGAGCGCCTCAGCACCAATGATCTTATTGCTCTGAACGTCCAGTTGCGGCTGATAATAGATCTGGAACTCACCGTTTTTAAGCGCTTTGTGAATGTCATTCTCAATCGTGAGCTGCTCTTGGGCATGGACCCCCATCACACTATGATAGAGTTTAATGGTATTGCGACCGCTTTTCTTGGCTTCATACATGGCAGTTTCCGAACGTTTCAGGATATCAAAAGCCGCGGTATCTGTATTATTGAAAAGCACAATCCCTATCGAAAGGCTCAAGTGGTAATCTTCACCGGCCGTCTTAAGCGGCCGGACGAAACTGCCTTTAATACTCAGGGCATGCTCCGAGGCTTCATGTTTGGCATGATCTTCGTCCATACCAAGCGAAGGTAACAGAACCACAAATTTGTCACCTCCAATGCGCGCGATGGTTTCGTTCTCTCCGATCACTTCTTCAATTTTGTACGCCACCTGCTTAAGTACCGTATCGCCTACATTGTGACCAAAAGTATCATTGACCTTTTTGAAGTTGTCGATATCAATAAAAAGCAGAGCAGCATAGTGTACCTGCACTGTATCTTTGGCGATCAGCGTGTTTAGCTTATCCATCAGCAGTGTACGGTTCGGGATCTCGGTCAGCATGTCATAATAGGCGTTGCGTACCATCTCCTCTTTGGCCGTCACCTCATCGGTAATATCGTTTATTATTGCTATCCCGCCGGTCACCTCTCCGTCGCTGTCTAGCATCGGCACAGTCGAAAGATCGACATAAATAACATCTTCACCATAGAGTGTCTCAAAAGGACCGCGATAATTACCGGTCTGATTACGAAAAACATTTTCATGTACGTCGATAATATCACGATTTTTCAGCACATAAAGGTCCTGCCCGATCAGATCCTTTGTATACTCAACCCTGTTCATATGTTTAAACTGGGTATTGACATCCTGAAGAATCAGACTTGTATTGTAGTAATAGATGCCGACAGGTGCGCGTTCAAAAAGTGAGAAGAAACGCTCTTTGAGCTTGTCGTGGGAGTGTTTGATCGTAATAAAATGCTGATGGTTGTTAAGCGAGTTGTTGATCACTCTGCCATAGTAGTTTGCAATCAGCACCATAATAAGCATCAGGGCGATAACAACGTAGGCAATATTGTTATAGATCCCACCATCCAGGAAAAAGAGACGCAAAATAAGCGGTAAAAAAGTCACCAGCACAAAACCAAGCAGCAAGTCACGTTTCGATGCCAGAACACCCATCGACGTAAAACTGATCGCGAATAAAAAGAGCAGTACGACCATCTGATTGATCAGGTTCTCTGCCGGGAACATCAATACCGCGCTGCTTCCCCACACAATTCCGCTGATCATGACATTCGTATAGTAGCGGTGAAGCCAGAGTCTGGCATCTTTGAGTTTATGGTATTCGCTTTCATGCCGAAACACGTAGTAGTGGTAAAAACGGTAAAGGAACATCACGAAACTGAGCAGCAGCCAGATACCGATGGAGTAGAGATCGACTGATTCCAGCTGCAGTGCACTCAGCAAAAGCGCCCCAAACATCTGGCCAATCAGCGTGATCGGCAGAGAGAGGTAAAAGAAGGTTAATTTATCATAGGCGAGGCGCTCTTCAAAAGAGACCGCTGTATTATCGATGGCCTGATTCGAATCGTTATTAAAATTTTTATCTTGTTTCATCATCTCTGTCATTAACTGCTTTTATTTATTA
>JAYEMF010000062.1:0-16281 GCA_034717975.1 Campylobacterota bacterium
TAGTTACGCAGCGTCTTAATAAAATCATGCGTAAAGAGGATACTCTTGCTCGTTTAGGTGGTGATGAGTTTACTGTTATCATGGAAGATTTGAAGCAAGGGCAAAATGCATCACTGTTGGCACAGAAAATTCTTGAAGTTCTGGCTAAGCCTATTGCTTTTGAAAATAATTTACTTTATGTATCTGGCAGTATAGGTATCAGTCTCTGCCCTGATGATGGCGATTCTGCTCAAGAACTTCTAAAATATGCTGACGCTGCTATGTATAAAGCTAAAGAGGAAGGAAAAAACAACTTTCAGTTTTATAGTGTAGAGATGACAAAACTGGCATTTGAGAGAGTTGCGATGGAGAGTGCTCTTAGGGAGGCACTTAAAGATGGTGACTTCGTGGTCTATTATCAGCCACAGGCAAATTGTGATATGAGTGAACTTGTGGGGGTGGAAGCGCTTGTTAGATGGCAACACCCTACTATGGGATTAATCTCTCCTGCCAAGTTTATTCCTCTGGCCGCATCTACCGGACTTATAGTTGAATTAGACAGATTTGTTATGAGAACAGCAATGACACAGATAGCCAAGTGGTACGCAAAAGGCTTAAACCCTGGTGTCTTAGCCGTTAACCTTACTATGAGACAGCTTCAGCAGAAAGATTTTATAAGTATGTTTGATAGCATGCTGAAAGAGACTGAATGCAAGCCGGAATGGATTGAACTTGAGATAACTGAGGATCAGATCATGAGAAACCCGGAAAAAGCCATAAAAACTCTAAACCTGATTCGCGATATCGGTATAGAGTTGGCAGTGGATGACTTTGGAACAGGTTACTCCTCTCTCTCCTATCTTAAAAAATTACCTATCAATAAGTTGAAAATTGACCAGTCATTTGTACGAGAATTACCTGATGATGAAGAGGATTCTGCCATTACAAGAGCTGTTATTGCCTTGGCGGAAAGTTTAAATCTTAAAATTATTGCCGAAGGTGTTGAAACAAAAGAGCAGAAAGAGTTTTTAGTGGAGAATGGCTGTAAAAACATTCAAGGTTATTTTTATGGCAGACCAATGTCAGCAAATGAGATGGAAGGTGTTCTTTCAAGAGGTCTTGACTCGTAGAAGAGTAATGGGGACAGGCTGCTTCAACTTTAACTTACGATACTTTTACAACTTTTTGAATGATATTTTGATCTGTGGATTTCTGTATCGAAGGGCATGTCGATCCGGCTCGAACTTGGTACGGTGAATTTGCTATAATGATTGTACTTTAAACTTGAAGTGGTGTATTTAAATACGAATTTGAGTCCTGAACAGGGCTGAGGAACAGTAATGGATTTTGAATGGGTTGCAATCGCAATGGGAGATGTTACGTGGATCTCTCTTGCTTTTTTTCTGGGCTTCCTGGCCAGGCTCATTACTCTGCCGCCATTGGTGGGTTTCCTGGCAACCGGTTTCATCCTCAATTATCTGGGTATCGCAAGTGGGGAGGTGCTGGAGAAGCTGGCTGATCTTGGTATTACCCTGCTGCTGTTCACCGTTGGTCTAAAGCTGAACCTGAAGGTATTGATAAGGCCACAGGTCTGGTCGGTGACTGCGCTGCATATTTCAGTCATCATCGCCCTCTTCGGAGCGGCTGTTTTTGGTCTGGCCTTGATGGGTGCGCCGCTCTTCTACGGTCTGGACCTTAAACTTTCACTGATGATTGCCTTTGCATTGAGCTTTTCCAGCACCGTTTTTGTGGTCAAGTCGCTGGAGGAGAAGGGGGAGATGAAGTCCCTCCATGGACGGATCGCTATTGGTATTCTGGTTATGCAGGATCTGGCTGCGGTTATCTTTCTGGCAGCATCCACAGGAAAGATCCCTTCGCTCTGGGCGCTACTGCTGTTTCTACTCATTCCGCTACGACCGCTGTTCCACCATCTGTTACAAAAGACAGGTCATGGGGAACTGTTGATTCTGTATGGACTGGTCCTTGCCCTGGGCGGAGCCGAACTCTTTGAACTGGCTGGAGTGAAGGGTGACCTCGGTGCTCTTATCATGGGAGTGCTGATATCAACCCACCTCAAATCACATGAGATGGCCAAATCGATGCTGGGTTTCAAGGATCTGTTTCTGGTGGGCTTCTTCCTCTCCATCGGTATGTCAGGCCACCTCTCACTTGAGGCGCTGATCATCGGGGTCATGCTCGTACCTTTTATCTTCGTCAAATCGGCACTCTTTTTTGCGCTGATGACCCGTTTCAAATTGCGGGCACGGACTTCGTTGTTGGCAACATTGAACCTGACCAACTACAGTGAATTCGGCCTGATCGTGGCTGCGATTGGCGTATCGAATGGCTGGCTGGACGGTGAATGGCTGGTCGTGATTGCCATCGCTCTTTCCCTCTCTTTTGTTGTTGCCGCCCCGTTAAATGACATTGATGACAGAATCTATAGCCGGTTCAGAGAGTTCTGGATTAGGTTTCAGCGCAAAGAGAGGCTTCCCGATGACATGCTGCTGGATACGCTTGGTGCAACCATCGCTGTCTTTGGTATGGGCAGGGTAGGCAGCGGTGCCTATGATAAAATGCACGAACTCCATGGGGACACTGTGGTCGGCATTGACTTTGATGCAGAATTGATCAAAAGGCACCAGTCAGCGGGGCGCAAAGTTCTGCACGGCGATCCGAGCGATGCGGACTTCTGGGAAAAAATAGAACGAACCCATACCATTGAACTTGTCATGCTGTCACTGCCGAATCTTCAAGCCAACCTGGATGCCCTGGAACAACTGCGGGGGATATCTTTTCCCGGACGCATTGCCGCGACGGCAAGGTACACGGATGAGGAGGAGCGATTGCGTCACTCAGGTGCAACAGCCGTGTTCAATATCTACACAGAAGCTGGCAGTGGATTTGCTGATCACGTTAACATTCATAACGATCTCTGAGAGTGGCTTGACTTCCGCAAGAGGTCTAATCTTCTTCCAAACTTTATCATTCCCGTTAAGTTGATGATGGAACATAAACCAGCACGTCAAGAGGAGACCTCTGTACCAAATAGGATGCGGTTGATCCAAATACAAAAGAGTTGAGATTATCGACACCCTTGGAACCCAAGACAAGCAGATCAGCCTTATCATCTCTAATATAGGCCAGTAGATCTTCATTGATCGATGCTTTAAAATCCATCAGTGCCGTCTCTCCCCCGCCAATCTCTTTCACAAACGTCTCCAATGCCCTTTTTGCCTTAATCGCCATCTCTTTTCTCAGGGCCTGCCGCTGCTCATCACTGATGCGATAGGTCATGGCCTGCAGTTCACTGATGGTCTCGGCAGCATAAAGGTATTTTCGGGAAGGTTTGGTAAAGAGTGCATTGGCAAAGAGAATGCTCTCTTTGGAGTAATCTGACATGTTTGTCGGCGCAATCATCTTTTGATAGATATCCTTGACCTCATTTTTGACAATGAGTACCGGAATATGGGTATTTTGAATAAGCTTTATCGTAGTGGATCCAAAATAGTCGCTGTCGATATCACTCTTTCCGTGAGAGCCTACAACGAGCAGGTCGGCTCTGGTCTTTTGTGCCTCGAGCAGGATATTATCCGCTGCTGATCCGGAGAGCACAAAGAGGGCATAGGTGACATTTGCCTGCTTGTTAAGCCGATCGATCTGCTCTGTGATCTTTTTCTTGATCTCATCCTCATCTACAGATTGTAAAAATGGAAGTTCTATTAGAGGGGTTTCTATGACATGTATAACCATAAGCGGGGCATCTTTTTTCTTTGCAATGGAAATAGCACGCTTGAGGGCCTCTTCCGCCATAGCCGACCTGTCAATAGCGACCAATATCTGTTTAATCTGTCTCATCATCTTTCTCCTGTTTGGTTTGTCTGAGGGAAACGTAAATCTTTAGGGCACCTCTAAAGGAAATAAGAGGAAGTGGAAGCTTCCACAGTTTTCCGGCAGTTGATACATGGAATATTTCTACTGCTCATTATAGCGATATTGGATTATTGAGAACTCATTACGTCAAAATTAGCCTATAATCTGCAAATTTCAATGAAGGCTGCTCATATTGATTCGACTGTTAGCGGCAGATCAGCCTATTCTTGATTATAGATAAAGAGAGTTCCGGCTATAATTTTTTATCGTGATTTAAAAAGGTATCGACCTGCTATCTTATCCATTCGACGGATATGCATGGGATACATGAACAGGTTGTTTTCTAACTCTTATGTCTTCATTTAAAGTACGCTCCACTCCCTTATCTATTGTCCTGGAAACGTTGGCTTATGTTTAAAACATTAATCAGTAAATTCACGGTTCTGTTCTGGTTGCTCTTTGTGGTGGTAATCATACCAATTTACTTCTATGCCAATTTTCATTTCAGTGCTGTTTTGCAAACATCGGAAAAAGAGAAAATAACACTTACCTTCAATACACTCAAACCAATGATTGCACTCAATCTCTCATTTAATCAACAAGAGTTTCTCGAAGAGACGTTGAACAGTTTTTTTGAACATCACGATATTCAAACGATTCAGCTGAACTCGATTCACGGGGAAACGTTCTTTTTTAAGAGCAAACAGAACGGTACTCCCAAAAAGAGTTTTCTGTATGAAAGCACGATTCTGGACCCTTTTAGCAATGCGGAAGTGGCAACGGCTACCGTAACGTATACCAATGAGCATTTAGAGCATTTAATGAGTAATATACTCCTACTGCTTTTTCTGATCTTTGGTTTTGCACTGATCATCTTCCTGCTCGGTTTTTACTATCTGCACGATGATCTCAAGGGATTGCGCTTACTCTCTGAGAGGCTGAAACAATATACGGTCACCAAGGATCTTGAAGTGACCGATATACCGGGAAAAAGCCTTGAGGTTCGTACGATTGCCACGGTTGCCAACCAGATGGTCAGCAATCTCTCCAATTATGTGCGACAGCTTAAATTATTCAACCAGGAGCTTGAACAGCGTGTAGAGGATGCCGTCATCAAACAGCGTGATCAAGAGCGTTTGATGATCCATCAGTCGCGTCAGGCCGCTATGGGGGAGATGCTCGAATCGATTGCCCACCAGTGGCGTCAGCCGCTCAATAATATTGGACTGGCAGCCAGTAACATCGAAACGAAATATGCTTTCGGTTCGCTCAACGACAAAGAGTTTGATGATAAGATGCAGATCATCTCTGCCAACATCAATTACATGTCAGATACCATTGATGATTTCCGAAACTTTCTCAACCCGGACGGGGTGATGCATACGTTTATCCCAGAGCAGAGTATTCAGGATATTTTCATGATTCTCGACGCTCAGCTGCAAAACAACAATATTGCCCATACGATTAAAAGCAGTTGTCATCTTCAGCTGCATGGCACTGAAAACGAGTTCAAACAGGTTCTGCTTATTCTGATCAACAATGCCAAAGATGCCATTAAAGGGCAGATGTCACAGAAGCGTATCGATAAAGGGGCCATCACCATTTCACTCAGCTGCATGGAAGGTCATGGCATCATCGAAGTGAGTGATAACGGAGGGGGTATAGACGAAAAGATCCTCCACTCCATCTTTGAACCCTATTTCACTACGAAGTTCCAAAACAAGGGGACCGGTATAGGGCTTTATATGGCAAGAAATATTATTGAAAAAAGAATGGAAGGCTCATTGACCATGAAGAACATCAAATCGGGCAGCTGTTTTACCATAAAACTGCCTATGCAAGAGGAGGAGAGTTCATGAGAATTACCATCTTACTGCTTATGAGCCTGTGGCTCCTGGCTTCCGAACATGATACACTCGATCTGCTGGAAGATCTGCAAGATGCTTCGGAAATCGCCACACGTACCAAACTAAACATTGATAAAACTCCGGCCGTCGTCTCGGTCCTCCATGCCGACCAACTGAAGAAACTGGGCATCGTCAATCTTTTTGAAGCGCTCGAAACGGTACCCGGTATCGAGACTTCGATGGGAACCGCCGGTGCCAAGCAGATCAATATGCGCGGCAACAAATCGACCGTCAGTGACAAGCTGAAGCTGATGATCAACGGGATAAGCGTCAACACGGAAGTAACCGGTGCCAGTTTTTTCTACCTTGATATGCCGATCGAGATTATCAAACGGATCGAAGTGATCCGCGGTCCCTCTTCGGCTTTGTATGGTTCGTTCGCGCACATCGGTGTCATCAACGTGATTACAAAAGAGAACAGTGACGAGGCTGGATTGCTCTTTGGTAACGCCAGTTCGGAAGGGTATGGCAGTGCCGGTTTTGTTCAGAGTGTGCAAACGGAGAGGGTGAGTGTCCGCCTGGACGGGTTTTACCTCGAGAATGACAACTCCCGAAGTTATGGCCCCTATGACGGGATTCCGACACAGACGGAGTTCACTTCGTATGAAGACTTCACCAACGTTTCACTCGGCGCCAACCTCCGTTTCAGTGATGACCTTTCCCTTCAGGCGAGATGGCTTGAACTGGATCTTTCAAATCATTTCGGATATAACGAGTGGCCGATCAACGAAGATCCAAAAAGCCTGACAAGCACCTCTATCATCAGTGAACTACGTTATACACCAAAGTTAACAGCTGAATCGTCACTTGATATAAAAGCCGGTTATAAGCGCTATGGCATCGAAGGCGGATCACGACTCCTGCCGCTTCCTCTATTGGATTTGGCACCTGTTGACCTCGTAGCCTGCGGTGTTATTAACGAAGAAGTGTTTTATGCCGATGCAGCCATAAACTATAAGTTGGACGATCATCAGCTATTAGGCGGTATCTACTTAGGCAGAAGCGAAATTACAGATACCAGTTATGGGGCCAACGATCCATCTACAGGTTCCGAAGCCATTACGCAACCTTTATCTATCATTGATGATGGCATAACACGCCGTCACTATGCCCTTTATCTGCATGACATCTATACGGTTTCCGATAAGTGGATGTTAAATGTCGGTGCACGTTATGACCACTACAGTGATACCGATTCAAATGTTGCACCCAAAGTTGCTCTGCTCTACAGCCATAATGAGTCTGAGAGTTACAAGCTGATGTACCAGCGCTCATTCAGGGCACCGACATTTATGGAGTTGACCGGCAAACAGGCACCGTTAATCGGTAATGCATCCCTTGAGATGGAGACGATCGATACGGTTGAGTTCGCCTATAACCATGTCACCGTGTTTGACAACCGCTTTTCGGTCAACCTTTACTACTCCGAAATGCAGGATTTTATCGAGAGTGACGGCAGCCTTCAATATGTCAACGGCGAGGATATCCGCTCCTACGGTGCAGAGCTGGAGTGGTTCTATCCGCTGAGTGAGACCGCTTCGCTGCAGAGCAACTATAGCTATATCAGGGCGAAGGAGAAAGATGGTGATGACCTGCCGTTTTTCGCCAACCACCTGGCCAATGTGCTTCTCTCCAAAACGTGGCACCGCAACTGGCACAGCGGCACTACCCTGCGTTATGTAGGAGAACGCGAACGTGAAGCGGCAGACCCGCGGGCAGATCTCGACAGTTATACCCGGTTTGACCAGGCCGTCACCTATACCTACAAAACACTCACTCTTCAGGCGACTGTGAAAAACCTTTTTGATGAGGATATCCGTTGTCCGTCCAAGCTGGGAACTCTTCCTGCTACAGGAACATATGTGAACGATTTTCCGCGTGACGGCCGTACATTCTGGTTCTCTGTCGAATGGAAATTGCCGTGATAAAAAGAGCCTTTCTACTCTTTTTACTCCTCTCTACGCTGCTCTTAGCGAAGCAGTATGACACTACCATTATGGCTATTGAAGCAAAACTATTTCCTAAAATAGCACTGCTTGAGCAGCATATTAAAGACAATAAATCCCCGACCCTCGAAATCACCATTTTGGCAATCGAGACCGATTACCATGCCGCGGAACGCTTTAAAAAGCAGATCGAATCAACCTATCCAAAGGGAATTGCAGAGCGAAAACTTCGTGTGAACATTTCGAAGTTCAGACCGGATCATATGGAGAAGCCAGATGCCGTTATTGTCTTGTCCCACCGGCCTGAAGAGTTGAAAGCCATTGCCTCCTGGGCCAACCGGAATCAGATAGTAAGTTTTTCGTACGACCCATTTAACTTAAGTTACGGACTCCTCATATCCATCTACTTCGGACAGTCGGCAAAACCCTATCTGAATCGAAAAGTCATCCATGAAAACAGATTTGTTTTTGATCACTACCTGCTCAAACTCTCTAAATTTTACAATAGGTAAGCGATCCTTCATCTTCTTCACTCAAACTCTCTGTCCAACTCTTTAAGAGCCTCGTCCGATCGATGGATTGAGAGCTCTTTTTGTATGTTTTTTAATCGTTCTGTCTGGTAGGTGAGAATAGTCTGCTTTGGGATGCATGCTTTGACGAAAGTAATATCGGCATTGTCTTCGTGTTTGACTTTGACATAATGAAGATTGGAATCCACAAAGATCGGTAGCTTGACATCTTTGGAAAAATACTCCAGCATTTTATCCTCTTTGGGGGTCGTGCTGTTTTTGTAGTGTTGGTAGATACTCCTGTCGATCAGTTGACTGATTTTTGTCTGCATCTGTTTTTGAGCTGCAGTTTTAGCTTTCTCAATGCTCTCAAGCTTGCCATACTCATAGGTAAAAGCACACATCTCATCGGCGCTCTCCTGATAGTACCATGAGGGTGCATTGTCGATGTCATACTCTGTTGTCGAGTAGAGATACTGATCAAAGAGAAAGGACGCCAGGGTCTTTAACAGTGCCAAGCCAAGCTCAACCATTATTTGCTCCTTTTATGATTTTTACCGCATATAGATCATTTGTCTGAAAAGAGACAGATTTCTTAGTTTTAAATCATCTTACCCAAATAATAACTTTAGACAACTAAAAGCACGGTAATTCAAAACTCACCTCTGTTTAAGGTGTACGCTCTGTCATTCCTGCGAAGGCAGGAATCTTGAGTGTTTGAGGCTTAGATTCCTGCCTTCGCAGGAATGACGGCATGCGCTATTTTATATAAATCTTAGTTTTGATTTACCGTGTGATGATACGAAAGAGAACCCTTATGAAAAAAATAGTTCGAACGTGTCATCATACGTACTACTGCAACATCGGTGACAAAGTCACCGTTTTCTCCAGCGAAAACCTCAAATAATGCACTTCCCCGGAAGTGTTCACAAACGAGGTGCTGAATCTTCACTTGTTCGACTTTATGAACGTTTCGATCTTATGAGCAAGTTCGTCCAAAGTCTCTTTGCCGGCATGGCGTGAGTATCTGGCCATATGGTAGAGCTCATTGATGCGTTCAAGGACGTTATATTCCGGATGTAGTGCCATCGCACGATGCAACAGTGCATCCATCGTCTCACCTTGCCCCCTGCTGATCCCTTTTTGTCGCAACAGTGTAATCAGAAGATCCATTTTGTACAGTAGAGGATCTCTGTATTTTCGCTTTTGTGCCACGATAAAGAGGCCGATGCACAGGAGGGTGAAGAGCAGGAAAGAGCCGACAAACTTTAGTAAAAAGAGGGTGTCTTCCAGCAGTGTCTTCAGCAGTGTCAACTGTTTGAAACGGCTATATTGTAAAATCCAGGTATCGATTGTATATTTGGCGTACATATAGTAGAGATTGCTCTGCTGCCACACTTTTTGGAAGAGACTCTGCTCTTGGGCAGTTAGGTTTTGCATGGTGGTAAGGATATTGTCCGGACTGGCAACAGCCTTGAGCGCCGTGGATGTCGGCTCGTACCGGACCCATCCGCGCTGATCGATGTAAAGCTCTACCCAGGCATGGGCATTGGCCTCTTTAATGACAAGATAATTATTGACAGCACTGGAACGTTCGGCTTTGAAGCCGGTTATGATGCGTGAAGGAAGGCCGATCAGACGTGCAGCAGTCGCAAAAGCGGCGGCGAAATGGACACAGTAGCCGACTTTGGAATCATGTAAAAATGAGTCAACAGGATGGGCAAGGTCAATCGGCTCCGGTTTGAGGGAGTAGGTAAGCTCCAAAGAGCTGAAATAGGATAAAAGTCTATCGGCTTTGAGCTGGTCGGGATCCTCTTCATTGATGATTGAGTGCAATGCTCTGGCCGTGACAGGATCACGTTCCGGATCGGCTTCCAGCGACTCTTCGGCAAAAATGGCCGAATCATCCAGCTGTAAACTGTACTGCAGTGCCGACATCCCCCTGTAGCGGCGAATCTCATTGATACGTTCATAAGAAGTTGTCATCAGATCGGCATCAATAGATGACTTTGCCGGTCTGTAAAGTGGCATATCCAGCATATAGAGCCACTTCTGCCGATGGGGATAGAGTGTTACCTGATAGTGAATCACACCGGCGGTATCAAGCAGCTGTGCAGAGAGAGAACCTTTAGGGCGCAGCGATGTCGGCAGGGTGTTCCAGGAAGTTCTCTTATCGACATAGAGTGCGCTGCCGCGAAAGTAGAGAAGCTCATCAGGCGGTACCTCTTTTTGAAAAGCCACCTCCATAACTACTTTTTGCGAAGGGATGAGCAGCGCTTTGGAATCCAGGTGCATGGTGCCGTCATGGCCGGTGCGTTTAACGTGTTCCCCTTTAAAACCAAACTCGGCTTTTTTGAAAGAGACCCGCGGGAAGACCATAAAGAGCAACGCGACGATAGGCAGTGAGAAGGTGAAGAGCATCACGGTGACTTTGACCGCTTCGGCCAGTGAGGCCTGCATTCGCTGCCATAGCAGCAGCAAAACGAGCCCAAACAGTGCACTCAAAGCATAAAAAAGCATCGTAATGGAATTAAAAAAGAAAAAGGAGAGCATAAGCAAAAGTGCAGGAGAGATCAGCAGATAAAAATTTATTTTCCTGCTCAGGCGCTGTAAGGTGATGGCATATATCAAGAGCGAAATAAGGAAAGAGATGAACACAAGCAATCGGGAGAAACTGGCAAGGTTGTATTCGGCAAAAAAGCTCAAGGCTATGGCAGCGATACCTGCGACAGCGGTTAAAAGTATGAGCCCTTTGGAGCTTTTCTGTTTAAAAATCACTATAACCGACAACAAGAGATAGATCAGCATAGGTACTTTCAGGATAAAGAGGTGCGGCAGAAGCGCCAACAAGAGGGCAAGATCAAGCAGTGCCTGTCGTGATGGAGGCTTTTCAGTATTTGGCAAGTATTTCAAGTATCGCATCGGTACTCATTTTGGTCGAATCCATTTTCTCTCCGGCTATCTGAATGATAAAAGGTATCCCTTTTTGTTCACACTCCAAGATCCAGAGGGTCAGCTGGGAGAGTCTGCTCTCATCGTTGTCGCCGGCTGTGAGAAAGTCAAAATGGAGTTTATGACTTCTCTCGTTATAGAGAAATTCCTTGCTCATCAGATCGCTCCCCTTTGCCACTGAGGCCCAATGGATCAGTGAGAGCGGGTCCCCTTTTTGATAGCTGCGAATACCTTCGAAATCATCCTGCTCTCCGGTTGTCGCTCTGTTTATGGAGCTTAGAGTCTCGAGAGATTCGCCTTTTGGCTCAGGATAGACGGTAATGGATGATGGCAGATCGATCTCTCTGTAAAGCAGTTCATGGGGCAGGGGAAAATGGCTGCCAAGCTGTATCGGCGGCAGAGGTATAACACCGCGCAGAGGTGCGCTTATCTCAAGATGAACGACACTGTGATGCTGCGGAGAGAGTCTGTCAATGTTCTGGCTGCCTGTTCCATCACTGATCTCTAGCGCGTAACTGGTTCTCGAAGCAGAGGGATTGAAGAGCTGAAGGGTATAGGATGAGGGGGTTTGTGCAAAAAAACGTTTCTGTGAGAGCAGTGTCAGTTTCAAATCCAGGAGGTTAAATCGGCCAATGATACTCGAAGCACCGGCAAGTGAAAAAATGAAAAACATCATCAGGTAGACTATATTGTAGTTGTGCATATATGCCAGCATAAAAAGAGCGATGATGGCAATGACAAGCAGTGGAAAATAGCGAGTCGGGCGCGTTTTGACCGCTTTAAGAATCCGGATGGACGTTTGCAAGAATTTCATTGGCGATCTCTTTGGGATCCGCACTGCTGCTTTTTGACTTGAGACGGTGCGAGGTGACAAAAGGGAGCAGGTAGCTGATATCGGCAGGGGTTACAAAATCACGGCCTTCTATGAGTGCCCACGCTTTGGCAAGATTGGTCAATGAAATGGCTCCCCTGGTAGAGAGCCCGCTTTTGTAAAGCCCGCTGCTGCGTGTAAAATCCAAAATCTCCTGAAGGTAGTCGAGCAGGGCATCGCTGAGGTGGATATTGGCGGCCTCGTCTTGAAGCTGTATGATGGCATCACTCTCCAGAGGTATCAGCTCTTCAGGTGTGTAGTGCTTTTTTGCACGCAGTATGGAACGTTCAGCTTTATGGGAAGGGTAGCCCAGTGAGAAAGAGAGCATGAACCTGTCGAGCTGGGAGTCCGGAAGTTCAAAGGTGCCGACCTCTTCAAACGGATTTTTGGTTGCTATGACGAAAAAAGGCTCCGGCAGCGGCATGGTCTTGGCATCGATACTGACCTGATGCTCCTCCATCGCTTCAAGCAGGGCACTCTGGGTTTTTGGCGTGGCCCGATTGATCTCATCGGCGAGCAGAAACTGGGTGAAAAGCGGCCCTTTTTTAAAAATAAAAGAGGAGCTTTTCGTATCAAAATAGTTAATGCCGAGAATATCTGAAGGCAGCAGGTCCGAGGTGAACTGGACACGGCTGTAACCGAGTCCGAGTACGCGGCTGAGTGTCTTGGCCAGCATCGTTTTTCCGACACCGGGAAGGTCCTCTATCAGCAGATGGCCTTTCGCCAGAAAAACGGCTAAAGCAAGCTTCACCTGCTCATCTTTCCCCTGAATGATCTTGGCTGTTTCACAGATTGCCTGGGCAATCAGATCTGAACTTTTTTTCATAAAAACCTTTAAGAGAACAACAGTTACATCTTAGCAGTAAAGAATTATCTTTACTTTAAAGCTGAGTTTTTTACAAGATTCGATAAAAAATATAAGAGTAGGAAGATAAAGTTGAAAGAGTGAAAGCTTAGAGGTTAAGCCAGGTATGTGCAACTGCTTTCAGGGCATCCGGATTCTCTGAAGCAAACAGTTTGAGTTCGGTATCTTCAAAACGTTTTGCAAAGTCATAATGCTTCTCAAGATACTCGACGATGGCTTCACCGGAGTGGATCAATATGCTTCGATTGTCAAAATAGTTCCCGATAGCATCGGTGATAAGCGGAAAGTGGGTGCAGCCGAGGATAATGGCATCTGGCAGTGCCAGATCATTGAAATAGTGCTGCATCGTACTCTGCAGTATATCGCCATCGAACAGTCCCTCTTCGACGATCGGTACAAAGAGTCCGGTGGCTTTGGCCGTTACATTGTTATATCCATGTCTGGTGAGGAGTGAATCGTACGCTTTGGAAGCCACGGTTGCTTTTGTTCCCAAAACAAGTACATTGGCTTCTCTGTTCTGCAAAGCGTTTTCTGCAGCTAAAATCCCAGGTTCTACCACACCGATGATATCAAAAGGGGCGTGGGCCTTCATCTCATCAAGGGCGTAGGCACTGACGGTATTACAGGCGGTGATGAGGAGATCGATATCGAAGTTTTTGAAAAACTCAAGGGCTTCCAGGGAGTAGCGGATGATGGTGTTTTGATCTTTCACGCCGTAGGGAACACGGGCGGTATCGCCAAAGTAGACGATCTCTTCAAAAAGCTGATGTTCGAGCAGGGATTTGACGACGGTCAGTCCACCGATACCACTGTCAAATACACCGACTTTCATAATTCACCTTTTGGCAGATTAGGGAAGAGGGAAGGGGAAAGGGGAAAGGGGATTGTCATCAGTTCTTTTTTATTCATGTTCTCTTCCCTCTTTCCACTTTCCTCTTTCCACTTCACCGTGCCAGAGGCACACTAGCCGTTATTCATACTTTCAAGAAATTCATCATTGCTCTTGCTTTTTTGCATCGTCGTGTAGAGGAATTTGAGCGCTTCGACTTCATCGGCCTGTTTATGCAGCATAGAGCGGAGGATAAATACTTTTTGAAGGATATCCGGACCGATAAGGAGCTCCTCTTTACGTGTACCCGATTTGAGGATATCGATCGCCGGGAAGATACGGCGGTCGGCGATGGCACGGCTGAGAACTACTTCCGAGTTACCGGTTCCTTTGAACTCTTCGAAGATCACCTCGTCCATACGGCTTCCGGTCTCGATCAGAGCCGTTGCGATGATGGTGAGGCTTCCGCCGTTTTCGATGTTACGTGCCGCACCGAAGAAGCGTTTTGGTTTGTGCAGGGCGTTGGCATCGACACCACCGGAGAGGACTTTACCGCTTGATGGCGTGACGGTGTTATAGGCGCGAGCAAGACGGGTGATGGAGTCAAGCAGGATGATGACATCTTTACCGATCTCGACACGGCGCTTGGCACGTTCTATAACCATCTCAGCGACTTTAACATGGTTCTTGGCCGGCATATCGAAGGTTGAGCTGTAGACTTCACCTTTGACAGAACGCTCCATGTCTGTTACCTCTTCGGGACGTTCATCGACAAGCAGTACCATCAGTTCCGCTTCAGGGTGATTGTGTGAAATACCGTGGGCCATCTCTTTCATCAGTTCGGTCTTACCTGAACGAGGCGGTGCAACGATGAGCCCGCGTTGCCCTTTACCGATAGGAGAGAAAAGGTCCATCATCCGGCCGGTCAGTTTATTGGACTGGAATTCCAGCTTGAGCTGATCGAGTGCATAAAGTGGTGTGAGGTTTTCAAAGAGGGGACGCTTCTTGCTCTCATCCGGCGGCATGTAGTTGATCGCTTCGATCTTGAGCAGGGCATAGTAGCGCTCCTGCTCTTTTGGCGGACGGACCTGTCCGGTAACCACATCACCGTTACGCAGGGCAAATTTTCGGATCTGCGTACTTGAAACGTAGGCATCGTGCAGGGAATCGCTGAAGCTTGTATCGATTGCACGCAGGAACCCGTAACCATCTTGCATGATCTCCAGAATTCCGGTGAAAAGGATAAATCCGCCCTGTGAGACCTGTGATTTTAATATCTCGAAGATCAGGTCCTGGCGTTTGAGTTCGTTGCGTTCTTCAATGTTGAGTTTGGCTGCGATCTCAAGAAGGTCTTCGATGCTTTTGGTACGGAGGTCTTCGACAGAAGTGCCTTTGACAGGGGTGTGTGTACGCGATTTAGGGTTTTTGTGCTGGCGTGAATTGTCGCTCATTAATTACCTTACGGAGTGTGATTTTCTGAGTAGTAGTGCTATGTGGTAGAAATCTTGGAAGTGTTTTGTTGGACGTATTTTAATATAATGACTATCCTCTTGTCAAGAAACTTCTCGAAACAGACCGCTTTTTGATATGATAATCCCAATTAAACAGGATGGAGTCCATTTTGAGTCAGAATATTATTGCGCTTATTTTTGATTTTGATATTACCCTTTCGCCTGAGTTTCAGCAGCAGGTTATTTTTGATGCATGGGGGATTGAAGCGGAGGCATTTTGGAAAGAGTCCAGGTCAAATATGGAGCGCGGTTATGATATGGAACATGCCTACCTGAAAAGCTTTATTGATTATGGACGGCGTGACGAACGTTATGCCCTTAGCAATGCGAAGCTCCATAATTTTGGCGGACAGGTTCAGCTTTATGAGGGGTTGAGCCGTCGTGATGGGCAACATTCGGTCTTTGATGATCTGCAGGCTATTTTGGAGCGTGAAGAGTTTGCCGAGCATAATATGAGGCTTGAGTATTACTGTATCAGTGGTGGTCTGACCGAGATGATCAACGGTTCGTTGGCGCATCATGAACTTGAGGGGCACTTTAAAGAGGTGTTTGCCTGTTCACTGGATGAAGATGAGAAGGGCAGACTCGGCTTTGTAAAAGAGACCGTCGGTCACACCATTAAGACACAGAAGCTCTTTATGGTCGCCAAGGGTGTTTCTCCAAAAGCCGGTGACAATCCTTCTGATGTCAATGAAGTGACCACGGAGTACCGCATTCCTTTTGAAAATATGCTCTTTTTAGGTGACGGGCAGACCGATATCCCGGCTTTTTCACTCATTAATAAAAACGGGGGTACCTCCATTGCTGTCTATCGGGAAGTGAAACATAAAGATGGTTCAATCGATGAAGCGAAGACGCTGTATACCTATAATCAGGGCTATAAACTGGCCGTCGAAGCCAAACGGGCAGAACAGATCCTGCCGGCTGATTACTCCAGCGGTAAACCGCTGAAGATGGCACTGTTGGGTTATGTGGAAAAAATTGCCAGAGATATTGTTCAGCGCACCGGGTAAGACGAAGAGATGAGACAGACTGTTCT
>JAYEMF010000063.1:0-3476 GCA_034717975.1 Campylobacterota bacterium
CTATACTTCTTCTCTAGACTCCGGGGCTTCCCGGAAAAACCTATTTCACTACGCTATCGAGTACTGATCAATGATCTAAAACATACGTAGTCACTGTAGTACTTCTGCCCTTTTTGGGGCAGAATGAAATCTACTTCTTCTTTATAAATTGATTGTTTTCAGGGTTGGAAAGAAATGCTGCCATCGAATTTTTGATGCCGTCATTATTGGTGGCATTGTTCTGTTTTAGTGCAGCCGGAGAGGCAAGGTTGACGAAGATCGGCGTTTCATCGATGATGATCTGCATGATACTCAAAAGAGGTACCGTGACAAGACTACCGATATTTTCAGTACCAAAACCGGCTTCAAAGATAAGTGTATCCTCATCGATACGGGCACTTTCAAAGGTATAGCCGGCCAGGAAGAAGAGTGTCATCGGACGAAATTCGTCACTGATTGGTTTGGGAAGTTCAGGATCAAAGGTCAACTGTTCGATCTTGCAAAGAATCCCGAAGTTCTGTTCCTGCTCAAACAGGTAGATAAGCAGCTGCTGGATGTGAGAACGCATAATGTTGCAAAATGCTTCATTTTTTACAATATCGAAAAGCATAGTTAACCTTCTTCTTTTGGAAAAATTATACCATTCTCGACTTCAATAAAGCCAATCATGGCGTTCATGACCGCGACCTTACTGTAGTGGGAAAGTGCCTCAATGGGAATGGCTCTTTCGAGCAGTTTTCCCTCATCAATGAGGCGCTGACGAGTTGTTCCATACAGAAGTGGTTCAGCCGGTGTCAGCCACTGCTCTCCATCAAAAAGAGCAATGTTGGCAATGGTGGTATCGGTAATCAGGCCATTTTTAATGATAAGGACATCGTCACTCTCTTTACGTTTGGCAAAGAGGGCGTCGAGCCGATGACGATCGGCATACTTGTAGCGATAGTCGATACTGTTCTCCTCAATAGCCTGCAAAGAGGTAAATGTACGTGTTTTGTAGGGGATATAACTGATATCGGTGCCGCCTTCGTCATATAGGAGTCGACAGCGGTAAAGACCCTGTTGCGGAGGTGAAAGCAGGGTGGTAAGATCGTAGTGGAGATGACAGTTATTGGCCCGAAGTGTCATCTCCATGCGGCGTTGATGATACTCCAGATGAGAGATCACACCGTTTTCGGCTCTGATCGTCTCTAGAAAACGAAGGTTATTCACTGAAAAGGGCAGTACTCAGATAGCGTTCACCGGTATCACACAAGACAGTAACGATCGTTTTACCTTGATTCTCCGGACGCGATGCGACCTGCATGGCAGCGTAAACATTGGCCCCTGCAGAGATACCGACAAGCAAGCCCTCCTCTTTAGCCAGCATTTTTGCTGTATCCATGGCATCATCATTGCTGACCTCGATCACTTCTCCATATATTTTTGTATTGAGAATATCGGGGATAAAACCGGCACCGATACCCTGAATCTTGTGTGGACCCGGTTGGCCGCCGGAGAGTACCGGAGAGTCTTGCGGTTCCACGGCAATGATCTCAATACCCGGAATTTTTTCACGGAGCGCTTCGGATGTTCCTGTCAGTGTCCCCCCGGTACCGACTGCAGCGATGAAGATATCGACCTTCTCATCGGTGTCCTTTAAAATTTCAAGAGCGGTTGTTTTGCGATGGACATCTGGGTTGGATGGATTTTGAAACTGCTGCAGAACCGTACTGTTTTCAATGTTCCGGTTAAGCTCTTCCGCCTTTTCAATGGCACCTTTCATCCCGCTTGCTGCCGGGGTAAGCACTAGATTGGCACCCAGGGCTTTGAGGAGGTTTCGACGTTCAAGGCTCATAGACTCCGGCATGGTCAGGGTAAGTTTCAGATTTAAAGCCGCACAGATGGAAGCAAGGGCAATCCCGGTATTTCCGCTGGTCGGTTCTATGATCGTCGTATCGTTATTGATCGTACCGTTTTCCATCGCTGTTTTGATCATATTGGCACCGATACGGTCTTTGACCGAACTGGTCGGGTTCATAAATTCGCATTTTCCAAGGATCGTGGATCCGGTCTGCTTTGAGGGAGTATTGAGTTTGACTAACGGCGTATTGCCGATCAGTTCAATAATGTTGTTGGCGATGTTCATAAATTTGCCTTTATTAATTAGTTAGCTGCATGATAGTAGTTGGCGAATTAAATTCTAGTAAACTTGACCAGGAAAGTCAGGATTATTCAGGTGTAATAATCCCGGTTCCGGCAGAATTGGCTGAGTGAAAGATGGTGCTGCCGTGCTTATTCGCATAGAACTGTATGAGCAGACGCTGCAGGGTGGGCTCGATCGATGGTGTGAACCAGGCATTGTTGCTGGTGACGATCAGATAAGCGGGATCACCGTAGTAGAGCTCTTTACAGGAGGCTTCATAGCAGACGGCATTGCGGAATTTAACACCTTTGATGAGAAAATCTGTGGGGTGTTTGGCACTTTGATAATCGGCTGTACCATTAAAGAACGTATCATTGACCCATCGTCTGGCAAAATCAGGAAGAGGTACATATTCGCCAAACGGGACCAGGATCATCTTCTTGGCTATTTCAAACTCCCCTTCGTTAAAAAAGTAGGTCACATTGTAATTCTGTTCATTCTCGTACAGAAGCGCACCGGTTATGATGGCAATGTGATGGGAGCGCTCCTTGAGTTGTTCAATGATATCCTGATGCGTGTTTAGGTAAAGCGGATATGCCGATTCGGGAAGGACTATAAGGTCGTAGTGTTGGGCGATGGCTTTATCAATCGCCTGAAAATTGGCCGCGAGGATCGGCGAACGCATTTGAGGCAGCCACTTGAGCTCTTGGGGAATGGTCGTCTCGACAAGCTTGATAGAGAGTGGCGGGGTTTTGAACTCCGGCGATGAAAAGCTGATGGCACCGGCAAGCAGAGCGAGTACAGCAAAACGCCATCGGTTATGAAGCAGTATAAAGAGACTCAAAGCGATCAGTATCAGTGAAAATTGCCACTTTTCTACCCCGAAGTAGCTATGGATAAAGAGTAGTTCAGGCTGTAGCCAGTTAAAATCAACGGGCTCGAAAAAGCTGAGTAGAAATAGCAGTCCGGCACGTATCCAGGCCTCATTCGTGACTGCCAGTACGCCAAAAAAGAGGGCATAGATCAGGCCGAAACCAATGGCGATCAGAGGAACTACCCACTTCATCCCATAGTACTCGAAACTGTACCCGATCCAGTAAAACCAGAGCAGTCCGATAAAAAATCCAGCGATAAAAAGAGCACGTTTTCTGAGGAGCAGCAGACCATACAGAGCACCAAGTCCCAGCAGCGAATCAAGGAGTTTGATCTCTATTCGCCAATGCGCCAGATAGATAAAGGCAGAAAAGGCAAGGGCGACAATAATCGCCAGCAGCAGGTCCTGCAGCAGTGGCTGTTTGGCTAAAGGAAGTTCATTGAAAAGTTTCATAAGTGAAATTATACCCATAAGCGATAATAGAGAAGTGCTTAAGTATAA
>JAYEMF010000064.1:0-15892 GCA_034717975.1 Campylobacterota bacterium
CAGAGCGTACAGTCCCAGATACCGTTGCTCTGGACCGCTTCGATCTTCTCCTGAACATCCTGTTCACGTACATCGGTGACATACCGCCAGTTTCGTGTCAGGGCAAACGGACCGATAAAATTCTCATTAACGGCATAGACCGGACAGGCACTGTAACAGGAGCCGCAGAGGATACAGTCGCTCTGCAACTCATTGCTCTTCTCATCCTGGGGAGTAACATTGATGTTTGTATTGTTTTCACTGCTCCAGGCACGGGCAATGGTGTTGAATTTCTGCGCTTTTTCAACATCCACCACAAGGTCGCGAATGACCGGCATATTGCGCAGCGGCTCGATCGTATCGCCATCACGAGGTTTATAGGCGCAAGCCAGCACTTCGGTACCGTTAACCCGCATCGCACAGCTTCCGCAGATAGAACTTCGGCATCCGGATGAAAAGGTGAGAGTAGCATCCTGTTTGTTCTTGATATTAGTTAATATCTCCAGCAGCGTAGCATCTTCGAGGTCGACATGGTAATCGATCAATGCTTCTTTTACTTCGGGTTCAGTCGTATAGCGTTTGATTGTAATTTTCACATCTGCCTCCTTACGCTATGAAGTCGGCGCAGAGTACGCCGTCCTCTTTCCAGGTTATGGTATGCGCGCCATAAACGGCATCATTTCGTTTCGGAATATCCTTGCGGTAATGCGCGCCGCGGCTCTCATTGCGGCTGATGGCACTGACCAGAACGATCTCGGCCAGTTCGACCATATTGCCAAACTCGATAAACTCGATCAGGTTGGTGTTATAGGCCTTGGACTTATCTTTTGGGCCCATGAACGGCAGCTCTTTTTGAATCTGACGGACAGCACCGAGAACCGCTTTGAGCCCCATATCGTCACGCACCATTCCGGCGCTGCCATAGAAAATATTGCCCATGAACTCACGTTTCTGGTAGAAGTCGATCTGGTTGGTAAAGTGTTTGACACCTATGCTGAAGTTTCTGTCCCGCTGCAGCTGGGCTGTATTGTTGCACGCCACCTCGGTCTGATGCGCATAGGCACTCGCATGTACACCGGCCTGCAGGCCAAAAACGATCAGTTCCAGCAGTGAGTTGCCCCCGAGACGGTTTGCACCGTGAACTTTATGGTTGGCACATTCACCTACCGCATAGAGTCCGTTGACCGCCGTTCTCGAGCTCTCGTCCACTTCGATGCCGCCCATCGTGTAGTGCGCCACCGGTTTGATCGGGATAAGGTCATGCACCGGATCGATCCCCTCGTAGAGCTGTGCCAGCTTTCGCTCCTGCGGCAGCTGCTCTTCGATGAACGCTTCACCGAGATGGCGGATATCGAGATAAACCTCACCGCTCTTTTCCGACTCTTCCAGAATTGCCCGGGCGACGACATCTCGCGGTGCCAGTTCATCGGTAAAGCGTTGATGATCGGCATTGAGCAGATGACCGCCGGCACCGCGGGCACTCTCGGAGATCAGGATGGAGGAGTTTTTCAGGGCGGTCGGATGAAACTGGACAAACTCCATATCGGAAAGCTTTGCCCCGGCACGGATCGCTGCAGCCAGACCATCACCCGTACTCCCTGTGGCATTGGTGGAGTGTTTGTCATAAATACGGCTGTAACCGCCCGTGGCGATGATGACCGCCCTGGCCTCATGCTGTTCGACCTCACCTGTTTTAATGTTCAGTGCCGTCACACCGCTTACATGAGAGGTACCGTTCTCATTTTTTTCGATAATGTAGTTCAGCAGGTAACATTCGTTCAGAAACTCTATCTCCTGAGCGTTGCACTGATCGTAAAGCGTATGCAGGATCTTAAGCCCCGTATAGTCCTGTGCATAACAGGCACGTGAAGAGGAAGCACCTCCCAGACGACGCTGGGCGATCTGCCCCTCTTCCGTCCGGCTAAAGGGCACACCGATACGATCCAACCAGCGTACCGCGTCCATCCCGTCACGGCAGAGCACTTCAACCTGCTCGGGTGACGCAAGCCCCTGAGCCGCTTTGAGCGTATCTTCGATATGCGCCTCAAGGGTATCGGCTTCGGCATTCGCCAAAGCGGCATTGATGCCCCCTTGTGCCATTCCTGTCTGCGAACGCGTCGGGTACGATTTGCTCAATACCTTGACGCTTGCCCCGGCCTCTTTGGCGGAGAGTGCAGCCACCAGGCCTGCCCCTCCCGCACCGATGATCAGTACATCTGTCATCTCTATCCTTCTGGATTAAATTGCCAGATTGTACAAAAGCCGCCGTTAGTATTGGCTAAGCCCGTAGCTGTCTGCTTGGAATTTAGATCTTTTTAAGTAGCCGCTTAACGCTGTTCAGTTTCTTTATAATAGGCTTTAAGCTCTTCTACTGAAAATGGTTTGGCATAGAAGTACCCCTGAATCTCATCGCACTCTTCTCTCTGCAAAAAGTCCACCTGTTCTTTCGTCTCAACACCCTCAGCCGTAATGGAAAGTTTGAATGTTTTGGCAAGCGCAATGATCGCTTTGGCAACGGCCACGCTCTCTTGCGAGGCAGGAAGGTCATCCACAAATGATTTGTCTATCTTTAACCGGGTTACCGGAAGTTTTTGCAGATAACTCATGGAGGAGTATCCGGTACCAAAATCATCGATGGCCAGATCTACACCCATCTCTCTAATGCCTTGCAGGGTCTGAAGTGCATTCTGAACATTGGTTGCGATGTAGCTTTCCGTAATCTCCAGTTCGATCTGGCTGGGGAGGATTCCGGTCATAGTGATACTTTTCTGAAGCGTCTGTATCATATCGCTGTTTTGCAGCTGAACGGCAGAGATATTAATACTTACCTTATCAAGCGCATAGCCATCTGCTTGAAGTTTGACAAAATCACTGCAGGCCTGCCGCAGTATCCACTCACCCAGCGGAATGATCAAACGGGTCTCTTCCGCCAACCCAATAAACTGATCAGGCCGGACAAAGCCCAACTCCAGACTGTCCCAGCGTACCAAGGCTTCGATGGCAGCGATTTTCCCCGTCTGCAAAGAGATCTTTGGCTGGTAAAGCAGAAAAAACTCTTTGCCGGCTTCGACAGCAAATTTCAGGGCATTCGTTCGGGCCGTTCGCTCTTCGAGGTAATCTGAAAGCTCTTTGGAGAAGAAACTGTAGCTGTTGCGCCCCACATCTTTCGACTTATACATGGCCAGATCTGCATTCTTGATCAATGCAACACTGTCCAGACCATCGTTGGGATAGAGTGAAACACCTATGCTGGTCGTGGTGTTGATCTCATGATCACTGCAGATAAAAGGTGCCTTAAAACTATCCAACAGCTTTTTAATGATCACTTCGATTTCACTGACCGTTTCGATGTTTTCGATCATAATGTTAAATTCATCACCGCCGATTCGTGCCAATGTATCCGTCGTACGTACCATACTGTTCAATCGTTTTGAAACGGCTCTCAGCAGCTCATCGCCAATGTCATGCCCCAGGGTATCGTTGACCTCTTTAAAGTGGTCAAGATCCAGAAAGAGGATCGCCACTTTTGTTTTATTTCGCGCTGCAAGGTCAATGGCATGTTGAAGCCGTAACGTGAACAGCCTGCGATTTGGCAGATCGGTCAGGGTATCATGATGTGAAAGGTACTCCAGGTTCTCCTGTGACTTCTGCAGGGCAGATTCACGTTCGCAAATTGTCAAAGCCAACTGGTTTACATTTTTTGAAATTGCTTCAAGTTCATCCCCGGTACGTATCGGTTTCGAACGGGAGTAATCTCCCCTCTCGATTTTATTGATCTGTGCCATCAGCTTTTCCAGAGGGTTGGCCAGGCCTCTTTTAAAGAGGGAACGAAGTGATAACAGTATAAAAGCCGTAACAAGCAGCAAGAGCAGCAGTAACTTCTCTCTGTTTTCATCCAATGCGGTTATCAAAAGTGTTTTATTGAGTGTGGCGACCAGATATACGTTGCCATTTTGCGTTGGAAGTATCGCTGCACTGAAATACTCTTCATCTGTCTGCACAATCTTCATACGTTCAAGGGTATTCTTACCCAGAAGCGGGTGGGAAAGGGAAGCATATTTTTCATCCCGACTGGAAGCAATCGTTATATCCAGGTCATTTGAAAGTGATTGCAAATAGGTTTTCCCGAGCATATAGGACATCTCTATATGGGCCAGGACCTTCTCTTCTCCCGGCTCAGAGATACTCCGGTGCGATTTAATGAAGATCTCATCATCAAAAAGGTGATAGGTAAGGGTACTTTTGGCAAGCACCTGCCCTTTATCATAGTAGTCAATGTGTTTAAAGCGCATAAGCTTATACTCTTCAAACGGTTTTTCTGTGTAAACCTTTTCACTTTCACACCTGCTGTAAAGCACTTTTTCACCACTCTTATAGGAGATGAAGTTGAGGCAATAGCCTTTGGCCTCTTTGGTGACAAAGGCGATCAGCTCTTCATCTTTATCATAAAGGGCGATGTCATTGTTAAGCGAGAGTTTTACCCTGTCCAACAGCTGTTCGGCAATATTTTTTTTCTCTTCATCAAGCAAAACAGCATTATAGTTTTCCTTGTCCTGATAGTTGTTTATCAGGTCAATCGAGGCGAGGAGACTCTCATCATGCTGAATAAAAGCGATCCCTTTTTTGAGTTCATTCTCACTATTGGTCAGCTCAGAGGCAAGGCGATGGAATCCGTACTCCATCTGCTTCTTGGTCTGTTGAAGATGCTTCTCTTTCAAGAAGGCATCAAAATAGAAACCCACTACAGCGACAGAGATAATAACGGCTAAAATAACAATGAAAGACAATTTGGCTGTCAGATTAAGTTTCTTGTAAAAAGTATGCATGGTTTAAAAAATCGGCCCTACCTCTTCGACATTTTCCTGCGTGACAAGCTTTACGGGGATAAAGATATGCTTTGGGACACTCTCATTGGCAAATATCTTCAATGCAATCTCAACAGACTGTTTTCCTCCCAGAGGGAAGAGAATCGAACCGCTCTGTGTTCCTTTTCGAATGGCTTCGCGCGCTTCGCTTGTATAGTCGCATCCTACCATGATGATAGAAGCCGGATCTATCTTATGCCTATGCAGGGCAGAGCGTACACCGCTTAACATACTGTCGCTCTCCGAGAATATCGCGTCAATATGGACACCCTCTTCGAGCAGCTTTTCCATCTCTATAATGGCATCTTTACGGAGGTAGTTCCCCGTTCGCTTGATCACCTTGATCTCTTTGTGTTTGGCTATTTCATCCAGAAACCCTCTGCTGCGAAGCTGTGTCACATCGGCTTTCTGCAGTCCTTCGAAAAGCAGGACACGCCCTTTTCCATTCAGGCGTTTGGCAATATATTTGGCACCTATGGCCCCTATTTTGATATTGTCCGAATTGATGAATGTCGTATAGTCGCTTCCATTAATGCCGCGATCAACAATAATGACAGGAATACCGCTGTGATAGGCTTTCGATACAACCGGTACCACGGCATCGGCATCATTCGTACCGACAATAAGCAGGTCCACTTTAGCGGCGATAAAGCGCTCAATCTGCCGGATCAGCAGCGAAGTCTGCCCTTTGGCATCAGAGTAGGTGAACTTCAGGGCCGGATGCTTTGCCACCGCATCACGGACTTCAAATACCTGTGCTTTTCGAAAATCATTGGCCATCGTATCCTGAGCAAAAGCTATGGTTTTGACACCTTGGTCTGATGCGCTCAGCATCGTCGAAACAGAGACTAAAAAAACAATCAGGGTATATTTTAAACGATACACTTCTCTCTCCTATAAATTACTTTGCAAGTATACATCTTTCTAGCGCCAATATTCCAGTTTTACGCCACGCTATTTTCTAAAAAGTTCATTTGAGGCACCTTATTTCTCATCCGCCAAGGGGCTGTTTGCACAATAAGGCTCTCTACCGCTCAGGTATAATGTCACATCATGAGTAATGTACTGCTTTCTGTCTTGGGGATCTACCTCTTTATCGCTGTCGGATTTATTGCCAAGATGAGCTTCAAAGAGAAGATCGACGATCGTACCATCACCCTGCTCTCTGTCTATTTCCTGCAGGTCTTTCTCACCTTCTGGGGACTTCTCAAACGGCCGATCGACACGACGCTGATGATGGCCCCGGCACTCTATCTGGGCATCACGCTGATCGCCCTTCTCCTGATGGTACCGCTTACTCGCATCTTTTTCCAGGAACCCAAAGAGCGTTCCATTTCGACAATCGCCGCGCTTATCGGTAATACCGGGAACCTCGGTATCCCTCTTGGTATCGCCATCTTTGGAGAGGAGTCCATCCCCTACACCACGATGATCAACCTGATGAATGTCTTCATCGTCTACACCTTCGGCGTCTACTTCTACTCCCGCGGCAGTTTTGATATGCGGGCTTCGCTGATGAATATTTTGAAGCTCCCTATCCTCTGGGCGGCGCTGGTGGCGGTCACACTCAACCTCACCGGCTATACCCCCGGTCCGGTCATCGACAAGACCCTTCAGATGGGTGCTTACGCCTCCATGGTGATCCAGCTGCTGCTCTTTGGCATCTACCTCTACGGTGTCAAGCTCCAGAGCATTAACCGTCTCCTTATCGGCTGGGTCAGCAGCGTCAAATTTCTACTTGTTCCTCTCATCACCTATGCAGTACTCTCCTTTGTGGAGATGGAGAGCATGGTCAAAGGGGTGCTGTTTTTAGAGATGATGATGCCGCTCGCCGTCGCCAACGTCAACCTCGGCTCGCTCTACAACTGCCGGCCCAA
Organism: Campylobacterota bacterium; assembly: GCA_034717975.1. Lineage (GTDB taxonomy): Bacteria > Campylobacterota > Campylobacteria > Campylobacterales > Sulfurimonadaceae > BB26. The sequence goes on from JAYEMF010000064.1 coordinate 6,722, forward strand.
AGATATCACGGCACTGGTCCTGGTCACCTCGGTGCTCTTTTTGGGCATCATCTTCCTTGCACTTGAGATCATCACAACATTTTAGGAGTCTATTTTGATTGAACTTACCGACACTAATTACACTGCTCATGTCGAATCCTATGCTGGACCGATCTTCATCGACTTCTACTCTCCGATGTGCGGACCCTGCCAGGAGGTACTGACACAGCTTCCCCATTTGGAGAACTACTTCAAAGAGAGAGCCATGATCGCCAAAGTCAATGTCACCCAAAATCCGAAACTGGCAAAGAAGTACGAGATCAGCTCCGTACCCTTTTGCGTGAGTATCGGCAGAGATAAGATGATCAAGGATTATGAACTGGGTGCGGCATCCGTCGACCGTTATGTCCGTATGATCAAAAAGGCCGAAGGCAAAGGATTTTTTGCACGCCTTTTTGGATAAGTTGACGGCTAAAAGATGATTAATATCAAGAGATAACTACACCGGTTTCGTTACACTACGCCTCTTATGGATTCATTAAAACCGACCGATCTGGATTTCACCCAGCCCATCACTATTGCTCCGCATATCCACTGGATCGGTATGTACCTTGAGAATGACCCCTTTCAGTGCCACCCTTACCTCATTGAAAACGGTGACGAATCGATCCTGGTCGACCCCGGTTCCATGCTGGAGTTTGATGCCGTTGTCCGAAAAGTTCAACTGATCACTCCCCTTAAAAATATAAAATATATCATCTTGCACCATCAAGACCCTGACCTCTGCGCTTCCGTCCCGACCATTGAAAAGCTGATCGACCGCAGTGATCTGCTTGTCATCACACACAGCCGTATGGTCCCGCTTGTCAAGCACTACCTCATCAAGTCAGACTATTATGAGATCGATAAAAACAGCCATCGGCTCATGACAGACAACGGCTTGCAACTGAAGTTTTTAACCACTCCCTACTGCCACTCTCCCGGTGCTTTTGTCACCTATGAACCTGAGAGCAAGACCCTCTTCTCCGGCGATATCTTCGGCGGTATCGAAGAGTCATGGGAGTTCTTTGCCAAAGAGGACTATTTCGAGAAAGCCAGACAGTTCCATGCCGAGTATATGCCGAGCAAAGATATCTTCAATTATGCCCTTTCCAAGATCGAAAAACTCGATATGGAGCTGATCGCTCCGCAGCACGGTTCCATCATTCAAAAACCCTATATCGCCGACTTGATCGGAAAGATGAAAGGACTTGACTGCGGCCTCTACATTGAACAGAAGTATAATGATGAACTTATCGATATCATCCACGCTCTGCAGCAAAAAGATGAAGCCCTTAAAGAGCGAGAGACTCTCCTCTTCCAACAGTCGAAGATGGCAGAGATCGGTGAGATGATCGCCAACATCGCCCACCAGTGGCGTCAACCGCTCGCCATTATCAATACCATTGTCGCCATTGCCAAAGAGAAGAATCAACTAGAGCTGCTGAACAAAGAGGAGCTCGCCAAAAAACTCGAAGAGATGGAGAAGAACATCATCTATATGTCCACGACGATCGAAGATTTTATGAACTTTTTCCGTCCGGACAAAATCAAGAATGAATTCAGCATACGCAAAGCAGTGAGCAATGCCCTCCATATCCTCTCGGCAAGTCTCAACGAAAACAGGATCGATATTAAGATCGAGGGGGATCACTCCCTCGTAGTCAACGGCTACCTCAACGAATATACCCAGGTCATTCTAACCATCTTGTCCAATGCACAGGATGCCCTCTTGCACTCTCAGGTAAGCGAACCAAAGATCAGCATCACCTTTTACAAACACAACGGTAAGACCATACTTGAGATAGCTGACAACGCAAGAGGCATTCCTGATGAAAATATTGGTCGTATTTTTGACCCCTATTTTACGACAAAACACCAGTCCATCGGTACCGGCCTTGGTCTCTACATCGCTAAAATGATCATTGAAAAGAGTATGGGCGGTTCGCTTCATGCCACCAATACGCCAGAAGGCGCAAAATTCATCATCGGAGTACCCCATGCAGACCCCCATCAGTGACATATCGATCCTTATCGCCGAAGATGAAGCGGAGCTAAGAGAGTTTTTTGCCGAATACCTCCAACTCTTCTTCACTACTGTCTACCAGGCTTCATGCGGCCTCCAGGCACTGGAGCTCTACCACTCCAAAAAACCGGATATCATCATCACTGACATCAATATGCCCAACATCGACGGACTGAGCATGATCGGACAGATCCGGAAAAAAGATAAAAAGACCAAGATTATCATTACTACGGCTCACTCGGATAAAGATAAACTTCTCCATGCTATTGAACTTCAACTCGTCAAATACCTGATCAAGCCGGTCAAAAGCGACGAGCTCAAAGCCCTGCTTTTTCAGGTTGTCGAAGAGATACGCAGCGAATCAAGCTCTATTAACCTCAAAGACGGCTTTGCCTGGGAGATCAGCTCAAAGCAGCTGCTCAAAGATGGCAATCCTATCGACCTGAAACAGAGTGAGCGTAAACTTCTGGAGATCCTCTGCCAAAGTCCCAATCAGACCGTCTCCAATGAAACTATTTACAATCACCTCTTTGCCGATAAACCCGAAAAAGAGTTCAGCCTCAACTCCATCACCTCACTGGTGAAACGCATCCGGACAAAACTTCCACCCAAGATTATCTCCAACAACTACGGCGTTGGCTACACTATTCACACGGTTTAATACTCCCCTCTATCTCGTAAATTCAAGTAACCGTCATTCGGGACTTGATCCGGAATCAAGTGACAACATCCCACATAAAAATAGATAATATTTTCCTAAATTTTCCCTCTGACAACTACTGACAATCTATTGACAAGCAGTGACAATCTCTTGTATTACAATGCTTCTTACCAAAATATGGAGAAGCATATGCTCACCGAAATTCTCAAACGTGACGGTTCGACTCAAGCGTTTACCTCTTATAAAATTGAAGATGCCATCAAAAAAGCTTTCAATAGCGAAAGCGTCATGTATGACAGCGAGATCTTCACCCGCGTCATAAAGCGGCTCTCCAACAAACGTATCGCCGCGGTTGAAGATATCCAGGATGCGATCGAACTCGAACTCTATAAAGCACGTTACTTTGAGGTGATGAAATCCTTTATCCTCTACCGTCATATGCATAAGATGCAGCGTGAGCATCTTCTGGGGATGAACGATGACACTACCTATATCAATGCGGTTCAGACCGTAGAAGAGTATATCAGCGGAACCGACTGGCGCATCAAGGCCAACTCCAACACCGGTTACTCCAATGCCGGACTGATCAACAACAGTGCCGGAAAGGTGATCGCCAACTACTGGCTGGACAAGATCTACTCCAAAGAGGAGGGGTATGCCCACCGAAACGGCGACTACCACATCCATGACCTCGACTGCCTCACCGGCTACTGCGCCGGATGGAGCCTGAGAGTCCTGCTCGATGAGGGCTTTAACGGGGTACGCGGCAGAGTGGAGTCAGACGCTCCCAACCACTTCCGCGAAGCCCTCGGACAGATGGCGAACTTTCTGGGCATCTTGCAGAGCGAGTGGGCCGGTGCGCAGGCGTTCAGCTCATTTGACACCTATCTTGCTCCCTACCTGTTCAAAGACCAGCTCTCCTATAGTGACGTCAAAAAAGCGGTCCGAAGTTTTGTCTTCAACCTCAATGTGCCGGCGCGCTGGGGTCAAAGCCCCTTTACCAACATCACCATTGACTGGACGGTTCCGAGCGACCTTAAAGATCAGACCCCGACCCGCAATCAGCTTCATCTCTTCAGAGAGTTAGATGATCACTCACTGCTTGAAGAGGCCATATCACGAGGGGCTGAAGGCCTCGATACCATGACCTACAGACATTTCCAGCCGGAGATGAATATGATCAACAAGGCCTACTACGAAGTGATGACCGAGGGCGATCGCAGCGGGCAGCCCTTTACCTTCCCGATCCCGACCGTCAACATTACCGAAGATTTCGACTGGTACGGCGAGAACACCGACATCCTCTTTGAGAACACGGCAAAGATCGGCTCCTCCTATTTTCAGAACTTCATCGGTTCTCAGTATATCCGTGATGAGAACGGCAAGCTGGTAGAGAATCCGGATGCCTACAAACCCGGTCATGTACGAAGTATGTGCTGCCGTCTGCAGCTTGACCTGCGTGAACTGCTTAAGCGTGGCGGCGGGCTCTTCGGAAGTGCGGAGATGACGGGAAGTATCGGCGTCGTCACCATCAACATGGCACGCCTTGGCTACCTCTTTGCCGATGATGAAGATGCCCTGTTCACAGAACTCGACCGCCTGATGGAGCTGGCAAAATCAACACTGGAGAAAAAGCGTGTATTTATTCAGGAGATGTTCGATCGGGGGCTTTTCCCCTATACCAAACGCTACCTGCCTGGATTTAACAACCACTTCTCCACCATCGGGGTCAACGGCATCAATGAGATGATCCGCAACTTCACCCAGGACATCCACTCCATTACCGACAAATGGGGAAGTGAGTTCTCCATAAAAGTTCTCGAGCATATCCGCGACAGGATGGTCGAGTATCAGGAAGAGACGGGCAACCTCTACAACCTTGAAGCGACCCCGGCGGAGGGAACGACCTACCGTTTCGCCAAAGAGGATAAAAAACGCTTCCCCGAGATCCTTCAGGCAGGCTATGATGACAATATCTACTACACCAACTCCTCGCAGCTGCCGGCCAACTATACGGACGATCCGTTCGAGGCGCTCACCCTGCAAGACGAGCTGCAAAACAAATACACCGGCGGGACCGTACTTCACCTCTATATGCGCGAGCGTATCAGCTCTACCGACGCCTGCCGCAAACTGGTGAAAAACGTCATCTCCAACTTCAGGCTGCCCTACATCACTGTCACCCCGGTCTTCTCCATCTGTGATAAGCACGGCTATATCAGCGGCGAACATGAGTTCTGTCCGCAGTGCGATGAAGAGCTGATCCATGACTATGAACAACCCCAACAAAAGGAAGAACCAAATGCATCATAATGAAATTCTTGAAAAAGTAAACCACAAACGTACCAAATGTATCATCTATACCCGTGTAATGGGCTACCATCGTCCGGTAGAGAGTTTTAACATCGGGAAAAAAGCTGAGCACACCGAACGCAAGCAGTTTGTAGAATACAGTAAATGTAGTGCCTGAGACACATCCGCTCTATGATATAACGCCCTTTACGGCGCTCGACTACCCTGATCATCTGGCCGCCATCTTCTGGTTTGCCGGGTGCAATATGCGGTGTGATTTCTGCTATAACGTCGACATCGTCTTTGGAGAAGGGTCGCTCACGATTGATGAAGCCCTCGAGTTTTTACAGACAAGAGTCGGACTTCTCGACGGTGTCGTTCTCTCCGGCGGCGAAGCGACACTTTATGACGGCCTTCCAGAGCTCTGCCGCCAGATCAAAACACTCGGTTTTAAGATAAAACTCGACACTAACGGCCTGCAAACCGAAATGATCAAGACGCTTGTGGAGGAGAAACTGGTCGACTATATCGCCCTGGACTATAAGGCACCTGCACAGAAGTTTGCCGCGGTAACAAAAAACAGACACTATGAGAAGTTTGAAAAGACACTCAGGTTTTTAATAGTCTCCGACATTTCCTTTGAGGTCAGAACCACCCTGCATCCCGATCTTCTCAATGAGGAAGATATCAATCTCATCATCGCTGATCTTAAGGCAAAGGGGTATGAAGGGAATTACTACATCCAACACTTCATCACGGCCGATAAGACGATCGGCAAGATGGCAGCACCCGAAAAAGCGTTTGACCAGAACAAAGTATCAGATGCCATCCCTGTTTTTTACAGAAATTAAAATGCCAGAGTAATCATCCAGTAGCGGAGGATACGAAGCGTCCCGGCTATGGCAAGAAACCAGAAGATATTCAGGCGCAGCAACCCTGCCGCTAAAGTAACAGGATCACCGACAATCGGCAGCGGTGAGAGGAGCAGTGCCCAGTAGCCGTATCTTTCACTTAGCTGCAGTGCTTTTCTTCCGCTTTTCGAGCGCTCTACTCTTTGCTGTGCCCAATCACTCAGCCAAAAGCCGAGTCCGAAGTTCAGCATGATGGCCAGCAGGTTTCCCGAAGATGCGGCAATCAGTGCCGTGGAGTGCTCCATACCGGAAGCGAGTGCCGCGACCAGAGCGGCTTCAGAGCTGAACGGCAAGAGAGTAGCGGCTAAAAAAGCAGAGAGGAAAAGGCCTAACGGGCCGTAGCTATCGACCATTCACAAAGGTTTTAATATTGTCGATAACCGAAGCGATCAATTTGTCACGTGCCTCGACAGATGTCCAGGCTATATGCGGAGTGATATAGAGGCGTTCACTATGCTTAATGTTCATTAGAGGATGCCCTTCACGCATCGGCTCCTGTTCAAGGACATCCAGACCGATATAGATCTCGCGTGCATCGATCACGCGGGCAAGATCATCTTCGTTGACGATGCCTCCACGGCCCAGGTTTAAAAGAAAAGCGCCCTGTTTCAGCTGCATCAGTTCACTTAGACCGATCAGGTTTTTTGTAGCATCGTTTAGCGGTGCATGGATCGTTATGATATCGCTGTTTTCCAGCAAAGCACCCAGTTCGACACGGTGATAGTCACTGTTATGATTGCTACCCGAAGTGGAGCAGTAAAGAACATCCGCGCCAAATGCCGTTGCTATACCTGCTACACCGTGACCGATCTCACCCAGTCCGATGATCCCCCAGGTTTTACCTTTCAGTTCGAAAAAGGGGCGCTCAACATTGGTAAAAACCGGACTCTTCTGCCACTCACCCGATTTAACATACTCATCGTAATAACGCGAGTGACCCATCAGGTAAAAAAGCATGGAGAAGGTGTGCTGTATCACCGAGTCAGTCGAATAACCCGCAACATTTTTAACGCCAATACCACGTTTGGCAGCCGCTTCGAGATCGACATTGTTCATACCCGTTGCCGCTACACAGATCAGCTTCAGATCAGGGCTTTGGGCCATCATTGCATCACTGATAACGACCTTGTTGGTTACGATAACATCAGCACTAGAGATACGTGAGAGCGTCTCATCGGCAGCGGTTGTCGGATAGACCTCGACATCACCAAACTGGTTAAAGCCTTCAAGGGATGTCTCACCGAAGGTTAAAGAGTCTAAAATGACAATTTTCATTACTGAGTATCTTTGATTTTTTCGATCAACACTTTTGATTTTTCCAATGCGGCATCGACTTCATCAAAGACCAACGCCACGGCCAGGCGGCGCCCTTTATGCGCTTCGGGTTTACCGAAGACACGAACAAAGCTGTTCTCACTGAAAAGTGAAGGGTCCACATCTACGACCGGGGCGCAGCTCTCTACTTCTGATTTGAACGCAGCCGATGCACCGTCGCCGTAAAAAGTAAAACCTAATGGCAGACCAAGAACAGCACGCAGGTGCAGAGCAAACTCGCTCTGGCTCTGCGTGATCAGCGTTACCATACCGGTATCGTGGGGGCGCGGGCTTACTTCCGAGAAGTAGACCTCATCACCGGCTATGAAAAGCTCTACGCCAAACAGACCGCGGCCGCCAAGACCGTCGGTAATACGTTTGGCTATATCCTGAGACTTCTGTTTGGCAATCGCACTCATCTGCATTGGCTGCCAGCTGAAGACATAGTCCCCATCACGCTGGACATGACCGATCGGCTCACAAAAGACCGTCTCGCTACCGTTACGGGCGGTAAGCATTGTGATCTCATAATCGAAGTTGACAAAAGCTTCAACGATCAGCTCGCTGGCATCACCTCTGGCCTCTTTGGCCATCTCCCATGAGTTGTCCAGGTCAGCTTCGCTTCGCATCACACTCTGACCATGACCCGATGAGCTCATGACCGGTTTAACAACACATGGATACCCAAGTCTGAGCGCTGCAGCACCCATCTCTTCACGTGTTTTAACAAACTCATAAGGCCCGGTTTTAAGGCCCAGCTCCTCCGCTGCAAACTGACGGATATTTTTACGGTTCATCGTCTTGTTTACCGCTTCAGCATTGGGAATGACATGGAACCCTTCAGCTTCGGCTTTGAAAAGTGCATCAATGCTGATCGCTTCGATCTCGGGGAGGATATAGTCAGGCTTCTCATGACGGATGATCTCAAGTACCGCTTCACTGTCTTGCATATTGACGACATGTGAACGGTGCGCCACCTGATGGGCCGGAGCCGCTTCATAACGATCGACGGCGATCACTTCGATACCGAGGCGTTGCGCTTCAATAGCGACCTCTTTGCCGAGTTCACCTGAACCCAAGAGCATAATTCGTGTAGCATTGCTTTTTAACGGAGCAGAAAATTTCATAAAATTCCCTTGAAAATGTAGAATGTAATAGGAGAAATTATATCAGGGGGTGACTAAAAAATGACTAACGATGTTTTGGATTCTGATTATTGTCAAAACCATTGGTCGCCGGATCGTAGTGATCGCACTCATAAAGCTCAAACCCATCGACCATACGCAAAATATTTTTCATGGTCGTTGGATTGTTGAGGCGACGCGCATTGTGGTTTTGTGTACAATCGTCACAACGGGAATAAATGCAGGCGATGGCATTACTGACAGTCAATGTTTTTTGCATAGGATCGATACTGTTGATATGTTCGATGCACTTCAGACCATTTTCAATCGCATGATCGATCAGAACCAGATCATACTTATCTTTTTTATACATAATGTGGACATCACCGAGCGTCTCGGCAATCTCGACAGTATGGCTATCACGATCTTCCAGATTTTGGATACGAATCTGTGTTTGAAGGCTAGGTCTATCAATGTATAGAATTGTCATTTAGTTTCTTTGTGTGAACAGAAAGCCCGAAGGCTTCCTGTTACAGACGTGATTCGTAACGTCTCATCATATAGAGACGTTTGAGCATCTTTTTACGAGCGCTAATTTTCTGCTTCTTGCGTTTTTCTGTCGCTGTTTCGTGGAAACGGCGAGCACGAGCTTCAGTAACGATTAGGTTACGGTCAGTCTGCTTTTTGAAACGACGGTATGAAGCATCAAAATTATCGTCATGGCGTAAAGTGATACCAGGCATTCACATCACCCACTTTCTTTTAAAATTTGTTTGGACGCGGATTATAGCATACTTTTTTGAAAAAATTATCTTTAAAATTAAA
>JAYEMF010000065.1:0-4895 GCA_034717975.1 Campylobacterota bacterium
TTTAAAAGAGTATTGATTTGAAACGATTTTTCATACTACTTTTCATACTGTTTGCACCATTTTGGCTACAGGCCGAGAAGCTTGAAAAAGTCTCACTGCAGCTTCAGTGGCTCGATCAGTTCCAGTTTGCCGGTTACTATGTTGCCAAAGAGAAAGGTTTTTACAAAGAAGCTGGACTCGATGTCGAGTTATTGAAGTTTGACAATAGGGTCAATCCTGTTGAGGCTGTATTTGGCAAAAAAGCCACTTACGGCATCGGCAGATCCAGTTTGATTATCGACAGAAGCGAGGGTAAAGGGATTGTACTTTTAGCCTCTATCTTCCAGTCCTCTCCATCCATACTGTTGGCAACAAAAGATTCAGATATCAAAACGGTAAAAGATTTTGTCGGTAAGCGCATCATGATGACTACTGATGCTGCAACCTCTGTAGCTCTGCAGGCCATGCTAAATCGCAACGGTGTGTCAATAGACGATATGACAAGAGTAAAGCACTCGTTTGATATCAATGACCTGATCAATAAAAAAACCGACCTGATGGCCTCTTACATCTCCAATGAACCGTTTTTACTGCAGGAGAAAGGGATCGAATACACTCTCTTTGATCCGAAAGATTATGGATTCGATTTTTACAGCGATATCCTCTTTACAAGTGACGATGAGATAAAAAATCATCAACAAAGAGCAATGCGTTTTACAGAAGCTTCTTTAAAGGGGTGGAAGTATGCCTTTAGTCACATAGATGAAACGATTGAACTTATTTTAGATAAATACAACGTACAAAATAAATCCAGAGTCGCCTTGACCTTTGAAGCAGATGCGTTAAAAAAACTGGCCTATGCCAATGGAGAGGATTTAGGACATATAGGCAAAGAGAAGATAGAAAAAATTTATGACTTTTACAATGTCATGGGATTGCTTGAAAACAGAATCGATTTTGATAAGTTTGTCCGGCATGAGCATCAAGATATGGTCCTGCCCTTATTGAGCAAGAAAGAGAGAGCATATTTAAAACAGCATATGACCGTTACATTTACGGGTGATCCAAATTGGCTGCCGTTTGAAGCATTTGATAACAGCGGTAACTATATCGGGATTGTTGCTGATCATCTTGCCTTGATAGAAAATTCTTTGGGTATCAAATTTAACAAGATTGTTTCAACAACCTGGAGTGATGCACTGAGTATTGCGATGGAAGGCAGAGCAAGTATTATCTCCGGAGATGCAGCCGACAAGATTTTAAATCAAAAATTCAATCCTATTGACAGTTACATTCAAAATCCAATTGTCATTGTCATGAAACATACGCATGATTACGTAGATAATTTAAAGGAAATTGCAAATAAAAAAATAGCTGTCATCAAAGATTATGGGTATACAGCAGATATCTATAAAAACTATCCAAACATCAAGTTTATAGAAGTTGAAAATATACAAGATGCTCTTTTGGGAGTTGAGACTGGCCAGTATGATGCGATGCTGGCTTCATTGTCACTCGCAAGTTATACCATTGCGAAAATGGCATTGGACAGTATAGGGATAGTCGGTAAAACCGATATGGTGATGAATGTAACACTGTTTGTCAATAAAGACAAACCACTGCTTCACTCTATTATCAATAAGGCCATACGCAATATCGATGCAGTTGATCATCAAAATATATTGGCAAAATGGAGACATGGCAGTACCATTGTCAAAATTGACTATACCCTGGTATGGCAAATTTTAGCTCTCTTGGGAGTTGTTTTTATATTTATGATCTATCGTTTTCAAATGATGAGCAACTATAATAAAAAACTGGAAAAACTCTCAACGACCGATGCTTTGACTGAGCTTTACAACAGGCGTTATCTGGATACGAATATGAGTGCTGCGCTGGAGCTGGCAAAACGATATAACACGCCATTTTCCCTGATCCTTATGGATATTGATGATTTCAAAAACATCAATGACACGTATGGACATGACGAAGGGGACCGTGTGTTGCAAAAGATTGCCACTATTTTATCTGAACACTCAAGAAGTAATGATATTGTCGGAAGATGGGGAGGAGAGGAGTTTTTAATCATCTGCTCACACAGCAATACAGAGGGTGCATTGACAGTGGCAGAAAAGATGTGCCGGACAATCGAAGAAGAGGTATGCTTCCATGATGTTTGTGTTACCGCCAGTTTTGGTGTAGCGGAGTACGATGATGACGATACCAGTGATTCAATAATCAGTAAAGTTGACAAGGCCCTCTACAGAGCAAAAGCAGAGGGGAAAAACAGAGTGATTGTTGCTGCTAAGTAGTTACTGACTCTCCCATATGCCCGGCCAAATAACCGCTGGCGAACGACCACTGCAGGTTGTAGCCGCCGCAGGGACCGTCGAGATTCATCACTTCACCACAGAAGAAAAGCCCCGAGACAAGTTTACTCTCCATTGTTTCCGGTCGTATCTCTTTGAGTGAGACACCGCCGCGGGTGATCATGGCCATTTTAAATCCCTCATGCCCGGTAACGGTAAGTGGAGTCCATGCCAAAACTTTAATGAGTCTGTCGCGCTGGAGGCCGGCAAGTCTGTTGAAGCGTTCATCCGGATCGGCACCGGCAAGCAGGCAGAGCTCCTGGGAGAGAGGAACAGGAAGCAGAGTGCTGACAAGTTCCACTATACTGCGGTTTGGATTTTTGACAATTTCATTTTTGATATGTGCTCTGATCTCCTCTTCGTTCATCCCTTTTGTGAGGTTGATAAGCAGTGGGACTTCGCCAAACTTTTCCAGCAGCGGCGTGACCTCCCGGGCAAAATCGAGCACAACTGGACCGCGGATACCGTAGTTGGTAAAGATAAGATCACCCTTGGCCCGAAGTTTCTTGGCTTTGGGAAGATCGACCCGCAGCTCTGCTTTGGCGATGGTGTCAGCCCGGCAGTTTTTGACCCAGCTCTCTTTGGTGAGAAGCGGCATCATGGCTGGGTAGAGCTCAGTGACCTTATGGCCAAGGGAAGATGAGAGTGCATAGCCATCACCCTCTGCTCCAAGCTGTGGGTACCCAAGGCCTCCTGTAGCCACAATCACAGAAGAGCTTGTGTAGGTGTGATCCTGTGTCCTGACACCGGTTATATGCGCTTCATGATGGAGCAGCTCCTCTGCCTGCTGGGAGCAGACGATCTCAATGCCGAGCTGTTTCATCTCGGTTTCTAGGGCGGAGATGATGGTCGATGAGTTATGGGTTATGGGAAAGACCCTGTAGCCATCCGGAGCATGCGTCTCAACACCGATATCGGCAAAAAACTTTATTAGTGCGCGGTGATCGAGTGCTTCAAGCGCCGGGGTCATAAAGCGGCCTTCACGTCCGAAACGGTTCATAAACTTCTCATTGCTCAGGGTGTTCGTCAGGTTACAGCGTCCGCCGCCGGTAGCCTTCAGCTTGGCTCCGGGCTTGGAGAGTTTCTCCAGAAGCAGGACCTTTCTGCCCCGCCGTGCAGCGACGATGGCCGCCATCATGCCTGCCGCGCCGGAACCGATAACGATAAGGTCGTAATCTGAAGAGGTTGTCATGAAAGAATTATAGTGAAAATTGCAAAATATGGGTATAGAAATTGCTTTTTCTGCCGATATGAAGAGTATGTTTAATAATGATCATTTATCTGCTGCCAACGGTGAACGTGAAATGGCGATTGCAGCATCCAGAAAACTGTTCCAGGCAATACAAAAACAGGCACGTCCGGTCAAGTATGAGAAAGATATTCCCAAACCGAAGCTGGACTTTTCCGATGGCACCTACCACTCCATTCATAATGCCTATGCCGACTCCGTAGCTATGATGCACAATAAACGGCGTTCTTACAAGCCGTCCCGATCTGTAACCGGTGAAGAGACTTCAATAGAACTTGCTGCGAAGAAAATCGCAATGGCCCGTAATCGCAGTAAATAATTAAACGATAATGTGCCCCACAAAGCGGCTGAGATCATCAAGGATTTCACTCCCTTTACGAAAGCCCAGTCCACACGCTTCACCACTATAAAATACCCCTGCCTGATAATAGCTTCCCGCGCTGTCCCTTGGAAATGGCGTATAGGCCTGATAGACCGATTTGAAGGTATCGTAGGGCCCGGGTGTAGAGAGCAGCAAGCGGTTGTTTTCGTCAACAATGTCGATGTTGGCGCCTTCCCGGCCAAAGAGCCGCTTTTTGACATACTTCTCTTTTTTTAAGGGTTCGAAAGAAGCGTTGAGAAGATAGGGTGAGTCGGGAAAGAGTTCATAAAGGATTTTGAGCATCCCTTTGGATTGATACAGGAGAGTATAGGCGGGATTGAGGACAGCACTTTTTTGTTGCTGCATTGATGATGTCAGCAGTTTGGTCAAGTCGGGGTGAACATGGCTGATATCTTCCCACGGGTAAAGTTTGAACCAGAAGTCGTAGCGGTTATCCCACTGATCTAAAATCTGCTCGTCATGAAAATGGACATTGTGCAGATAGGCAAAACTGGCAATGCCACCGGCATCGGCCGCAATTTTTTGAAGCAGCTGGGTGGTGGCCTCCTCTTCAGGGAGTTCATCGACAGATGAGAAGAGAAATCGTGCGGGATCTTCCCCCTGAAGCGACTTGACTTTTTGGACAATCGCCTGATAGAGATTGTTAAACTGCTGCGTATCCTCCAGATGATTATGTTTAAGCAGCATCCACTGTACTATGGCTGTCTCAAAGAGCATGGTAGGCGTGTCGGCATTGAATTCGATCAGTTTGATGGGAAGGCCGTCGATACCGCCGGAGAGATCAAAGCGGCTGTAGATATGGTGATCGCGTTCATGCTGCCAGCTATACCTGATGAGATCGATCATGTTGGAGGAGATGTCCAGTTCGGCAAAGAGATTGTGGCGGATGACATGCTCCGCGGCCTCTTCATACATG
>JAYEMF010000065.1:4995-15855 GCA_034717975.1 Campylobacterota bacterium
ATTAATCATACTCAACCTGCATCTGGGCACCGGTCATCGGTTTTGCATCAAATGCGTTGGCTTTTCCCCAGAAGGAGATGATCTTTTGCAGCAGTTTGGCAGCAAATACCTGGGAGACATTGGTGGGTTCGGGTACGAGTTCTAGAATATCCACACCGATGATCTCCACTTTTGGATTGAAAAAGAGTGCTTCGAACGTGTCCAGTGCAAAATACCAGTCCAGGCCGCCGGGCTGCGGTGTACCGACACCGGGAACCAAAGCAGGATTGAAAGCATCCATATCGATACTTAGCCAGACGGGACCTTCGAGTGATGCCACACTCTGCATGAATTTGGCGCGATTTTCGCTCCGTTGCAGCATACGGTCGCAAAAGCAGGTGATGTCGTCGTCGGTGGCGATGCGTTCCGCCTCTTTTTCAAAGATGGAGCGGATGCCGGCCATCAGGATTTTATGTCCCTGATTGCGAAGATGGTTGACAGGGCAGGCGTGGCTGTAGGGGTTTCCTTCGTAATGTTCACGAAGATCGGCATGGGCATCCAGAAAGAGGATCGTCCCACGCTCTTTCATCCGCTCGGCAGTCAGCAGCGGGGTGATGGAGTGCTCGCCGCCGATCCCTACAAAGAGTTTATCGCTTGAGATGGGAAGTGATGCTACAACTTTTTGTACTTTGGCATTGTAAGACTCGGTGCTTTCCCCCTCCTCTTTGGAGATCTCTTCTTGAACGGAGATCTGCATATGCTTCATCGGACACCACTGCTGGTCCTCCTCATAAAACTCCAGCTGATCGGTGGCATCAAGGAGGGCGCGAGGCCCTTCACTGGTACCGCCTTTGGCCGAGACGGTCTCTTCGTAAGCGACCGGCAGTACGATGATGTCGGCTTCATCCGCAGATACGTTTGGAAGGGAGAGATAATGATACTGAGACATGCTCTTTATCCTCGGTTCTGAAAATTTTCGATGACGTTATAGATGGCTGAGGTGAGCTGTTTAAGTTCATCAGGCCGGATGACAAACGGTGGCATAATGTAGACCAGATTCAAAAACGGACGGATCCAGACACCCTCGCGAATAAACTCAGGGGTCATCCATGCCATATCGACATTTTTATGCAGTTCAACGACACCGATGGCACCGAGTACACGGACCTCTTTGACAATCTCAAGGGTTTCACATGCTTCCAGATTGGAACGAAGTTGCGTCTCAATCGCTCTGACACGCTCCTGCCATGGTGAATCTAGCAGGAGTTGAAGACTTCTCTCGGCAACGCTGCAAGCCAGAGGATTTCCCATAAAGGTAGGCCCGTGCATCAGAATATTGTTGTTTGATTCGACCCCTTTAACCACTTTCTCATTGGTGATAGTCGCCGCCAGTGACATATAGCCGCCGGTCAACGCCTTGCCGACACATAAAATGTCCGGTACAACGCCGGCATGCTCATAGGCAAAGAGTCTGCCCGTCCGTCCAAATCCCGTGGCTACTTCATCAAAGATCAGCAGAAGGTCATACTCGTCGCAGAGTGCTTTGACCTGACGAAGATACTCAGGCGAATAGATACGCATCCCGCCGGCTCCCTGAACGATCGGTTCGAGGATAACGGCAGCGATCTCTTCATGGTGGGTTTCAATGCTTGCTTTGATATCAGTAATGTACGCATCGTTCCATTCATCATTAAAACCGCACTGTGGTGCTTCAGTAAAAAGATTTTGATGCAGGATATCGTTGAAGATACCATGCATGCCCGTAAGCGGATCGCAGACGGACATGGCACCAAAGGTATCGCCGTGATACCCTTTTTTCAGGCTGAGAAGCTTTGTTTTTCTGCTGTTGCCGCGGCCATGCCAGTATTGAAATGCCATCTTGATAGCAACCTCGACAGAGACAGAGCCGGAGTCGGAGAAGAAAACATACTGCAGTGAGTCGTCGGTGATTTCAACCAGTCTCTTTGCGAGAGAGATGGCCGGTTCATGAGTCAAACCGCCGAACATGACATGGGACATGTTTCCCAGTTGTGAAGTGACGGCTTCATTGAGTTCCGGGACATTATAGCCGTGGATAACCGACCACCAGGAGGACATCCCGTCTATCAGTTTTGTACCGTCTTCAAGTTCAATATAGACACCATCTGCAGATTTGACAAGCTGCATCTTGGAAGGGTGCTGCATACTGGAGTAGGGGTGCCAGATATGTTCTCTGTCGAAGTCGATCAGTTCGTTTTTGTGGTTATCCAAAGTGTTTCCAGAGTCAAATATTTATGTTTGATATTATATCTGAATTCAAACTGTCACTCCTGCGAAGGCAGGAGTCTAAGCCGCTATTATTTTAGATTTCTGCTTTCGCAGGAATGACAATAAAAAAGAGTTTTAAACGACGATAAACTGCAATAACAGCAGCAGATCAGGGCTTGAGATCGATAGCTATACCCAGAACGTTCGAGAGACCCTCTTTTTCAATCAGCTTTTGCAGTTTTTTGGAGGCATTATTGATAGCGACATCCATGCCCTGGGTTGCCTGGCCGGTAAGGTTGAGTTTGTTGCCGCCGATGATCTTGCCCTGATGGTTTCTGACCTCTATCACCAAGGCGATTCTGGCAATATCGAAGCCTCGTGAACGGGCCGTTTCAATGGATGAAGCCAACGAAACGGCAAGGCTGTTCTGATCGCTTTGCGATGGTCTGACAACACGCATCTTGTTATCGGTAAGGGCAACGCTGATCACTTCTGCAAATTTTCGGGTATCGCTGTCGCCTTCAACCGAGAAAGCCAGTTGTGCCTTGAGCGTTTCAAAGGCCTTGCTGATCTTTGCACTCTGCTTCAGGTAGGGGGAGTCATCAAAAGTTTTATCTACCGTGCTCAGTATCAGCAGGGTGGAAAAAGTTTCATTCAATCTGTTAGATGCATCTGCGTAAAAACGGTAGCGGCTGAGCAGGTCGCTTGATGCCATGAGTCTCTCTTGTGACGTGATTTTTCCATAGGTGAGTTCCAGCTCTTTGAGCAGACCGTTCATGAAGCTCTGCTTATCGGAACGTACAAGCGCAATAAAGTGGTTATAGCTTCGTTTGTCACTCTTTATGACTTCATAGTTGCTGATACGGATCTTGGCGATTTCACTTTTCAGTTCGCTTGTCGTTGATTTTTTCAGATACTCCCGGTAGCCCTTGCTGACCTCAGTTGCTGATTCAAAACGTGACGCGATGGAGATACCAAGCTGAGCGACCATACTTTCAAGTGCATGTTTTTTAGCCTCATCCAGATTTTTCCCATCACCCACACCGTAGAGATAAGCATCTGAATTCAGCGGTGGTGTCAGATACCACTCTGGCAGCGGTTTTTTCTGTGTGACTACAGGTGCCGGTTTGGAACCTCCACAGGCACTCAGGCTAATGAGCATAATGGCAAAGAGAATGCCGGTAAAAAGTGCTTTCATTGGGCAATCTGCTTTCGTGCCTGTTCATCATCGGTGATCGAGTTTTTGATACGCAACATCGCAGTATCGATCTCTTCAACCGGTTCAATGGTCAGCGAGTCGGCAAGCCCATACAGCTGATGCGCTTCATTCAGTTCACCGTTGATCTCTTTTACGACACCGAGGTTATAGGCAGCGACATAACTGCGTTCGAGCGTCTCATCTAGCAGACGGCTTAAAAGCTTCTCGGCCTTGTCATAACGCTGACGTTCAATGTAGAGAAGGGCATTTTCCAGCAGTGACTCTTGCAGATCGCTGTAGTCGATGTCCGGCTCTTCGAGTAAAATGACATTGAAGGTGACATAAGAGGGTGTTAACTGCTGGGCAAAGATGGCGGCTATGCCGGATGCCAGGTATTCAAGCCCCTGTGTTTTGGATGGCAAGCTCTTGCTGTCATCCGAGCAGTGATTCCACTCTCTGGACTTTTTAAAGGTGTCACTGTAGATAATATCGCCTTTTGCAATATCGACCATTTTGATCTGTGCTGCCAGAGTAATGACACGTTTGGTGCAGCCAACAGTGTACTCCTGAATTTCTTTACACTTTTTATCGAGACACTTGTAGCGTTTTTCACGATAGTGGGTGTCTGATGAAGCGGCATTGCTGATCGTACCGCTGATCAGTGCCTGAGCGCCCAGCAGATTGCCCACTTCCACGGATGTGGATTCATCAAGCAGACCGGAGTTCTGCAGTCGCTGCTCCTGAAGAATTTTATCAATATCGTTGCGGCTGATCATTGTAAAATAGGTTTTGCCATCGAGCCGCTTTGAAGCAAGTTCCGACTCGATCTTGCCGGACAAGCCGACACGGTCACGCTGGAAGGGGCTGACGGCGATCGTCTTGGTCTGTGCCGCACGGTCAACTTTAGCCGGCTGCAGGGCATGCACTTTGACCTTCTGGGAACAGCCTGTAAAGAGTAGCATAGTACCCAGTGTCAGCAGTAGGGGTATTCTCATCGTGTTATCCTTTCAGTCATCCAGGTTTTGCAGTAGAATTTTTGATAGTGTTACCTTATCTAAAACTACTATAATTTTTTCATTGGTGCTTAGAGATGCCCAAAAGCCTTTCTGTGACTTATTATGGTTTTATATCATGTTTAGGTGTTTACTGGTATAACTTTAATGATTACTTGAATACGGGCTTGGGAGTCTGTAGTATAATATCTGTACAGGTCTGTAATCAGAAGAAGCTGAAAAGGGGAAACAGATGATTAAACATATAAGTTTGGTATTGATTTTTTTGGGTTTACTGATGAGCGGATGTGCGAACAAAGATTTTCGCATGTTTGAAGAGGACTCTCAGTCAGAAAGCGGTGATTCTGAAGCCGTCAAAACAGTGAGCGATGAAGAGTACCAGCAGGAGCTCGAGTATGAGTGGAAGATCGTTAAAGGCGACCGGGTTGAAATCGCTGTATTCAACCAGTCCTCAGCTTCAGGAGGCGGACAACTCGAATCGATTATCGACACATCCAGACAGACACAGTTTAATAACAGAGACGGTACGGAAGGGCTTCTTATCCCGACTAACGGTAAAATTCATCTTCCGATGCTTGGCCATATCAAGCTTGCCGGTCTGACCGAGATTGAGGCGGGTGATAAGCTGACAGATGAGTACAAAAAATTTCTACGTAACCCTTATGTAGTGGTTAAGATCCAGAACCAGCGCCTTTTCGTACTGGGTGAAGTCAACAGACCCGGTGTCGTACAGGTCACAGCCGGGAACATGACTATTTTTGAAGCACTGGCACAAAGCGGTGATGTTACCGATGACGCGATGCGCACCAATATACGTATTATCAGAGGGGACCTTCGCAACCCTACCATGCGTGAAGTTGACCTGACCGATATGGGTGCAATGAGGGTTTCAAGCCTGATGCTAAGACCAAACGATATCGTCTACGTCCAGCCTAGAAGTATGAAAGCCTACAATAAAGCGTTCGACGAACAGGTGCCGTTCTTTAACATGATCAACACTATGCTGGCTCCGTTTGTATCAATTACCTATATTAAAGATGGCTATAAAATACATTGGTAAGTGCTCAGTCAGGTCAATACTCCTGACCCGATTTTCCATAGAATACTTCTCAATAGAGAAGTATTCTGATATTAGAATAAAAAATTTCAACTTATGTAAAGATATTATTATATGAACAGTTCTCAAGACAATACCCAGAGAGATGAAGACGAAATCGATATCAGAGAGATTTTGACGATTCTAAAGCGCTATAAGCTCTCCATTGTTTTAATTACACTCTCTATTACTCTGATCAGTGGTATGGTAGCGTATTTTTCGCCTGATATCTATCGTGCAAGCACCACATTTTCAATCAGCTCCGATGAAGGGCGCTACGGTGGGCAGAAAGATATCCTGACTATGGCAGCCGGCCCTTCCGGAAGTAGCAGTGAGAATGATATTGCAATGCTACAGTCATCATTCCTTGCCGAAAAAGCTCTGAAAAACCTGAACCTGGGTACACGATACTTCACGAAAGAACGTTACAAAACCCATGAACTCTATAAATCATCACCCTTTGTAGTTGCTACCCGCTACCTCTCTCCAAAAGCAGCAGGGGTCAAGTTTCAACTTGCTCCTGTAAATGAAGATACGTTCTGGTTGACTATCGAACCTTCCAAAAAGACAAAAATCTTCAATTTTGTTCAATCTTTTTTTACCCCTATTCCAGATTCTGAACAGCCACTCAGCTACAAAGAGATGCACTCCTTTGATGCACCGATCTCTACACCATGGTTCGAGATTGAAGTCAAAAGGGTCCACAAACTCCAGGATCAACCCTACTTCTTTACCATTGTCCCCAACGCATCGATGACCGGTTATATCGGTTCTGGACTTTCTGTCTTCCCGGCAAGCGAAGAGGGTATGATTGTACAAATTGATTATGAAGATACGGTAGCACTCCGTGCCAAAGAAACTCTCGATGCGATCCTTCACGCCTATGAGGAAGAGAATCTACTGCAAAAAACCCAGAGTGCTTCAAAAAAACTCAATTTTATTGATGAGCAGCTTAAAGGCATAAGTTCTGCTTTGAAATCATCATCCAGGGAGCTGCGTCAATACAAATCCAAACGAGTCGGAGTTCCACTAAATCAAAAAACAGCCATTGCCGCTGAAAAAATCACTGCATACCAAACGGAGATAGATGAACTCAATATTCAGATCGAACTTTTTGAAAATACCCTAACCTTCATCGAATTAGGCAATGATCTGAAAAATGTCAACCTCGGCAATACAATAGACACCGAACCTATCAACCTGATGATAAATCAAATTATTGAAGGTGATGATGAACAGAGCATTCTATTACTTGACTTTACGGAACTGCACCCGGATGTTATCCGCATAACAGAAAAACTGCGTAAGCTCAAAGAACGACTGATTCAAACAGTTAAAAGTACCCTTGATCGTTTCAAAAAAAGACGTAAAGCAATTACCTTACTTCTTGAAAAAGAGCAAAAAAACCTCGAAAGCCTGCCGCAGCAGCAAGAAGATCTGGGCAGTTTAAGCCGGGGATTTATGGTTAACGAGAATATCTACTCCTATCTTTTGCAGAAGCGGGCAGAAACCGCCGTTGTTGAGGCATCCAAGATCTCAACGATCCAGATGATTGAACCATCTTACTATCCTGCGCTTCCGGTTAAACCAAAACGTCTCTTTATGATTATTGTTGGCTTTATTCTCGGCTTGATTGTCGGAATTGGTACGGCATTTATCCGGGCATATTCCATCACAACCGTCCAGACCGTCGAAGATATTGAAAAATTGACTTCAATCCCAATTTACGGTGCATTGCCGCTCTTACCTGCACGCAAACACAAGCATCTCTATCTCGAAGCGCTGCGCGTGTTACGGACCAACCTTGAGTTCTTAGACAATAAAGGAAAATCGAGGCTCATCACCTTCACTTCTTCTGTCCCAACTGAAGGGAAAACAACCACCATTTCCGAACTTGGAAAGATACTGGCAAAGGGGCATAAAAAGGTTATCATCCTCGATCTGGATCTAAGACGTTCCAGACTCCATGAAAAATTTTCACTTGAAAATACAGCAGGTATGAGTACCCTTTTAGCACATCGACATGATCTAAAAGCAGTCCTTCAGCATACTGATCACAATAATCTGCATGTCATTACAAGTGGTCCAACTCCGCCAAATCCCTCTGAGCTGATCATGTCCAATTCACTCGATGAACTGATAACTGCACTGCTCAAGGCGTATGACTATGTCTTGCTTGATACACCGCCGATCGGTTTTGTAGCTGATGCTATGATCACTATGCACAAGTCGGATATCAACATAATCGTCTTACGTGCCGGTTATTCCAAAAAAGCGTACATTGAGAATATCAACAAATTTGTGAAACAGCATGATCTCAATGCAGGCTTTGTTCTAAACGGGATGAAAATGGAGAGCTCTTCAGGGTATGGTTATGGCTACGGATCCGACTACGGCTATGCGAACACTTACTATAATAAAAGGACCTGAGGCCTGAGATCAGTATCACCTTGAGCATTTAAAGCGAGTTGTTGAGGATGGTATTATGAGTAAAAATGTTCTGGTAATCCATACTTTTAAAAACTTCAGTCATTCGCTCAAGATGACGTACTTTGTGTGTATCGCTCCCAATAAAATCAACCATACCTCGTGATATCAGTTCATTGACTGTATTCCTGGCTCCTTCACCATAATATCCGCCCAGGGAGTTGATGTTCATCTGAAATAAAACACCCAGGCTCTTGATCTTTTCATAACCGGTTATATTACCCTGCATAAAGAGGTATCGTTCCGGATGTGCCAAAACCGGCTGATAGCCCAAGGATTTCATTTTATATATCCCCTCTTCAAAACCGACAGGCCGGAGCCCATACGACATCTCAAACAAAAGGTGCTTATTGCCGAATGTTAAAATGTCACGAGACTCTAAAAGCTCTATGAAATGGGGATCAAAATAGTATTCTGCCGCTACTTCGATCTTTATATCGATCCGCCTGCGCTTGAGCTCTTTTTGTAATTTATATAGGGCTATTTTGATGTCCCGAGAAGTGTTGGGGTAGCGATGGCTCATAATATGAGGTGTCGTAATGAGCTTTTTATACCCTAAAAGTTTTAAGCGCCATATCATCGCTATGGAATCTTCTATTGTGGCAGCCCCATCATCGATGCCGGGGATAAGATGCGAATGCAGATCAACCTCTAGTTGTGTCTTGTGCTCGGTAGGGAACATCTCATCAGCTGAATCATCGGTGATCTTGTCTATGATCTTCTTGAAAAAATTTCCCAAACAGTTCCTCTGCTTTCCTTGGTAGCTTTAAACACCCTATAGTTAATGAACATGCAATAATATCATAACTGCTCTGCATTACCTGAAGAACTAATCCAAACATTATTTAATATTTAATCTTATTTTAATATAAAATATGAAATACTTATGTTATATCATCTTAGAAGGAGGATATTATGAAAACGCTAAAAGATCAAAATGACAGACGCTTATTTTTGAAAAAAGCAGCATATGTTATTCCGACGGTGGTAGGCTTAGGATATTTGACTCAACCTACAGCATCAAATGCTATGGGTAGGAGAGGTGGTGGCGGTGGACATGCCACGTACGTTGCAAGTAATGAGGCAACCGGATCATCTTTTAAACGCAATTGTAACAACGGTTGGGGAAATGGTGACGACTGCGCACCTGGAAACTCTCTGTTTAACAATAATGCGGAAAACAACAATCCGTTTGATGGAAATCCGCACAATAAACACTTCCCGGATTTGCCAGGAGATATCTACTAATACCTGGCAAGTAAAGGGATCTACTAATTGCAAGAATACTTCCTTGGAAGCGTTCTTGTACCATTCAAAAAATATTTAATGGTATCTGTACTATGCTCATTCAAGTAGTAAGTATAACATCTAGTACCAGACCACACCTGTTTTGACGGTCCCTGTGATTTAAAAAATAGTCAGTTGTTGTGCTTTGGCAGTGCAGGAGCAGTCATTCTGCTTCAAACTGTCAAAGTGCGGCAAATGGCTGTTTTTTAAACCACCCAAAGGGAAAGCGTATAGCACACGGATTGACGGCGCCAGCGCATTGCAAACGTACATAAAGTACGCCTGCAACACCCTGACTTGCACTCCATGCACTCTACGCTTTCAGGGACCGTCAAAACAGGTGTGGTCTGGTACTAGTTAAGCGGCTAAATAAGATTTCATAATTGTAGTGAAGAATGCCTCTACAGGTTTTTAAAAAAAAAGCCCCAAATAGTTCCTATACTAGCTATATCTGCACTATCTAAAAAATCCAATTTAAACATTTTTAACTATATTTTATTGTAAATTATGATATATTAACTATATAACTAACTTTCGCTCATGCCGTCACCCCGGACTTGATCCGGGGTCCAGTGCTTTTTCATATGTGAAAGTTGAGTATATAAATTAAAATTAGAGATTTAGATTGATTACATCTAATCAAATGTTGGTAAGGTTAAGAAGTGGTAGCTTATGATCATGAGTTGATTATTGACAGGTTTGCCTCAGAGAAAAAAGGGGTTTCCAAAAAAAAGCCTCTTTTTATTACAGAAAGTAAAACTTTTTCGGCAGATGATTACCCCTTCAAAGAAAAGTTTCACAATAATCAAAACAGAATACTCCGCTTATATAGTGACAACGACATAAGATATGCTGTCAAAGATCAAAGATGGGTATTTACCATAGAAGATGTTGTTAGTTTTTCTTGGCTTCAGGAAAGTAATGAGATTTTTTATCAACTTTTACCATCGGCTACAGAAGAGCTGTTACGCTACTGGCTGCTTCATATCGTACTGCCTCTCTATCTGACCACAGAAAACCTATACTATTTTCTACATGCCGGTGCGGTGCAGGTTGATAAAAAATCGGTCCTCTTTATGGCCGACTCTTTTGGTGGAAAATCAACGCTGACCGATTTTTTTCTGAAAAAGGGACATACGCTTATCTCTGATGACAAAGTTGCTACTTTTGAAGAAAACGACACCTTTATGGCAGTGCCTTCCTACTCCTACCACCGCCCTTATCGCGCTACAGAAGATCTTGGTATAAAAGTAGATAACTTTGCCACCGAGCCAAGACCGATCAAAGCGATCTATCTGCTTATTTCGGTGGATGAGGATGTAGAGACCACCATTTCTCCTGCAAAAGGCATCGAAAAATTTTCCAGTCTACGTTTTGCGACAGAAGTCGGTCTGCCTCTCTTTATGCAAGAGCGCTTTGCCTATCTGACAAAACTTGCCAATAACACTGCTATCTTTAATGTTACAATTCCCTGGGACCTTGATCGTCTCAGCGAGGTCTATGACGCTATAGTGGCACATACTAAAACACTTTAAGGACATTCAATGACTTTA
>JAYEMF010000066.1:0-3367 GCA_034717975.1 Campylobacterota bacterium
TACTAATTATACACTTCTTTTAACTCTTTAGATGCAGTTTTTCACGGTAATTCAAGTTTAAGTTATATTTCACTTTCGTCATTCCTGCGAAGTCAGGGAACTATAATCCTCAAATTGCTGCTTATCTTTACTTTTATGGAAAATTTGATAATATTTATAAGTTCTACCGACAATTTAATTCTAAAAGGAAAATATATGAACAGAAGAGAAGCCTTAAAAGTAGCTGGTGTAGCAGCAGTTGTAGCAGCAGTAGGCAGTGAAGCAAAGATGTTAGAAGAGCATATGAATCGTCTGGAAATGAAACCAAAAGATCCGGCAAAGATGGAAAAAGGTGAACTCAAGCACTCTCCTCAGGTGACGATCAAAGGAAAAGATGCCAAAGGTTACACCCTTGTAGAGATCACCGTTGGTCAAGGCGGGATCATTCACCCAAGTACTCCTAATCACTGGATCGACTTTATCTCACTCTATGCAGATAACAAACTGGTAGGTAAAAGCATCCTTGAACCGGAAATTTCACGCGGAGCAGCGTCATTTTCAGTTAAACTGGACAACGTTAAAACGCTGAAAGCAAAAGCGGGTTGTAATCTGCACGGTATCTGGACAACAACGCTCTCACTGTAATAATTAGCAGTAAGAACTCTCCTCACTGCTTTTTAGAGCAGGCGGAGTTTTATTAGGTACGACCGAAACTACTGGTTCGACTCCTGTCTGGACTCCAAGTACTCCAACCTAAACAATTTTGGCATTGAAACAAACAGCTTCTTTATTAAACTCAATATACCGATACGCTGTGGAGTCACCTTTAAGCGGTGTTCTTTTAATAGTTCAAATTCATAATAAAATCATGCCAAAAAGCATAATTTTAATTATAGGATAATTATTTTCCTTTAAGAGTTTTTGGGCTATACTATCAAAATACTTAAACTAAAACATAAGGAAATATTATGAAACTTCTTGTTATGAGTGCCTTAACGGCAGTAACATTAATGGCATCATCACTGGTTGACCAGGCAAAAGAAGCGGGACTGGTAGCAATTCCAGAGTCTCAACTGGAACTTTTAAAGCTGACAGATCCTAATGGTACTACCAGCCCTGAAAAAGTTGAACTTGGTAAAAAGCTCTTCTTTGAGCCAAGACTATCAAAAAGTGGCATCATCTCATGTAACACATGTCATAACCTTGGACTTGGTGGTGTAGACGGTGTTCCTGCTGCAGTTGGACATCAATGGACTCCAAACCCACATCACTTGAACTCACCAACCGTTTACAACTCAGTATTCTTTGCTGCACAGTTTTGGGATGGTAGAAGCCCACATCTTGAAGACCAGGCGCAGGGTCCTATGCAGGCTGCACCAGAGATGGCTGCACCAAAATCACTTGTTGAAGAGAGAATCAACTCTATCCCTGCGTATGTAGAAGAGTTTAAAAAAGCTTATGGTAAAGATGTAAAAGTTGATTTTGAAACGATCACATCGACTATTGGTATCTTTGAGAGAACACTGGTAACTCCAGCAAGATTTGATGATTTCCTCAATGGGAAAGAAGATGTACTGACAGATGCAGAAAAAGAAGGTCTTAAAACATTTATAGACAAAGGCTGTGCAAGCTGTCATACAGGTATCGCACTTGGTGGAACAATGCAACCGTTTGAACTTGCTGCAAAATATAAATTTGCCAATGTAGGTGATTTCGCAGGTGATGCAAAAGGTATGGTAAAAACACCTACACTTAGAAACATCACTGAGACTGCTCCATATTTCCACAATGGTGCTATCTGGAACTTGGCAGATGCTGTTAAAGAGATGGGAAGTACACAACTTGGTATCAAGATCACAGATGAAGAAGCAGCTAAAATTGTTACTTTCTTTGGTGCATTAGAAGGAAGAAAACCTGCGGTAGCATATCCACAACTTCCAAAAAGTACAGACAAAACACCAAAGCCTGATTTTAAATAATCAAACATTAAGACCCCTCTTTGGGGTCGTATTTTCTTTTAGAAGATTCTATTATTTTTTAGAATTTAATCTTGATTGATACTCTTGAGGATGTTCAGATACCGGGCAGACTTTTAAAGCTTTTTCCCCATAGTGAACATGTCCATAGATTTCACAAACCCAGGCTTCTTCTTCACTGTCACTAATAAACTCTGCATCAGATTCCACTCTCTCCAAAAGCATTTTGAACATATTTTCATGTTCGACTTCAATATTGCCTATACCACTGAACAGCCTTGCCGCTTCGCTGAAAAGCTTCTTTGGAATCCTGTATTTTATTACGATTAAGTACAAACACTATACAATTTAGAAAGCTTAAAATTCTAGTCTGATTTTTAATGGCACTGCAATAGGGTCTTATGAGAAACTGCAGGGTGTCGTGTGAACTCTTGTTCACTGCATGTAAGCAGGATGTTTTTAATTGTAAAAAAGGTATGAAATGTATGTGATCTTATGTATTGATGACAACGCAAACAATCTCTTTACACTAAAAACATTGTTGGAGCAACTCGACGGTATTGAAGTTATTACAGCATTAAGTGCCGAAGAGGGGCTTGCAACACTTCTGCATCAGTCGATAGATCTGATTTTTCTTGATGTCCAAATGCCGGAAATGGACGGGTTTGAAGCAGCAAAACTGATTAAATCCAACAGGAGCACTGCCGGAATTCCCATTGTCTTTATTACTGCCATCTTCAAGAGTGATGAGTTTAAAAGCAGAGGGTATGACGTCGGAGCTGTCGAATACATAAGCAAACCGATCGATGATCATCAACTCTTAAACAAAGTCCGTCTGTATATGCGTCTTAACGAGAGCGAAAAACGCCTGATCGAAAAAAACAGAGAGTTGAAATTTAACCAGCGCTATCTTGAAAATGTATTTGAAGTCACCCCAAATATTTTGATTACGACTGACGGCGATGATACGGAGACAGCCAACAGTGCTATGCTGGAGTTTACAGGTTTTAATACACTAGAAGATTTCAAGCGGGAACATAAGTGCATCTGTGATCTTTTTTTAGAAGGTGACGGGTGGCTGCAACCGACTATGGAGGGAATGAGCTGGCTGGAGTATATCCTATCCAATCCGCTCAAGCTGCATAGAGTATCTATGATGCATAACAGCAGGCAACACCATTTCGTCGTCTGGGCAAAACGGATCTCACTTGACGAAAACCATCGCAGTGTAGTGACCTTTACCGATATTACCGAACTTGAAAAAGCGCATCAGGCCCTGCGGGAAAAAGAGGAGATCATGATCGCCCAGTCGCGCCACGCAGCGATGGGTGAGATGATCGGGATGATCGGCCATCAGTGGCGGCAGCCTATCACGGTCATCACGATGGGGGCCAACAATATGCTTGCCGACG
>JAYEMF010000067.1:0-35084 GCA_034717975.1 Campylobacterota bacterium
GTTTTTATTGTCAAGGGTTTGTGGAAAGAATTTTGAAAGTTTTTCGAATTTGTTAAATCACTACTCTTAATTGTACGTAATATAGGAGTATCCGGTCTCTGCAGTTACCGTTATCGTGGCACTATTTCCACTGCCGTCTGTAAAGGTATAGTTGCAGTCATTGTTCATTTTGTTAGCTACATGGGAGGATGTATTAAAAGCAGTATAGGGCCTGCCGATATGATCAAAGATGATTCTTTTTGTACAGGTTGATGTCATACTGACAATATTGTATTTTTTACCCAGCATGACATCATTATACCAACCATCATGATCAGTACAGGTATTATTGTATATCAGAGTATTGGTCAATGGATCTCGGGCAGCCTCTTGACTAGTGTATCTTCCTATATTGAGCCCATTTACAGTATTTGTCAAATCAGCATCGGATCCAACACTATAATAGGCACCGCACGTACTGCTATTGACAAAATCTATGTGCCATCGTGCTATATACCATTTTGACTCTTTGTGATTATATACATTATCTGTCATTGCCAAATGTTGGGTGTATTTGATATGAGACAGAACTTGTTCGCCCATTTCGTAGATACTGTCTCGATCCATTCGCGGAATTATTGCTGCAGATAATATTCCGATTACCACTATAACAAATACTAACTCCAGCATTGTAAATGCCAATCTTTTCATCCAGATCACTTTATAACTTTTTTGTGATATTAGCAGAACAGAAAGATTATGTCAAATAATTGTGATAAAAATAAAAAAAGAGGGAATTAAGATGTTCTAGGGACTAAAATATTATCACCACTCTATATAAGAATAACCAGTTTCCTGAATGACAATAATATTAGCTGTCTCTCCACTGGCAGTAATTGTAATATTCAAATCATTTGCTAAGATATTAGATACACTACCACCAACCCCGCTATGTGGTCGACCCAAATGGTCAAACACAAGAGTAAAAGGATCAGCAGCTGCAGTACCAGTTGGATAATCTAGGTCAATAGTAGCACTATATTTATTATCTAAATCATAATCATCTGTTCCATCTATCTCTTGTTTAGTTAATGGATCAAGTGCATAAGAAGTACCAGTTCCTTTAGAGATACTATATGTCTCATTTCCTGCATCAAATGTAATAAGCCAACGATTTTGAAACCAATTTGCATCAGTATCATCATAAACATTATCTGTCATTGCCAAATGCTGTGTATACTTGATGTGCGAAAGCAACTGTTCACTTGCCTCATACACAGTATCTCTGTCCATTCGAGGAATGATTGCGGCTGCTAAAATCCCGATTACAACAATGACAAAGACGAGTTCAAGCATAGTAAAAGCAGATTTTTTCAAAATTAATACCTTGGTTAAATAAATCTAGTATTTACCATTATATCACAAGAAACAAAAAGAGTTAAAAAAGGGAAAAGAAAAGGAAGGTGAATACTCAAAAGAATTGTTTGTCAACTGCAACCCAAGAGCGCAAAAAGCGCGAGGACCTGCTGCCGAAGCAATTTAAGCGATAGCGTAGTCACAGGGGCTTTGCTCCTGTGACGTATTAATAATATACTTAAATCTCTTCTGCTTTTTGTACGTCGTAAAGAATATCGTCCATTGGGTGGCGATACATTGGCATTGCAAGACGTTTTTCATCAAGGATATGTCCGATGAAACCGATTGAACGACCGACGATGAAGAATGCGTTAAGTGTTCCAGATTCGATGAACTCATTGATCTCATCTTCCGGGTAACCCAATGCTCTCCACATATCTACCATCAAAATACCGATAGTACCATCAACATTAAGGATCAGGTTCTCTTTTTTCGATGTTGTCAATGCTTCAACCGTTCTTGCATAGTCAAGAAGTGGTGTAGCCGGGAAATGCTCAGCTGCATAGTCCATTAAACCTTTGACACGAAGGTCAGGGTTTTTAAGTGACTTGATACGGTGACCGATTCCTGGGATTGGCACACCTTCGCCTTTCATATATTTCAGGAAGGCTTTTGGATCAAGGTTGTTGTCATCAGCATATTTGAAGTACTGAGCGGCACCATCGATTGCGCCACCGAAACGTGGACCAATAGTCAGAAGACCAGTAACCAGTGACTCGACAACAGATTTACCGGCACGAGCTGTTACTTTTGCATTGTGAGCACCAGATACTGCCGGACCGTGGTCTGCAACAGTTTTCATTACTGTCTCAATAAAGTCTGTAGCCCATTTCGGATACTGTTTTTTGAACCATAACAGTGATACAACATCACCAATACCTTTGCCCGTATCTGGAGTAGCCACTGAAGAGATAGGGAAACCGGCGTAAGTCGCTTCATCACCACGGTCGTCAGAGATCGTACAGATGAACTGCTTGCTTCTTCTGACTTTAGGGCATACATTCATATCCGGTTCTGCAATAGCAGGAATATTTAAAGATTCGAAAACCTCTTTGATTTTTGCCGGAAGATCATTGAATGTCGCCGGTACATGAATACCTGCTTCAGCCATTGCTCTGTTTTTATACTCAGCAGTCTCAGACTCAGCATTTGCGGAAGCACCTGCATGACCGAACTGAACACCAGAGTCATAATACTTGGCAATCGTACCGATACACCAAGCGATAATTGGCTTAGTCAACTTACCTTCTTTAATGGCTTCGATGACTTTGTACTCTTCAGTACCGCCAACTTCACCAAGAAGAATCATATATTTAACTTCTGGGTTTTTTTCCATTCTAAGTAAGTTATCAATGAAAACAGAACCAACGAAACGGTCACCACCAATAGCAACACCCTCAGCAATACCATCAGCATTGATAGAGATAATGTTAGAAAGTTCGTTGAACAGACCACCTGAACGTGTTACAAGTCCACAAGAACCTGCACGGTGAAGTTTCGATTGAACGATATTTTCAATAGTTCCACCAATATTTGCTACTTTAAATGCACCTGGAGTGATTGCACCAACCGTTGCCGGTCCAATAACTGTTACATTTTTCTCACGTGCAGTTTGGTTCATACCACGAGCAAGTCTTTCAGGGATTCCCTCAGCAGTAATCATCATTGATGAGAAACCACCAATTTCCAATGCTTCCATTGTTACATCATAAGCTGTACGGAATGATGCAAAGTTTAAAAGCACATCAGCTTGAGGCTGAGCTGCTTTTGCATCAGCAGTTGTTTTATAAAGGGGTACCATGATCTCATCTGGACCGTAAAAGAATTTCTCAAACTTATTATTGCTTGTAGGTGCAACGATTGCAGCTACTGAAGGAGTTTCTCTTTTGATTGTATAGTCATAGTCAAACATTCTTTGGATAGCAGTCTTGTTGTTATTCCAAAAAATGGCTTGGGTGTCTTTTGTATATAATTGTTGCATTCTTTCTCCTTACTTCTCTAGTGCCATACGCACGATATCGGTTACGTGTGTCTCTGGTCCATAAACTTCGATATAAAGTCCAAGTCTGTCAGCAGCTTCTTTGATGTCTTTTAAACCTTTTTCGTAGTTTGGTCCACCACGTCTAACATAGATCTTAAGGTCAACAGCTTTCATTTTATCAGCGTATACTTCAAAGGCCTGAATGATACCTGTAAAAGTTTTTGCAACATCTGTAAAGTTAGCGATAGCTCCACCGATGATCATAACTTTACCACGACCCTGAGGATCTGGTTCTCTTGTCATGAGGTCAAGCAGTGTTTCAGCGTAGAATTTCGTCTCTCCTGTAGTTGGACCACCGGAGTACTCACCATAGTTAGCAAGATCATCAATACCAGCCATGTCAGCAATAGTATCAGCATAAACAACTGAAGCACCACCACCTGCTACCATTGTCCAGATTCTGGCTTCTGGTTTAAGTAGAGTAAGTTTAAGTGAAGCACCTGTTTTAGCATCGGCTTCTTCAATAGCTTCGACTTCCGGAGATTTTGCTTCCATCCCAAATGCAGTAGGATACTCAACATCACCCCACTCGTCTACCATCAAGAATCCGGCAGTATCGTCAAGCTTTGCAACCATATCGAGTAGTTCGATTTTGTTACCTTGCATAACAAACGGATTGATCTCAAGGTATGCGAAGTTTAATTCACGGTAAGCTTTAAAGAAACCGATACAAAATTCTGCAAATTGAGCTTTATCTTTTTCAGCTACGTCAGCAGGGACATTTGCTCTGATTTTTTCAGCGATCTCATCTTCAGTTGCAGTAATAGGGAATGCTACTTCAGTAACTTTTTCATCCCAACCCTCTTCAACTTCCATTCCACCTTCTGCAGACATGTAAATAACATCATCATCACCAACACAAGTTGCTGATACATAATACTCTTCAGCTTGTTCGTGTGGTGTAAATGGCTCAACAACAAAGTGAGTTAACTTATCTACACTTGGCTCACCAGTAGGAGTATCACCATCAAATGAAAAATAAACTGATTGCTCAGTAGAAGATTTATCATCGATCCATGAAGCCGCTTTAGCCAAAGAGACATCACCTGGTTTAGCATCTCTAAAAAGTACCAAATCATTTTTACCACGTTTACCAAACAGCATGTCCGGTTTAGCAACTAATGTCTTTTCATTCAACCATGTTTTAGTTTTTGCAGCCTCAGTCAGTTCTGATCCGTTTTGAACCATAACTGTTTCATATGCATATGTAAAATCTGGAAAATACTTATCCCAATGCTTTGCCAAAATTGACTTTGCGTCAAATTCTCTAATCGCTTTTTGAGCCATTGCAACTCCTTCTGAAATGTTTGAACGTCATTTTACCATGGATAATCTATATGATATCTTCAGGTAATATCTATGTGATGATGAAATAGCTAAATGTGTGTTTTTGAAACATATATTTGGTATACAGGAACATCCTTGTAACGCACAGTAACATCTATGGCTTCACCATTTCGATGGTGTGTAAATCGGTTCATTTCACAGGTTTCAATGCCATAAAACTGCAAGCGAAGCTGCATTGCGTTGTTACCTGTATCTACACATGTGATATCAGAGCGATATAGTTCTTCAGCCAGCTCTTTAGCGATATGCTGGCGATAGGCAAAGTGCTTGGAAGGTCTCTCTATCACCCGGTAGAGCTCTTTGTGAAACAGTAGGACCAGGGTATTTGCCAAAAGCAGGATAAATGAGATGGTAAAGAGCACTCTGTAGTTTTTACGAAAAGGTCTGAGTCTGACCCGGTATGAGTGAAAAAAATTCTGTGCAGCCAGAGGTAGTGCCAGTATGAGATAAGGGGCAAACACCTGAATCTCCATCTCCTGACGGAAAGAGAGTAGAAGTGAGCTGATCAAGGCTGTCGTCGACAGGTACCAGACAACTTCCTGCTGATGAGCGACAAAACGTCGATAGAGTACAAAAAAGAGATAGATAAAGACAATCGGAGAGAATATTGCGGCATAAAGACCCAATGTATCAAGAAAATGTCCTTGTGGTGCACCATGCGGCAGATAGTTATGAAAGTAGAGTGATACACTAAAGAGCAGCAGTGATATAACCAACAATTGACTGTTTTTCTCTCGAAGGGCATAAAAGAAAAGTCCCAGATATAAGA
This sequence comes from Campylobacterota bacterium, assembly GCA_034717975.1. Classification (GTDB taxonomy): domain Bacteria; phylum Campylobacterota; class Campylobacteria; order Campylobacterales; family Sulfurimonadaceae; genus BB26. Next base: position 5,553 of record JAYEMF010000067.1, read on the forward strand.
TTGCAAAGGATACATCTATCCAGAATACTGCGATTAAAAAGAGATATTGTACCCATTCTGAACGTTGCAGCAGTGTTACATAAAATAGAAGCAACATAATCACAAGCCCACTGTTATCCAACAAGAGTGCTGCACTGTTTACACCCGGTATCAGCATAAAAACAGCCAGTAACCAAAGCCTGTCATGCTCTCTTTTCAGGTAACGGCCGGAGATTTTATATAGCAACAGGGCAGATATAAGATGAACAATCACCATAGGCAGTCGTAAAGCAAAATCATTCTGACCAAAAAGGTTTATCGAAGTGGTAATGATCAGGTTTAATAAGGAGGAAGAGTGATAGAGGAAATCAGCTTCCCGGTAGCTGATAGAGAAGAGCGTCGTCTCATAAAAAAGCATGATGGCATCGATCCCAAACAGCAGGAAAAGAATGCTTCGGGTCATCATAGTTTTAGAAAATTATCCAATATTTCATAGCCGAATTCACTCATGATGGACTCCGGATGAAACTGCACTCCAAAGATCGGTTTGTCCTTGATCTGCAGTGCCATGATTTCACGGTCGTCTTCACTGTAGGCGGTCGGAACAATGCTCTGCGGAAGGGAGTCCTGTTCTACGATCAGCGAGTGATAACGTGTTGCCGTAAAGATCTCCGGCATCTTGTTGAAAATCGCACATTCACCCAGACGCTCCATCTGTGATGTCTTGCCATGCATCATATTCTTGGCACGCACTACTTTCCCGCCGAAAACCTGGGCAATACTTTGATGCCCCAGACAGATTCCAAGAATCGGTACCTGATTTTGAAAACGTTCGATCACGTCAAGAGAGACACCTGCATCATCCGGTGTGGCCGGGCCGGGTGAGATGATGATCTTTTCAGGCTTAAGTGCCTTGATCTCCTCTATACTCATCTCATCATTGCGGATGACTTTAAGATCGGCACCAAGTTCCAGACAATACTGCACAATATTGTAGGTGAAACTATCATAGTTGTCGATCATTAAAACCATATGGACGATCCTCGGTTGTTTTTAGTAACAGGATTATAACGAAGCAAAACTAAAAAGTGTGTTCAACTATTATTGCGCCGGATTGAGTGAAGCTATTGCCAGTTGTGCTATATCGATAAACCCATCTACACCAGGAATAAACGGAATCAGTCCCGTTCCTATACCGCCCCAAATAATGAGCAGAGCCATCAAAGCGATGAGACTGATACTCAGGTCAAAAGAAAATTTCTTTTCTGCTTGAGTTGAAGGATAAAAGTACATCATTGCAATCAGTTTAAAGTAATAGTAGACCGAAATAAAAGCAGTAATTATCCCCAGGCCGGCAAGCAGTATCTGGCCCGACTCAATAGCCGCCGTGAAGATATAAAATTTTCCGAGAAAACCGATCGTTGAAGGAAAACCTGAGAGTGACAGCATAAAGACTGCCATCATCAGCGCAAGATAGGGACGCCGTTGTGCAAAGCCTTTAAAATCTTCATAGGTCATCTGTTTTTTACTTTCAGAAGCGATAAAACTCAAAATCCCGAAAGCACCTGCCGCACTTAAAAAGTAGGCGATCAGGTAAAACATGATCGCCGGTGCAGCCATTTCTGAGCCAAGACCTATCGATGCGATGGCAATAAGCATATAGCCACTATGAACTATGCTCGATCCCGCGAGCATTCGCTTAACCTTTGACTGTGTAATCGCCAGCCATGATCCGCCGAGCAGTGTCAAAATCGTAAGAACCTGAAGCATCTCGGTCCAGACTGCACTCACCGCGGCAAAGTCGATAAGGTAGAGTCGCAATGCGATGGCAAAGAGTGCGATTTTAAAGGTTGAGGCCATAAACATCGTAACCGGGTACGGTGCGCCATGATAGACATCAACGACCCAGGAGTGAAAGGGGACGGCACCGATCTTGAACATGATCGTCACCATAATAAAAGTACCGCCTACAGTGATCAGTGTCAGATCCTGATCACCGGTTGCTCTGATATGCGCAGCAATATCACCCATATTTGTTGAGCCGACTGCCCCATAGATCAGTGCTGTTCCCAAAATAAAAAATGCCCCGGTCATCGATCCGAGGATCAGGTACTTCATCATCGCTTCGGAGCTGATCTTGTTGTTTTTGTGGTATCCCACCAGTGCATAGACACTGAGTGATGCAATCTCCAGGGCGATAAATGCCGTAACCAGTTCATTGGCATGGGCCAGTGTCATCATCCCAAAAACACTAAAAAGGATCAAAGCAAAATATTCGCCATTGTAGTAGTTTCGACTTTTGAAGTAGTCGGTATTGATCAGCAGGGTCAGCATCGCCCCTGCTGTAAACATCAGATCAAAAAGGGTTGAAAAATCATCGATGACATACATGGAACCGAAAATATCAGGGAAACTGTAGACTACATTCCCACTACCAAAGTTTGGCAGTTCAAGTACAAAAGAGAGTCCCAGGAAAAAGACAGCGACGAGATTCAGTTTATTCAAGTCAAATGCGCGGTTTCGGCTAAGCAGCATCAGGACAAAGGCACCAATAACAATAATTGCCATAGGCAAAATCTGTATAATTTCATGGATCATTGCATACCTCCTATAGTACGCATCACCTCTGCCAATGTACTGTTGATCTGCGGTTCAAATAAAGGCATAAACAGTGAAGGTGCAATCCCGGTAAGCAGAAGTAATACAAGGATCGGTGCAAGCATTAACATCTCCCGTAAATCCAGATCTTTAAAGGATGCAGTACAGCTGCCTGGCTGACCAAATATGGTACGCTGCAGCATCCAGAAGATATAGAGCATAGCAGATAGCATCGTGGTAGCTGTCAATGCACCGATCCAGATATTTGCCTTGAATGCACCGATGATGATCAGAAGTTCGGCAACAAACCCGCCTGTTCCCGGAAGCCCGGCGATACTGAGTGAGAAAAAGACAAAGAAAAAAGCAAAACGGGGCGCGGAGGAGGCGATGCCGCCAAGATTGTCAATGGTAACGGATCCGGCACGTTTATAGAGCAGACCGATCATTAAAAAGATACCGGCCGATGCCAAAGCATGGGTCGCAATAAAATAGAGACTTCCGCCCCAGGCATAACTGTTGGTCAAAAAGATCCCCAGTGCAATGAGGGAGAGGTGTGAACCAGACGAGTAGGCAAACATGCGGCGAAGATTCTGCTCATTGATGGCATGAATCGCATAATAGAGCATGCCGACAATAGCCAGAAGCATAATATAGGGAGCATAATAGGTCAGTGTCGTTTCGAACAGGCCGTACCCAAATCGCCAGATACCATAAACACCAAGTTTGGCCATGATCGCCGACATAATCACAACTGCCGGAGTTGGTGAAGAGCCATAAGCCGGAGCCATCCAGGTGTGAAATCCAAGCAGAGGGATCTTTATGGCGAATGCGAGCAGGAAGCCTGCCGCCAGCCAGATCGATGTTTTCGCATCAAAACTCAGCGAGGCCAAATCATCCAGGGCAAAGCTCCAGCTTCCTGTCGTCTCAAAAAATGTGTAGCCGAGATAGAGAATAGAGAAGAGCATACTCATCGATCCGAGAATGGTCATCAAGACGATCTTCATCGCGTTGTACTGATGTTCGCCATTGCCATAACGCCCGATCATTACAAAAATCGGCAGGAGCATCGTCTCCCAGAAGAGATAGAAGAGGATCATATCCAGTGAAAGTACGGCACCGGTAACACCCGTTTGAAGCAGCAGCATATTGTACCAATACCCTTTGCGCTCCTCTTTCCACATGTACATATATAAAATAGGCATCAACAGTGAAATCAGAGCCAGCAATACAAGCGAGAGGGCATCAACACCTACATAGTAGGTAATACCTGAGTTTTGAATCCAGGGCAGGACCCGAACAAACTGCATCTTGCCCGCCGGATCAAAATTGGCTATCACCACAGCAACAAGGAGCAAAACAGTCAGTGAAGTCAGCGCTGCACCCAGACGAAGCCAATAGAGCGGCACACGCAAAAGACCCAAGAGCAGCACAGCAAAGAGCGGCAAAAAGATGATGTCAGAGAGGATCTGTTCCATTACATTCCCTCCAGAGCACTAAGCATAGAGACTGACATAACAGCGATCCCTGCCAGGATATATAGCGCATAATAGCGCACTTTGCCGTTTTGCAGCTGGGCAAACAGGGCAGCGGCAGATCTGTAACTATTGACTAAAAGATGAATCACGCCATCAAACCCATGGCGATCGATCACCCGGTCAAACAGGTTGCTCATCCCCAGAAGCGGTCTGACAATAACGCCTTCATAGAGTTCATCGATATAAAACTTGTTGATGACAACACGTTTCCAAAGCACTTTACGCTCTGGCGGCATGGCTTCTGTCGCAAAAAGTTTGTAGGCCAATCCCATACCGATGACTCCCATCAGAACGTTAAGAGCTCCAAGAAGATACTCTTCTGTGTGGGAGAGATGCAGATCGACATCAGGCAAAGCGATAAACGATGCGAACCAGTTACTGCCGCCATAAGCTTCATTCATTCCGAGAAAACCTGCCGTAGCACTGCCAATGGCCAATGCCACCAGCGGCCACGTCATCGTTTTTGGCAAGTGATGAAGCGAGGTATGCTCTTCTCCCTTTGCATGAAAAACGGTAAAAAGCATCCGGAACATATAGAAAGCGGTCAGCAGAGCCGTCAGCGTACCCATCCCCCAGATAAGATAATGTTCCGAAGCAAAAGCTGCTGCCAGAATGGCATCTTTACTGAAGAAACCTGCAAACGGCGGGATACCGCTGATGGCCAGTGTCGCAATCAGCATGGTCAGATAGACCAGCTTCAGATGACGACGCAGCGCGCCCATTTTAAAAATATTCTGTTCATGATGCAGGGCGATGATCACGGCCCCCGCTCCCATAAACAGCAGTGCTTTGAAAAAGGCGTGGGTAAAGACATGAAAAATTCCACTGCTGTAGGCTCCAAGTCCGACCGCAATAAACATATAACCAAGCTGCGACATCGTCGAATAGGCAAGAATTTTTTTAATGTCATCCTGATAGATGGCAATAACAGCGGCGAAGAGTGCAGATACGGCACCGACCATAGCGATAATCTCGCCAATCTGAGGGATTTCATTGTATAAAAAGCCAAAACGGGCCACCATGTAAACACCGGCCGTGACCATCGTCGCCGCATGAATCAGTGCCGAAACCGGTGTCGGACCGGCCATCGCATCAGGCAACCAGACATAGAGCGGAATCTGTGCCGATTTCCCCATCGCCCCGACAAAGAGCAAGAGACCTATCAGTGGCAACAAAGCCGTATCAACAGTGCCTATCTCAGCCTGAATCATTGCAAAGGTGTAGCCGCTTCCCTCCAGTGCAACAAACAGCAGGGCCAGTGCCATAATAAAACCAAAATCCCCTACCCGATTCAGGATAAAGGCTTTGTTTGCCGCCTTGACATTGGCAGGGTCACTGTAGTAAAAACCGATCAGCAGATAGGATGAGAGTCCGACCAGCTCCCATCCGACAAACATGATGATAGGGTTGTCTGCGAGCACCAACAGCAGCATACTTCCCATAAAGAGATTGAAATAAGTGAAAAACTTGCCAAATGCCGGGTCACCCTTCATATACCCTGCGGCATAGATATGGATCAGCGTACCGATAAGCGTAATAAACGAGATCATAACGACACTCAGCCGGTCGGCCATAAAAGCTACTGCTATCCTGAAATCACCCAGAGCGATCCACTCGAAGAGCGTTGTGTGAAACACAGCATCCATTTCACGATGAAGCATCTCCCAGCCTACCGTTAAAGCGAGTACAGTACTCATGACAGGTGCTAATATCCCTACAAATGAATAGAACCGGTAGCGCTCTTTTGATGGATTGGCGAGATAGACAACGCCCAAAAAGAGTGCCGAAAAGAAGGGGATCAGGACAATATAGATCAATGCACTCATGCGCCCTCTTTTGTCTGCACTAAGTTTGCGAAGCTATCACTGTCAAGCGAACGTTTACTGCGTACTAGCTGAATGATCATCGCCAGGAAAACGGCGGCTTCTGCTGCAATAACAGCGATCAGAAGCAGAACCATAACGGAGCCGTTCATATCGCCAAAAAGGCGTGAAAATGTCACCAGCAGAAGGTTGACAGCACTTAACATCAGCTCGATCGACATATAGACCACGAAAAGATTTCTGCGACTGACAATGCCGATCAACCCCATACTAAAAAGCAGTGTAGCGAGCATAAAAAATGGTTCAGGCGTCATGAGAACTCTCCTTTCTGGCTATAACGATGGCAGCGACCATCGCCGTGAGCAGCAGCACTGAGACAATTTCAAATGGCAGGACCCAGGAGCTGAAAAGTTCATCGCCCATCATCTTCAGGGTGCCATAACCCTCTTTTGTATTTTCAAAACTTCGATGCAGATAGGTCAACGACTTATACATCAATATGGAAAATGGGGTGACCAGAAGTGCTGAGAGGAGCATCCACTGCAGTTTCAGCGGCTCTTGAGGAAGATTTTCCTCTTTGAGGTTTACCGAAACAACGACCATCAATGCAAGTACCACAACCGCACCGACAGAGACCATGATCTGTGCCAGAAAGAGAAAGCTGTTCTCCAGCAGGGCAAATATCCCGGCCAGTGCCAGCATAGCTACCATAAAGCTAAATGCACTAAAGAGCGTCTGCTTAAACCAGAGCATGCCGGCAGCACCGCCAACAAGAAAAAGCGCCAACATGGCAAATATACTATTTTCGAGCACGGCTCTTCTCCTCTCCGAATGCACCTTTATGGGCAAGCAGCTGCTCCTTTTCCAGGAGAAAATCTTCACGTCTGTTACCGGTCAAAGAGAAGATACCTGTATCCATCCGGATCGCATCACACGGGCAGGCTTCAACACAGTAGCCGCAAAAGACACACTCAAGGGTATCGATCGCAAAACGTTTAGGCATCTTCTCATCCATCTCGTCTTCACGCTCTGTCGCTTCAATGAAGATACACTCTGACGGGCAGGCGGTCGCACACATAAAACAGGCCACACAGGCGATCGAATCATCTTCGCGATGCGTCAACCGATGCAGACCACGATAACGATCAGTGATATCAGTCGGCTGCTCTTCAGGATACTCCAGTGCATCAATGGCATTGGTGTCGGCAACATTCCCCATGAGATGTCTGAAGGTGATTTTCATACCCTCATAAACAGCCGGCAGGTAGAGTTTATCTTTCACGCTCCTGCCGTAACGCGGAACAACTTTGATCTTATGGTCCATCAGGTCACTCCCACGACGACAATTGCCGTAATAAAAAGATTGAGCAGGGAGAGCGGCAGCAGATAATACCAGCCAAGATGCTGTACCTGGTCATATCGAAAACGGGGAAGCGTCCAGCGCACCAGAATGAAAAAGAGATTGAAAAGCATCAGCTTGGTAACAAAAACAGCCACCTGCAGAAGTGTCACGGCGATAGACGTCCCCAAAGCTGAAGGGAAGAGAGTAAGGTAGAGCAAGATAGCTTCAATCAACAGCGTCATCCCGATCAGTGCAACGGTAAGTACTTTCGTCTCAAATTCCCGACTGCCATCGCTCACGACCGAAGAACGGACGCAATTGTTTTTTCGCATCCAGCGGATCATCCCGTAAACGATGAGCGGCAGGACGAACATCAGGCCCCAGGCAAAATAAGTGAAGTGTTCCAGCAGATACGCCGTACTCACCCAGGGAAGCTGATAACCGCCAAAAAGCATCGTAATGATCACGGCACTGGCCGTATTCATCGCCACATACTCCCCCATAAAATACATTGCGAACTTCATCGCCGTATATTCGGTCATATATCCGGCGACGATCTCACTCTCACCCTCGGAAACACTGAACGGAGCCCGATTGGTTTCGGCAAAAAGCGCAACGATAAAGATCACGGCAGCAAGCGGCTGAACGATCACACCCCAGGCCGGTAAAAACCCCAGAAGCGTTCCGCTTTGCCACTGTACCATTGCATTAAAATCAATCGTATTGTAGGTAATGACAAAAGCAATAACGCTCAGGCCAAGCGGTAACTCATAACTCAGCATCATAGAACCTGCACGCGAGGAGCCTAAAAGTGCGTATTTGTTATGGCTCAGCCAGCCGCCAAAAAAGATACCGATCACGCCAACCGCTCCGATCGCCATATACCACAGTACGCCATAATCAACCGGCAGCGGCTGAACAGGCAGACTCTCACCGTTAATAACGATATTGTCCGCAAAAGGGATCACCATAAAAGCCAGCAGTGCCGCTACGAAAGTGATCACTGGCGCAAGCATCATCAGCCACCGGCCGCTCTTGATATGCGAAGGGTAATACTCCTCCTTCAAGACCAGTTTAACGACATCGGCAAATGACTGCACTACACCACCCAGACGGAACCCTGCGACATTGGTCCTGTTCGGTCCCAGACGGTCCTGTATCAGCCCCGCGCCACGCCGCTCCAGCCAGACCAGTATCGGGATCATCATCAGTGCCAGCAGAGCACCCAGTGCAAAGGAGCAGATAGCGACGATAATGGCTGCCAGACTCATCGGCTTACTCCTTGCAGCAGATCGATCCATTCACTCACCGTCGGTACCGGCTCGTTACGGTAGACTGCTTTGGCACAGAACTGTTCGACTCCATCTTCATTGCTAAGCGACCCTGAACTTTCAGAGAATGTAGCCAGCGGAAGGATCAGACCTGCATTCATCGCCTGATGTGTCTGGAAACTGATACATGCATCGGCCGTGAGCGCATCGGCATCAGGATGGTTGAAGTTGATCAAGAGCCCGATCGGTTCATCTTCTGGAATGTCAGTCGCAATACCAAGTTCTTCAACGGCTTTTGCATTGGCTGCACGCTGTGAAGAGCGGAGCCAGTCATCACCAAAATCTTCATCCGCATAACACGCCATCGGAGCGTAAAGCTTCGCCCCGAGATCGTCTGCAAATTTCTGAATTGCTTCGAGCTCTTCCGTATAAAGATTCGCATCTGCAAGCATAACAATCTTTTCACCATTTGCTTCAACCATATGTAGACATGCTGTCACTGCCTTATCTTGTTCAACGACCTCTCCACTCACAAGTGATTCCAGTTGGCGATTTTCCTGGAGTGTTTTATAACTGAGGCGTCCCGCATCACAGATAAAATGGCCGTTGACCTCGCTGTTCTCACGCGGTCGGAAACGGTAGATCCTGTCGTCCTTATATTTTTCACGGTTATGGTCAATAAAGATATTGCACCCTTTGGCACAACCGTGGCAGACCGATGGTGTCGATGTCAGAAACCAGACCCGCTGGGCAAAACGGAAATCCTTGCTAGTCAATGCTCCGACCGGACAGAGATCAACGACATTCATAGCATACGGGTTGTCAAGCTTTTTCCCCGGCATCGTACTCACACAGGCGTGATCACCCCGTCCGATAATGCCAAGTTCGTGGGTTCCGGTGATCTTATCGGTAAAACGTGTACAGCGGGCACACAGAACGCAACGCTCCTGATCAAGCATAACATTGCTGCCAAGATCGACATGTTTACGATGGTGGACTTTATCGGCCTGATCGATCTTCGAGTCATACAGGCCATGATCCATGTAAAAATCCTGGAGTTTACACTCACCCGCCTGATCGCAGACAGGACAGTCAACCGGGTGATTGATGAGTTCCAGCTCGAGGATATTTCGACGTACCCCGTCTATATTTTCCCCTTTGGTACGGACGATCATCCCCTCTTTTACCAAAGTATCGCAAGCGATCTGCGGCCGTTTCTGTCCCTCGATCTCCACCATACACATCCGGCAGTTTCCATCCGCACCCAGAGCTTCATGGTAACAGAAGTAAGGCACCTTGATCTCGTGTTTGATAAGAAGATCGATAAGCAAAGAGCCTGTCTCTGCTGTAAGGCTCTCATTGTCGACCGTAATCTGCACCTGACTCATCGCGTTCCCTTCGCTTCAAATTCGCTGCGAAACTTACCGATGAATGAGCGGATAACGATCGCCACTGCCGGAGCAAAGACGCAGATAGTTTTGCCGTCCATTGTATCGGCCAGTTCCAGCAGTTTATCAAGATCTTCACCCGAGCCCTCGCCATCAAGCACTCTGCCTACCAAGGTATCACTCCAGCCTGTTCCTTCGCGGCACGGTGTACACTGTCCGCATGATTCGTGATGATAAAATTCCAGCAGATTTTTCAGGGCTTCGACCATATCGGTATCTTCATCCATAACAATCATTCCGCCAGTGCCCAATGCACTCCCCATCACTTTTAAGGTCTCGTAATCAAGGTTGGCACACGCCACCTCATCGGCTGTCAATACCGCGGTCGATGCACCGCCGGGAATGACGGCTTTCAATTTTTTTCCGCCGCGGACACCGCCGCCGAAGTGATTAATATACTCCAGCATCGGTGTACCGAACTCTGCTTCATACACTCCCGGGGTCTCTACATGGCCGCTCATGGCAAAGAGCAGTGTTCCGGGGCTGTGTTCTGTACCGAAGTCACGATGCCCTTTGGCACCGTGTTTAACTATATAGGGTACGGAAGCGATTGTTTCGACATTATTGACCAGAGTAGGATTGTCAAAATACCACTCCGGCTCTTTCTGTTTCGGTTTAAGCCGCGGATGCCCCCGTTTGCCCTCCATCGACTCCAGAAGTGCCGATTTTTCGCCACAGATATATGCACCTGCTCCACGATGGATCGTGATATCAAGACGATAGTCATGCCCCATTACTTTCTCTCCGAGAATACCCTCGGCATACGCTTCATCAATCGCCTGCTGAAGCGTCTGCTGAAACTGATAATATTCGCCACGAATGTAAATGTATGCGTCATGCGCTTTGATGGCATAACAGGTGATGATGATCCCCTCTATCAGCAGATGCGGGTCTTTCGTGATGATCTGACGATCTTTGAACGTGCCCGGTTCGCTCTCGTCGCAGTTGACGGCAAGGTAAGAGGGCCGTTCATCATCTTGGGGCATCAGTGCCCATTTATTGCCCGCCGGTGCACCGCCGCCGCCCTTACCGCGCAGGCCGCTCTCTTTAATGATCTCAATAATCGCTTCTGTTGAGAGTGCAAATGCCGATGCTACGGCGTTATAACCGCCGTGCTTCTTCGCCACCTGAAGGGTATGGCTGTTTTCAATGTCAAACTTTCGGCTTACAATTCGGCTCTCTCTCATCTGAGTTCCTTCAGGATATCATCAATCTTTTCAGGGGTCAGATTTTCATAGTAGCGGTCGTTGATCTGCATAACAGGTGCGGTACCACAAGAGCCAAGGCACTCTACCTGGGTCAATGTATAGCGCCCGTCTTCACTGCTCTCCCCCACGTTGATATCCAAACGCTTTTTGAGATGATCGAGCATCTCTGCTTTGCCGCACAGCGCACAGGAGAGTGTTTTACAGAGTTGGATATGGTACTTTCCGACCTCTTCAAGATTGAACATCGTATAAAATGTTGCCACACGGTAGATCTCCATCGGCGGCGTGTCAGTCAGTTTGCCAATCTCCTCTATTGCCTCCAGCGAGATCATCCCCTCCTGGTACTGTGCCATCCAGAGGCAGGGTAGCGAAAGTGCTTTTGGAGAGGGATAACGTTTTTTAAGTGCTTCGATCTTTTCCCGGTTTTCATTACTAAACGCGAACATTATCTATCCATCTCCCCGGCAATAATATTGAGGCTTCCCAAGGTCAAAATGGCATCCCCCACCTGATAATTCTCAATGATCTTCGGATAGGCTGCCATATGTACGAAACTCGGTGCTCTCACTTTTACTTTATAGGGTGTTCCACTGCCGTCACTCACAATATAGAATCCAAGCTCGCCATTGGCCGCTTCAAAAGCGCCATAATACTCCCCTTTGGGAACTTTAACCCCTTCATAGACCAGTTTAAACTGATTTATAGTCCCCTCGATGGTGTTATAGACAGCCGGTTTTGGCGGCATCGTGATCCGGTGATCAGCTACATTGATCGGACCATCCGGGATCGACGCAGCTGCCTGACGGATAATACGCATACTCTGTAACATCTCTTCAAAACGTACCATCAATCGGTCATAGGTATCGCCCACCGAACCGACGACCATATCAAAATCGAAGGTATCATAATAGTAGTGCGGTGAAGCAAAACGCAGATCGTACGCCACGCCGCTTGCCCGAAGATTGGGACCGGTAAACCCATAGGCGATCGCCTGCTCGGCACTTACCGGCGAGACATCCTGCAGACGGTCCTGGAAGATGCGGTTATGCTCGGTCATCTTCAACGTCTCGGCGATACCGGTGTCAATCTTCTTCAGTACATCGTCGAGATCTTCTTTCCAGCCCTCATAGAGATCATGCGTCATCCCGCCGATACGCATGTAGCTGTTGGTCAGTCGCGCACCGGTCAATTTACTTAAAAAGTCATACGCATCGTTACGCGGATTAAAGAGGTACCAGTAGTTCGTCTGCCCTCCCATATCTAGCAGTCCTGCTGCCAGACAGACAAGGTGATCGATAACACGGGAGAGTTCGGCAAGGATCACCCGGATAAAAATACCGCGATCAGGCAGTGTGATGCCGATCATCTCCTCAACAGTTTTGACAAAAGCGATATTGTTCATCAATGCCGAACAGTAGTTCAGTCGATCCGTGTAGGGGATGATCTGATTGTAAGTATGGTTTTCGCAACTCTTCTCAAAACCGCGGTGAAGGTAGCCGATCTCACTTGCCCCGGCAACAATCTTCTCACCATCAAGTGCTGCCAGCGTCCGGATGGTTCCGTGACTGGCCGGATGCGAAGGTCCCAGGTTCAGGATCATCAGTTGATCGCGTTCCTGATCCAGTCCCCTCTCCTCGAGCAGCGGATTCAACTCATCCATCATATCCTGTGTCTGGGTACACTGCTGCCCTTCGGTGATCTCATAATCTTTACGAAGCGGATGCCCTTTAAACTCATTGTGGTTAAGAATGCGTTTAGGGGTAGGATGGCTTTGAAAAACAATACCGTACTGGTCCCACACTTCACGTTCAAGCCACTCCGCCGCTTCAAAGAGAGGGACCAGAGTGGCAACACCCTCTTCCGGGTCACCCACAGCTACTTTCAAGGCCATAACTTCTTTAAAGCCACTATGTCGGAAGAGATATACCAGTTCAAATCGGCTTGAAGAGGGGTGCGGCATCGCGAGGTTGTCAACGGCTGTAATATCCAGCAGCAACGTGTAGCTCATCGCTTCTTTCATATAACGCACCATCTCAACCAGTTTTCCCGGTTCTGCCAGAATCATCGGCGTTGTACCCATCATTTTAAGTAACGAAGCGGTTTCAAACTGCTCCAATAACGGCTGACAAGGCATACACTCACTCTTCATCAAGTTTACCTTTGAATTCCGTGTTTCGCACTTCAAATGTCGGCTCTCTCCACAACTGCTTCTGGATCTGGATCACCGCATCAAGCATCGCCTCCGGACGCGGAGGACAACCGGCGACATAGACATCTACGGGAACGATCTCATCGATCCCCTGCAGTGTCGTGTAGTTGTCATAAAAACCGCCGGTGGAAGCACAGGCACCGACCGCAATCACCCATTTTGGTTCCGGCATCTGATCGTAGATCTGCTTGAGAATGGGAGCCTGCTTATAGCTTACTGTTCCGGCAACAACCAGAAGGTCAGCATGACGAGGTGAAAATCGGAGTACCTCCGCACCAAAACGGGAAATATCGTAGCGGCTGGCCGCAGTTGCCATAAACTCGATCGCACAGCAGGCCGTACCGAACACAAACGGCCAGAGTGAGGACTGTCTGCCCCAGTTGACCACCGCATCCACTTTTGTTGTGACGATACTGTCGCCAAGCAGATTGCTGTTACTCAGGTCCATCGCAAGATTCCTGACTTGTAGACATAGATCAGCCCACCGACGAGCAGTCCGATAAAGACAAACATCTCCATCACGCCAAAGAGTCCCAACTCCCGCAGGTTCAGTGCCCAGGGAAACATAAAGAGCACCTCAACATCAAAGATCAGGAAAATAATACCGACAAGAAAGAACTTGACATTAAAGATATCGGTAGGGTCTTTATGAGTAAGGCGGACACCCCCTTCATAAGGCTCGTTTTTTCGTACATTATCACTTTTTGCACCGAGATAGCGGGTAAGATGGAAAAGCAGGGGCAAAATGATAATAAGAGCTATAATCATGGCTGAGGCTAAAAGGAGGGAATCGGACATTATCTTCGCTTCTCTGTTAATTTAAGTGAAATTATATCCAGACAGAGGTTATATTTGTGTTACAAAACGCATAAAAAAGATCAATACCCGGCTTTAAGCTGCTCAATTCGCGCCCCGTAATGTGCGGCATCCTCAAAACGCTTATATTTGAGCGCTCCGGCGTGCAGCTGTTCATATTTGCCGATCAGAACCTGACGAACAATGCTATCATCGTCACCATCGAGGTGTTTTTCAAGGGCGCGTGCCCGAAACCGATCCATTCCCCAGTGCTTCAGGGAGAGCTGATCGTCATGGCCGCCATATTTGTCGATCAGTTTCTCACTGATCAAGCCAACCTCATATTTCGCTAAAACCCGTAGCCAGAGATCATAATCTTCACACACTTCCAATGCTTCATCAAACAGACCGACCCTCTCTAACAAAGAGCGATGCACTACTACTGATGATGGTGCGATATTGCAATACTCAAGTGAGTTCATAAAAGTGGTTTTAGCGGGTTTGCAATACTTTTTAGGAAGGGACACTTCTGCACCGTTACGGATCCACCGTTCATCCGTGTAAGAAATCTTTAAATCGGGCTCTTTTTTATGGAGTGTCATCTGTCTGGCCAGCTTGTCAGGATGCCAGCTGTCATCAGAGTCCAAAAAAGCGATCCAATCGGATGAGGCCATCATAATGCCATTGTTTCTGGCGGAGGAGACACCCATGTTTTTCTGGCGGAGCAGCAGTACTTCTGGGTACATCTTTGCCACTTCGGACGTGGCATCCGTTGAACCATCGTCGACGACAATGATCTCTTCGGCCTTGCGAGTCTGATTCAGGACCGATTCTATCGCACGGGCCAGCGTATTAACGCGGTTGTAGGCGGGGATGATGACCGAAACGGTAATTACCAAACCTTCAATTCATTGTAGAGACTGTCACGTTCAACGGGAATAAACCCGCTGTTTTTAATGAGGTTTACAAACTCTTCCAGGTCGACACCTTGCGCACTTTTGGCACCGGCAGCAGAGTTAATAGACTCTTTCTCAATCGTTCCATCCAGGTCATTCGCACCAAATTCCTGGGCAACAAGCGCCAGGTTAACCGTTGACGTCACCCAGTACGCTTTGAGGTTTGGAACATTATCCAGAACAATACGGCTGATAGCCATTGTTTTGAGAATCTCATGCGCGGTGATGAACTCTTTGACGTTGAGATAATTATTTTCACTTTGATAAACCAGCGGAATAAAACAGTTGAATCCTCCGGTTTTATCCTGAAGATCACGGATACGCATCATATGATCAATACGGTCTTTACGCTTCTCGACATGTCCAAAGAGCATCGTCACATTTGACTTGCGTCCGCGTTCATGCCATTTTTGGTGAATCTCAAGCCATTGGTCCGAGGTCACTTTTCCCTTGCAGATATAATCACGCACCTCTTCGTCAAAGATCTCGGCACCCCCGCCCGGCAGTGAATCGACGCCATTTTCAATCATAATATCGATGATCTCATCATAACTTTTATGGTACTCTTCACTGAGAAAATGGATCTCTGCGGCAGTCAGGGCTTTAATATGAAGCTGTGGATATTTGGCTTTGATCTTTGAAAATACGGTGGTGTACCAGTCCAGTCCGGTGTCAGGGTTATGGGCCGATACGATATGGACCTCTTTAATGCCGCGCGAAGCGATATCGTCAACGATATCCATAATCTCTTCATGTTTAAGGGTGTAGGGTTTAGGATTTTTCCGGCTGGCAGAATAGGCACAGAATTTACAGATATCTTTACAGATATTGGTCGGATTGATATGACGGTTGATATTAAAATAGGTCTTCTTATCATGCAGAGCCCGGCGTTTGATATCCGCCAGTTCACCCAGTTCAAAAAGGTCCATCTCATACAGTGACAGTGCCTCATCAAAATTGATCCGCTCGCCGGCTTTGATCTTTGCTGTTACGTCCATAACCATCCCTTAATTAATCCGCGCATTATAGCAAAAAGGATAAACTGGACCTTTAAATACACCTTTCAGGCATTTTATGAATCTAACTACTCAGATTGAAGACCTTATCGAACATAACGCTTCCGATTTTGAGATCTCAAAACTCTTTAAAAACTATCTCATCGAATACAAAAAATCTCTGCCCAAACTCTTTGAATCATCGCAGGGAAAAGACTTTTTAGTCACACATACAAAAACGATTGACACGATCCTCACCCAAATGTACAAAGTAGTGCTTCGACGCACCTTTGGCAACTATCTGCCCATGCGTGGTTCCATCCCTATTGCTTTGATCGCCTTAGGCAGTTACGGGCGCGAACAGCTCTCCATTCACAGTGATATTGATCTGATGATCGTCTATGAACCCTGTGAAGGCTACAATACCAATACTATTATCGAAAAACTTCTCTACCTGATCTGGGATACAGGGATGAAGCTTGGCCATCGGGTCCACGAAGTCGAAGACATCTACAGGGCTTCCCAGGAAGATATCACCATCCGTACCGCCTTTATAGAGAGCCGTCTTATCTATGGATCCCCCTTTGCCTGGCATGCCTCGCAGCGTCAGTTTAACAAGATCCGCCATGATGATCCCAAAGGGTTTATCCTTGCCAAAATCGAAGAGGCGCATACGAGGCGCAAAAAGCACCCCTGGTCGATGCAGCCCAATATCAAAGAGAATGTCGGTGGTCTAAGGGATTCGCACCTCCTGTTCTGGATCGCAACGACGATCTACGGCAATAGCAATCTCAAAGACCTCAGCGGCAGACTCTTCAGCGATGAAGCTTATCGCGACTACCGTATAGCCCTTGAGCTGCTTTTTCGTGTCCGTAATGCCCTCCATCTCATCACTGACAGACAGGAGGATCAGCTCCTCTTCGAACTTATGCCTGCTGTTGCCAAGATGCTCGGCTTTCCATCAGAACGAAAGATGGTGGCAAAAATACTCGAAGCACAATGGCGGATCAACAGTTTTGCCCAGATCTTCATCAAGAAAATAGTGCGCCGCTACTTCAGTGAACCGGGCATGATCGCTTCTTATCGTCAGGCACGCATCGCCCCCGGTATCTATGCCATTGATGGACGGCTCTATGCCACTTACAGCCATAAACCAAAACCCATCAACACGCTGCTCGAACTGCTGATCGGCATGGAAGATATCAAATGGCGGTTTGATCCGAGCTTTCTCTCTCAGTTCACCTATGCATCCATCAAACACCCCCTGCCGGTAAAAACCTATACACTGATGCGAAAACTGTTTGAGCGAAAACAGCTCTATCCCTATTTGAGCCTCTTCTATGATGCAGGTATTTTGCACCACCTTATCCCGGCATTTAAAAAAGTGCTTCACCTTCCCCAGTTTGACGGTTACCACCACTATCCGGTTGATCTGCACTCGATCAAATGTATCAAAGCCCTGGAATCGATAGATGAACCGTTTGTCAGAGAGCTCTATGAAAATCTTCTTCCTAAAGATAAACTGCTGCTAAAAGTAGCCGTCCTGCTTCACGATACTGGGAAGGGGCGCAAACAGGACCATAGCGAGGTTGGTCTCAAACTTATTATCGCCTATGCCAAGCGATTAAAATGGCCTGCCGAGATGCAAGAGCGTGCCGGACTCCTGGTCAGACACCATATCCTTATGAGCGATGTTGCCCAGCGTGAAGACATTCATAATGAGAAGACGCTTTACAAGTTTATGTCCAATATCAAAACAAAAGAGAACCTCACTCTTCTCTATATTCTGACCTATGCAGACATCAATGGAGTGGGGCCTGGAACATATAACAGCTTTACCTCCAGACTGCTGCGTGAACTTTATGATGCCTCTATGGCAATTGTCGATCAGAGCGACCGCATTACCGATGCCACAAAACGCCTTAAAGTTGAACGGCGTATCAAAAAACTGGAAGAGTTCAGCACCTTGCCGCGTATCCTGAAAAAGCGTATTTTAGGTGTGGAATCCAACCTCTTCTACTTCAAACATACGCCTGAAGAGATTCTCTCCATCGCCAAATACGCCAAAGAGGTGAAAGAGTATGATTTTCGCCTCAGTACCGAAAGTGGCCTCACTATCGAGATTTTTCGCCGCATACCGTTAAACCTTGGCTATCTGCTTGGTAAACTAAGCTATCTTGATGTTGCCTCGATGGAGATATTTACGCTCTTTGACGAGATCAAGTACTTTAAGATAGATTTCTATCATCTTCCTGATCACGATTCACTCGAGCATATTGAGACCATCGTCGATGAGGCGTTTGATATGGAACAGCAGATCACCTTGAACAAGCCGGATATCAGACCCGAGGAGATCACCATAGATTGTGAACACTCCAAAACCTACGCAGCGCTCAATATCTATACGGCTAATCAGCGCGGACTGCTGGCCTATATTGCCAAAAGGCTGGATGAACATGATATTAACATCGCCACCGCTAAAATTCACTCGACCAAGACGCGTGCACGTGATCACTTCTTAATCGAAAAGAGTGCCAAACTATGTGATAATACGCAAAATATTATTGTGCTACTGACAGAGGATTAAAAATAGATGTGTGGAATTGTTGGATATATCGGCCAGAACGGCATTAAAGAAGTACTTCTCGATGGTTTGAAGGAGCTTGAATACCGCGGCTATGATTCGGCGGGAATCGCTGTATTGCAAGAGAAAAATTTTACCGTTTTTAAAGCAGTTGGAAAGCTGAAAAACCTACAGGAGAAAGCCTCCTCCTTTCAGCCAGATGGATTTGGTATCGGTATCGGTCATACCCGCTGGGCAACCCATGGCAAACCTACAGAGCTCAATGCCCACCCGCACCTGGGCGAATCCTCTTATGTAGTCCACAACGGTATCATCGAAAACTATCAGGAACTCAAAGCCGATCTCCTTAACAAGGGTGCTAAATTTCTAAGCCAGACCGATACGGAAGTAATTGTCCACCTTTTTGAACAGAACCTCAAGCATGCTGAAAATGCTTTCGACGCTTTCAAAGACATGCTGGAGCAGCTTGATGGAGCTTATGCGGTTTTGCTGGTGACCAAATCCGAGCCGGATACGATCTTTTTTGCCAAGAATGGTTCTCCAATGATCATCGGGGTGAATGCCGATGAGGAAAAATATTTTGCCTCTTCCGATACACCGCTTATCGGCCATGCCAAAGAGGTGATCTATCTCCATGACGGTGCATATGGCTATGTCACACCTCAGGAGATCGCTCTATTTGATTCAACACATCAAGCTGCAGCTTTACAATTTGCAGCACTTCCGGAGTCCAAACTCTCTGCCCAAAAAGAGGGCTACCGTTTCTTTATGGAAAAAGAGATTTACGAACAGTCTGAAGTGATAGCCGACACCATGCTGGGGCGGCTCAAAGATGAGGAGATCGCTTTTGAGGAGCTTGATCTTTCACTCTTCGATGGTATCAATGAAGTGAAACTCGTTGCCTGTGGAACCAGCTATCACTCCGCCCTGGCTGCAAGCTACCTCTTTGAGCGTTTTTCAAAGATCCGAAGTTCTGTCGAGATTGCCAGTGAACTGCGATATAAAGAGCCGCTGCTCACACTAGACACACTTTTCGTCGTGATCAGCCAGAGCGGTGAGACAGCCGATACCCTTGAAACTCTGAAAATGGCCAAAACTGCCGGTCTCAAAACACTGGTCATCTGTAATGTTGACAACTCCTCTATGGTACGTCTCGCTGATGCGACGATCCTTACCCGTGCCGGTATCGAAAAGGGGGTTGCTTCGACAAAGGCCTTTGCTACCCAGATGGCCGTATTCTGGATGCTCTCACTCTACCTGGCAAAACTGCGCAATACACTCACATCCGAAGCACTCAAAAAGCAGATCGGCTACCTGCGGGAAGTTCCTGCCAGTGTGACAGTCAGCGATGAGCTGCATGAACGCCTCCGCCGCCTCTCCAAACGCTACCTTCACGGTCATGGTTTCTTCTTTATCGGTCGGGACGTTTTCTTCCCGCTTGCACTTGAAGGTGCCCTTAAACTCAAAGAGATCAGCTACCTGCATGCAGAGGGTTACCCATCGGGTGAGATGAAACATGGCCCGATCGCCCTGGCCGATCCTGAACTCTTTACTATCGCTCTCATGCCACAGCATATGCTCTATGAGAAGACAAAAAGTAATGTCGAAGAGCTGAGTGCCCGCGACTCCACCATCTGTGCTATCAGCAACAAACTTTTTGATAAAGCCGATGATTTTATCCCGGTGGCTGATCGCGACCACTATATGCTGGAATTTTTTGAGATGATGGTAGTTTTACAACTGCTCTCTATGGAAATTGCCATCCGTCTTGGCAATGATGTCGATATGCCAAGAAATCTCGCCAAAAGTGTTACCGTAGAGTAATAACAGCTTCAGAGAATAGAGCTAAAGCGTGACTCTCTTTTCTGGTATGGAAGATAGACCCTAATACTCCTCTTCTAACTCACCCTCTTTTAACATTGATCTGTCAAAGAGTACCACTCTGTTTCTTCCGGTGCTTTTTGCTTCATAGAGTGCTACATCGGCATACTTGATGCATTGCCAGAAGTTCTCACTCTGGTCCGGGAAGACTACGGCACCAATACTGATTGTTTTAGTGATAACTGTATTGCCGGCACGTATCTTTTTCTTGGCAAACGCTTCTCTGATTTTTTCAGCGACCGCATTGATATAGTCACTGTCACAGTTATAAAGAAGCACAATAAACTCTTCACCGCCAAAACGGACAACCATGTCAGATTCACGCACATTTTCTTGCAATGTCTGTGCAATAATCTTGATCGCCTCATCTCCAACATCATGTCCGTAAGTATCATTGACCATTTTAAAATAATCAATATCGGCCATCAGAACACCGTAAGAGATATGGGTACGTTTTGACTGTTCAACGATCATGGCAATACTCTCTTCAAGGTACTGACGATTATAGAGCCCCGTTAATGCATCCGTACGAGCCGATTTTTCCAGTATCAGTGTCAACTTCTTACTAACGATCTCAGGCTTGGCCGCATCAACATAATCCTTAATGGAGGGAAGCATGTTCCTGACTTTTTGTGCCTCTTCCTTGCTCCGAGTAATAATAGATAGAATAAAATCCATATCATTAGAAACGGCATACGGTACACAGATATACTGCACCTCTTTATTATTCATTTTACTGCAAAGATCACTGAACTGGCACGAATCAACCACGGTATTGGTTCTATCTGCCCGACAACCACTTGTAAGATCACAAAAAATCTCTTTTTCACTATGCACTACTTCAGTGCTGTTATTGGTAGTATCTGCTTCGATAAAATTAAAATCATTCAGACCAAACTTCTCTCGCAGGACCAGAGCAAAACGACTATAAACCTCATCAATACGTTCATCATGTTCGATCGCTTTGCGAAAACGATAGATGTCTGAAAGCCTTGAAACTGTATTTTTTACCTCTTTTAAGGGGTCTTTCTCATGGACTTTCTGCTCAGAGAGAAACACATGAATTTTCTGTTCAATCACATTCATAGTACTCTGGAGTTTTTCCAACAATGTATTGATCGAACCTGCTACCTCTTGTGCATCCTCATTTTCCATTGTTACTACACGTTGTGAATAGTCACCTTCATCTGCCCGGCGCATTACCTGCCGGATCGATTCAAAGATCAGCATATAGGGGCCAATCAGACGATTGAAAAAGATCTGTATGAACACTATCATTCCCAAGGCTATCAAAGCCGTATAGCCAACCGTCGACAGACCTTGCAGCTTCAGATCATTCATGTCCATCTCTATCGAGATTGCCCCGAGCGTATCTCCGACTTTCGCATCATGACACTGTAAGCAGTTGATAGGACCATTTTGCTCTGCTTTATAGGGCATTGTTACACGGTAGGTTGTACTCCCCAACAGATTATCTTGATAATCAATTGCCATTTTCCCACTACTGAGTACACTTCTATCTATCGCGTCACGTACAAATTCATTCTCCATACCATCACCGTACTGGGTAACAACATTTGGACTCCGAACGATCCAGACACGTTTCATCTGCTCAAGTTTTTCTACCTGTGAAATAAACTGACTTCGATTTGCCATAGTTCCATTGAGCATATGTGATGTCAAACCGATCTTGACAACATTGGCAACCGCTTCAGCACGTTCATGAGCACCACGAACACCTGTATCTTTAATATCATAAGCGATAATAGCGATCATCAAGGTAAAGACAAAAGTCATAATGATCAATAAGGTAACTGAAACCTTGTTTTTACTTTTCATAAAAATTCCAAATATTTGTATTTTAATTATGAAAGATTCTATTGCATCAAAGATAAAAGAAGAGTTAAAAGGCCCTGAAGTCAGGGATTTGAAGTGTTGAGTAGGAAAAAATAGAAGTCCCAGTAACTGCGATAGGCAGTTATTGGGAAAATTGGTTAGCTACAGCCGCAGCCACCGCCACTTGATTGCTGCTGTTGAGCAGCTCCTGTTGAACAGGCTGATACTCCCGGAGCTGTTGTAGGCTGGACTGATTCATTGTCGACACCACCATTGGCATTGATTTCATCGATCTGAGCCCATACATCTTCTGCCGCTGCCATAAAACGTTTAGCTGTTTCAGATTCCGGTGCTGCGTAGACAATAGGTTTTCCTTCGTCACCGCCCGTACGAACTGCCGGTTCGATTGGGATCTCGGCAAGGATCTTGCTGTCAAACTCTTCGGCAAGCGGTTGAGTTGTCCCTTTACCGAAGATATCGTACTCTACACCCGTATCTGGTGCGATAAAACCGCTCATATTTTCAACAACACCACCGATCGGAATGTTCAGTTTTTTGAACATATCCAGAGAGCGGCGGGAATCATCCAGTGAGACCATCTGAGGTGTTGTAACTGTAACACCAAGCGTCACCGGTACACTCTGTGCCAGTGTCAGCTGTGCATCACCGGTTCCAGGAGGCATATCGATCACTAAACAGTCAAGCTCTGACCAGAGAATATCGCGCAGGAACTGCTCGATCGCTTTCATGATCATTGCACCGCGCCAGATCAGAGACTGACCATCTTCCATCAATGACCCCATGGACATCATCTCAACGCCATAAGCTTTAAGTGGAAGGACTTTGTTGCCTTCGATATCAGGTTTGACCGTTTCAAGACCCAGCATACGAGGGATATTCGGTCCATAAATATCGGCATCCAGCAGACCCACTTTTTTACCCTGCATTGCCATTGCAATGGCAAGGTTCACCGATGTTGTTGATTTTCCGACCCCGCCTTTACCCGAACTGACCATGATGAAGTTCTTCACCTGTGGTGCGATGTTCTTACCTTTTGAAGAGCTCTCTCTAGGCATTTTTGGTGACTGAATATTGATCTTTGCTGTTGAAGCACCTGCTTTTTGCAGTGCTTCAGTCGCCTCATCTGTGATCTGCTGCGCCACTTCCGGAGCACTTGATGTGATCTCTACAGTCACACTGACATCCGATCCAATGATCTCTATATTTTTTACAAAACCAAAAGTAACGATGTCTTTGCTAAACCCTGGATAAGCAACACTGCTTAACGCTGATTTGACGATCTCTTCTGTCATTTTCTTCCTTATGAATCTATATTTAAAGTATCTCAACTTTCGCACATACCGTCACCCCGGACTTGATCCAGGGTCTACAGCTACAAAGTCTTAAACATAAAAACCACTAGATTCCGGGTCAAGCCCGGAATGACAGCCGTTTTTCATGTGCGAAAGTTGAGTAAAGTATATTTTAGAACTTTAGCAAAATAAAATAAGATAAAAATTGTCCTAAATCAATTATGCTTAAATTTTTAAGTTATGAAACGGTTTAACCTGCCGCTTTTGCATCTTCAGCAATTTTGGCAATGGCTTCAGGATTATCCATGATATCCTGAGAAATCTTGTAACTGCAAAACTTCGGTCCGTTATTATTGGAACGTGATATGAGCAAAGCCCATAACCCTACGCTTGCCGCTATGGCACTAAAGTATTGCACTTACGTGCAACATGTGTTGACCTAAACTGCCGTCTTCGCCTCTTCGGCGATCTTGGCAATCGCATCCGGATTATCCATGATATCCTGAGAAATCTTGTAACTGCAAAACTTCGGTCCGCACATGGAACAGAACTCTGCCTCTTTGAAAATATCCTGAGGCAGTGTCTCATCATGGTATTCGCGTGCGCGCTCAGAGTCAAGCGCAAGTTCGAACTGTTTTTCCCAGTCAAAACCGTAGCGTGCATCACTCATCGCATCATCGACATCACGGGCGCCTTCACGGCCACGGGCGATATCTGCAGCATGTGCAGCGATTTTATAGGCGATGATCCCTTCACGGACATCATCGGCATTTGGTAGTCCGAGATGCTCTTTAGGTGTAACATAGCAGAGCATAGAAGCACCATGCCAGCCGCCAACCGCCGCACCGATTGCTGAAGAGATATGGTCATACCCTGCAGCGATATCTGTAACCAGTGGCCCAAGGATATAGAACGGTGCCTCATGACAAAGCTCACGCTGGATCTTCATATTGCGCTCGACCTGATTGAGCGGAACATGACCCGGACCTTCGATCATCACCTGAACATCTTTTTCCCAGGCACGCAGTGTCAATTCACCAAGTACCTTGAGCTCGCCAAGCTGCGCATCATCTGAAGCATCCGCCAGACAACCCGGACGAAGTGAATCACCCAGAGAGAGTGAAACATCATATTTTGCACAGATATCAAGGATCTCATCATACGCCGTGTAGAACGGGTTCTCTTTATGGTAGTGCATCATCCATGCAGCCATCAAAGAACCGCCACGGCTTACGATCCCCATCTTACGTTTTGCAATTTTAGGCATTGTCTCAAGCAAAAAGCCGGCATGAATGGTAAAGTAACTTACCCCTTGCTGTGCCTGACGCTCCAGCACTTCAAGCATTACCTCAATACTCAGATCTTCGATCTTGTTATTGACATCATGCAAGATCTGGTAGATAGGCACGGTACCGATCGGTATCTTTGAGTTAGCGATGACGTTGCGGCGGATATCATCAAGATCGCCTCCGGTAGAGAGGTCCATGGCCGTATCCGCTTTATAGTGCTGAGAGACCTGAATCTTTTCAATCTCACCTTCCACATCAGATGCCAGCGCAGATGAACCGATGTTTGCATTGATCTTACACGTTGCTGCAATACCGATCGCCATTGGTTCCAGGTTGGCATGATTGACATTGGCAGGAATGATCAGACGTCCACGTGCCACTTCTGAACGAACCAGCTCCGGTGAAAGTTTCTCCAGTTTTGCTACGTATTCCATCTCTTCGGTAATAATGCCCTGTTTGGCATAGTACATCTGAGTACGGACTTTGTCGTTTTTACGTTTTTCGACCCACGTAGATCTCATATTTTTCTCCTTATGAAGACTTGAGCGTAATATAGCCCTGCTGACTAAAAAAGGCTACGGCATCAAGAGCAGTACAAAAAATTTCAATTTTCTTTAAGGGCTTCATAAATATGTGCTGAAGCATTTAAAATTTCCACTTTAATAATGGTTGAAAATAGAAAAACAATTTTACAGAAACAAGATAAAAAAAAGCTTTTTGACTGTATAATTTCGTAACATTTCAAGAGAAATAGGAGTTATATTGTCTGATTTAACACTTATTCTCCTTGCTGCAGGCAGTTCAAGCCGTTTTGAGCATCCTGTTAAAAAGCAGTGGCTTCGTATTGGGCATGATCCTTTGTGGCTTTTTGTTACAAATAGACTCAACAACGGCGGTTTATTTAATAAAATCATCATAACAGCTCATCCTGATGAAGTAACTTTTATGGACACTTACTCCGACCACATAGTCGTTGAAGGCGGAAACAGCAGACAGGAATCACTACAGAATGCCCTCAGGCTGGTTGATAGTGAGTATGTTCTCGTCACAGATATTGCCCGTGCCTGTATTGATACCAAACTACTCAATACGATGATTGAGCACAAAGAAGAAGCAGACTGTATTGTTCCCTATCTCCCATCCATTGATACGATTGTCTATGGTGATGAGACCATTAACCGTGATAATGTCAAACGTATTCAAACCCCTCAACTCTCACGTACCACTATCTTGAAAAAAGCGCTTGACACCGTGCATGAGTATACTGACGAAAGCAGTGCCATCAAAGCCAGTGGCGGCACCCGCTTCTTTATTGAGGGGCATGACGATGCCCACAAACTCACCTACCTGAGCGATCTCAGAAAAGTCCCTTGCCTTCAGCCGCCTGCTTCGGCGACCCTCCTTGGCAACGGCTTTGATGTTCATGCTTTTGAAGCGGGCAAACCGATGGTACTTGGCGGTGTCAATATCGATGCTGATTTCGGTTTCAAAGCACACAGTGACGGCGATGTCGCTATTCACGCCCTCATTGATGCACTTCTTGGTGCTGCGGGAATGGGTGATATCGGGATGCTTTTTCCTGACAGTGATGACATCTATAAAAATGCGGATTCCAAACTTTTACTTGAAAAGACAGTTACGCTGCTACATCGGTTTGGATACATCATCGTCAATGCCGACGTTACCATTGCGGCAGAGACACCGCGTCTGGCTGAGTACAAAACACATATGCGTAAAGTGCTCGCTTCATTGATGTGCATTCCTGCCTCACGGATGAACGTCAAAGCGACTACTACAGAAAAACTTGGCTTTATTGGCCGTAAAGAGGGTGTAGCTGTAATGGCTACGGCTACATTAAACTATTTTAACTGGACGGATAAATGAGAATATTGATTATTGAGAATGAGATCTATTTGGCACAAAGTATTGCGGCCAAACTGGGTGAACTTGGACATACCTGCGATATGAGCAGCTCTACCAATGAGGCACTTAAAGGCATTCCTTATGACGTGGTACTTCTCTCGACAAGTATTAATGGACAAGATTTCTATCCGGTAATTAACGCCTATAAAAATGCTGTCATCATTTTAATGGTAGCGTACATCAGCAACGATACTGTCTCAAAACCGTTGCAAGCCGGTGCCAAAGACTATATCTTAAAACCGTTTATGATTGAAGAACTCATCCGTAAGATTGAGCACTTTCAAGATTATGAACGTCTCAAGCGTCAGAATACAGCGTATGAACGCTACCTGAACCATACTTTTGACGCTGTCGATCTGGAAGAAGACTTCAGCAGCATTGAAGAGCCGCTTTTTATCTCCAGCAGTTTTCAAAAATATGCCGACGCCTTCGCATTTCGCTATGCTGATACGCATAAGAAGACCTTGCATTTTGTCTCACTGACTTCACCGAAGGCACTCAGTGAGATTGCTTCTCAACCCGCTAGCGTTGTGATTTATGTCAGTGACTTCCAAACCCTTAAAAAAAGTGATCGTAAACCTTTCATGGATATGATCATCGACCGTGAAGTCATCGTTTCAAGCACCGATATGATAGATGGAATCGATTACGCCATTATCGAAATCAAAAGTGAAAACAATGTTTTTGAACAGGGAGACATCCTTCCGATAGAAGACTATGTCAAATATATTGTCCTTAATTACCAGCATAAGTTTCCCGATACCGAACTCTCAAAAAAACTGGGTATCTCACGAAAAAGTCTTTGGGAAAAGCGGAAAAAATATGGCATCATCAAAAAGAAATAGAACTCTCTTTATTGATAGTGAAGCGGTCTCTGCCCTTTCACTGGTAAAAGCGGGACTGCTTAAGCCTGTTGACAGACTCCTCAATCAAAAAGAGGCAGCAGAAGTGCTCAAAACTGGTCTGCTCGACGGCAGTACCTTTCCCTTTCCTTTTCTACTCGCTCCCAGTGGAAAGCGTAACAAAGAGGTTTTGAAAACTGCCCACTCTGGAGAAACCCTTGATCTAATTACCCATGCGGGAGAAGTGGTTGGTGAACTTCTGGTTGATGAAGTCTTTCCCATCAATATCCAGGAACGTCTGCGCCAAATCTACGGAAGCGATGATCGCTCACATCCCGGGGTAGCCTCAACCAGTAAGCGTTTGGGCAGCTACTCGGTGTCGGGTGAATACAGTATCGATACAACAAAACTTGAAGCAACAAAACAGTTTATTTTGGATGCCAAAGCGCGTATCAATGCACAACACACAACAGCTATCATGATGGCTGTCAATCCGCTTCACAGGGCCCATGAACGCCTGATTCGCCAAACGCTTGAAAGCACTGACCTTATCGTCCTCTTTTTACTGAAACCTTATCAAAACAGCGGACTGCCATACGAACTTCGAGAGCATACGCTCAAACACTTTATCAACAATTTTCTACCACAAAACCGTGTCATCATTGTTACCCTGGAAAACAGCTATCTTTTTGCCGGCTCCAATGAGGTTATCATCGATGCCATCGTCGCCGGCAATTACGGATGTGATCAACTGATGATCGGTCAAAACCACGCCGGAGTGGGTATGTATTATGACCACAATGCCAATAAATCCGTCATCGACCGGCTTCAAGGCATCAATATCAATATCAACATCGCTTCGGAGTATGTCTATTGCGATCAGTGCACCACACTGGTCAGTACCAAAACCTGTCCGCATGGAAGACATCACCACATCTCTTATCACTCCGATGCCATATTGGAACTGATTAAAACGGGTGTTATTCCACCAGCTGTACTTATGCGAAAAGAGATATCTGCTACCATCTTGACACACCTGTTTCCGGGTCGTTTTAAAAATATTGAGAAGCTATACAATGCAATTATGCCGGTTCAGGGGCTTATCGAAGAGCACTCCGAAGCTGATTTCTATTCTGAACTGATGAAGCTCTATCAGACCACCTCACTGACTTAAAGGATACCCGGATGAATTGGTTTTTTCTCACCGTCGGATACAGTGGTCTTGCACCAAAAGCACCGGGTACTGTCGGAACCCTTGTCTCATTGCCTGTCGGTGTTGCCATTCTCGCTCTGCTTGGACCACAGACACTCTTTTTAGCTGCCCTTCTCGCCACCGTAGCCGGTATCAAGATGGTCGATCTTTATGAGGCTCAAAGCGGTATCCATGATGACAAACGAATTGTACTCGATGAACTCGCCGGAATGTGGATTGCCCTCTCTATCGCACCTGCAGTTATGTTTACCTCGTCTGAACTCTTTGCTTGGGAGAACGGCATTGCCATCCAGATCATCCTGAGTTTTATACTCTTCAGGATCTATGATATCAAAAAGCCCTCGATCATCGGGAGAATTGACCGTGAAACAAAAGGGGGTATGGGCGTTATGGGTGATGATGTCATCGCCGGTTTCGCTGCAGGTATCACCACCGCCATCATCTGGCAGATCATTCTAAAACTTCTCTCTCTTTTCTCATAAAACCTTTAAA
>JAYEMF010000067.1:35184-44958 GCA_034717975.1 Campylobacterota bacterium
GAAACAAAAGGGGGTATGGGCGTTATGGGTGATGATGTCATCGCCGGTTTCGCTGCAGGTATCACCACCGCCATCATCTGGCAGATCATTCTAAAACTTCTCTCTCTTTTCTCATAAAACCTTTAAAATGAACTACCCCGCTGCAAGCAACGGGGTATCAAATGGTTTTAAATCTATCATCGAGATGAAACTCTCGATAGATTGTTACTAATACACGACCCAAGGGTCGGGGAATACAACCCTACACAGGTAGAAAAAGTATAGAACTATCTATAGATAAGCAGTTTTAAAAGGTCAGATTTGGTGCAGGTTTTGATTGTTCCGGATGAAGGTGTACTAACGGTACATCGAAATCCGGAACGGTCGGAAGATGTGCCGAAGCTGGTCTTTTAAATAGGCATGGGTTCGGCAGTTGGGTCGATCTCTTCAAAATCTTCCACGATCTGCTCAAATATCTTCTGCGTCTTCTTGATCTTTGACGTATAGCCATCAAAAATGGACTTTGATGCAGGAAATGCCTCAGAAAGTTCCTTATAGATCAGTATACGCCCATTTAGGTGACGATTGAACTCATCAAAGGCATCACGAAGGTATTGACGTGTCGTTGTATGTCTGAAAAGCGCTTTGAGCATCTTTTTGCGTTCTTTGATCGGAAGGCTCTCATCTACCGCTTCAGCGATACGCTTGATATCAAAACGTGAGATGTAAGCACCGCAATGTTCCGGAGCCAGCAGTTTTTCTGTCAGTTCATCTACAAAGGAAGGTACCGGCTCTTCATCGATCTCATCACCCTGGTCAGGACTGTTCTTCTGCTGAGGGTTTTCCGGGTCAATTGAACACCGGTCGCGGACGAATTTGTCAAACTCTGCTTTTAGTTCATTAATATCGTGGCTGTTTTTCATTGTTTACTCCAAATAGTATAGGCTGTTTGTGTCAAATAAGGCAAAACCATATCATACCCTATATACTCTTCCGTTGCTGCTGCTTTAAAAAGAGAGGTATGTGTACAAAGGTCGATCATCAAAGGTGCCGAATCGATAGAGAGTTCACCGCCGTTTTGCAGTGTCGATGCATTGAACGCCGCATCAGACTGACTCAGGTCGGTAATTTCACCATCGATCACACGTTCAATATCAATCTCGATACCGGCAATATACTCTTCTACCGACTGCATCAGTTCCATACATGATTCAATACGATCGTTGTAAAGGATGACCTTCTCAACACTGCTCTCTTTAAGATGCATCAAAATCGATTTTGCCAGAGCCCCGCTTCCTAGGATACTGAGCACTTTGATACCCCGTTCGAGTAACAGCGCTGCAATCGCCCTGCCGATGGTGATCTCTCCGTAAAGCTTTTCATCTCTGATATGAAGAAGGTCACAAAAGCCACAGGCCAAGACCTCTTCACTTTTACCCTCAAGCAGATCAAGGAGATCATGACGGTACTCTTCACCGAAAGCAGCCCCTTTGAGCTGTGAGTTTCGCAATCCGGATACGGTGAAGTAAAGATCATCTTCCCGGATGTTCATCGGGATGATCATTGCATCGTCGCCATTGGCCTTGAAAAGTTTATTCAGCAAAACACTGTAACGGTTTGACTGCGCCTTTTCGGCTATAAAGCCATAGAGTTTGGTTTCGGCACTGATCTTATTGGCTTCATTCATACTTGTATCATTCATGACAATCCATTCAAGCTATTTCTATTCAAAATTTCTGGCACTAAATGCCGATGCCCCTGTTGCTGAAGCAGAAATGGGGTAAAAAATTTAAAATTAATAACCACTGTCTATTCCCCATAGTTCTCGAGCTTCTTCCTCTTCTATTTTACACTGATAGCAGAGTTTTTCACCGTGAAGTGAAACAAATGGTCTGGCACACTCGTTGCAGTTTTTCACTTTGAATGTGGCAAGATTCTGCACTTCCGGTTCAAACATCTCTTTAAGATTATATGATGGTGACAGCGTCAAGCACTTTGGTTCACATACATCATGACAGAGCTGACACTTGATACATAAAAACGGATCAAAATCAATCTTTGAATTTTTTGGATCAGAGCTCAATGCTCCCGTTGGACAGATACGGTAACACATCTGGCAAGCGGTACAATTATCGACATCAAGCAGCTTTTGCGAGGTAAAGGTAACTTCCGTAGCATCAATTACATGATAAACAGATGGCTTTTCAACCCGTTTGAGTGCTGTAAAAAAGAGTTTACGTTTATCGGTAAGCTGTTTTTTTCGCATTTTGGCAATATCTGCAGAATCCAGAGTATGCTCCAGACGTTCATCGGTAGCCGTTTCAACCTCACGGTCAAAATCAAGCTTCGTTTTCATCGCATTTTTGACTGTCAGATTACGGAAAAAATCCCGGCGGTCCGTCTCATTCACCTCTTTTTCATCACTTTTATAAGCAATGCTGGCAAGTGTCACTTTGGCTTCATTCTCCATCGCTTCAAGCAGGTAACTGGCCTCTTCAGCATTCGCCTCGATCTGCGGCTGACAGGATGAGGCGATCTCGCAATCGGCACAGTGGCCCATATCGAAAACCAAAGCCCCCTTTAACGCCGTAAGCGAGATGATATGCTCAACGTTCAGCACACTGATACAAGGGACATTTTTTCGACATGAGATCAGGTTGGCTGACTCGGAAGCAAACTGAAAAAAGAACTCTGTCGAATCAAAATCATCCAGTTTTAGCGCTTCAGTAGGGCAGACACCCACACAGCCGCCGCAGCCTACACACTCTGACAGGTTGATGGAAGGGAGCATCCCTGTGATCTGCAGAGCGTCTGTCGGGCAGATCTCGGCACAGTGTCTGCATTCACTGAATTTAGAAAGTGCACGGACACATCTGCCCGCATCAAGAGCGATTCCGGCCATTATTCGCTTAGCTCGACCTCTGCAAGGAGTTCATTATCACTCAGCAGAAACTCCATACTCATGTCTGCAACATCATAATAGAGCGGTGTACGCGCTTCATACTTGAGATTGATCAAATAGAGCGGTGCCCATTTGAGCAGGTGCTTATTTAGAAATGTTTTCTGGACTCTTTTAAGTTCATTGACTGCATCCAGATCATTTTCATGTAAAGCTTTTATCTCTGCTTCACAAAGATGATGCATAAATTCCAGTTCAACTCCGATATGGTCAGCCGATACGACACGGGCTTCCTGAAAATCAACCATAAAGTTATAGGCGCTGTACATATCTGTCACCGGGTTGGCACCACCTGTTTCAATCATCTGATCTTCACGGGTATAGAACGTCTCATAAGGGATAAGATGCAACAGAGTAAGGTTAACAAAATCCGGGTTGAGATGTTCATTGATTAATACACTGTTTTCAAGAGTCTTAAGGGGTTCCCACGCTTTGAATGTTGGGAAAAAATCAAGGATCACCGGATCATTTTTAATCTGATCGAGCAGCTCACTGTCGATCTCCTGCATTAAAATTCTTGACAAGAGTGCGTAGATATTACTTCTGGCTTGGGTCTGTTCCATGTGAAAGTATTCCTAAAATTATGTGTGGGAATTGTAACCAAGCGTAGTTAACAGAGTGCTTTCAGCACTCAATTTGAACGCCAAGTGAGTAAAACCCACTTGGCTACGCTAACCGCTATGGTACTAAAGCCGGCCTTTAAAGGCCGGAAGTTCTTTCAATAACAAAGTTATGATTAGTCTTTGATAGAAACGGTATATGCTTTCTCGGAAAGCGGTACCCAAGGACGTTTGATATGTGCCGGACGGCGTAGTCCGGAGTCACTGTCAAGTCCACGCGTAAGCTCGTCTCTCCATGCCTGAAAAACTTTGAAGTTATTATCGTAGTTAACATGGATATCACCGATCTTGTCACCCGCCTGGGCTGGCTCAAGAACGACTTTCTGGTGCCAACAGTGCATACCTGAGATCGGGTCCGGGTGCGTTGCCGCCACGGCATTTTGCCATGAACCAGAAAGGCCGTCCCACCAGATGTTGTCACTGTCTTTGTTGTAATCTGCAAAGCGCTCAGAAGTGAATGGTTTAATACCTTCAACCCACTTCAATTTGCCCTCTTTTCCATCCATCTGAAGTTCAGCCAACGGAATACCGAAACTGTTATTGCCGCTTACGCCGCTGTAATCTTCAATTTTGACCTGACCACCCTCTTTACCGGCATTGGCAGGTGACTCTTTCATGAAAGCATCATCTTGCATGCTGCGTGGAGCAGTAGTAGCAGCCACTTTACCATCAGTTACGCCGTTTGGAACTTCGATAGCATTTTTAAGCTTCCAGCGTCCGCCGTGGTGTGAACAGGCCAGTGTACCCGGAAGAACGCCTTCCGTCGGTACAGCCATTGCAACAAAGTAACCGCTCTCAAGACCGGAAACCGAGTCAAGAATACGGACACGGATCGCATCACCGCGTTTGAAACCTTGACGTGCAG
The DNA here is from genome assembly GCA_034717975.1 of Campylobacterota bacterium. GTDB lineage: Bacteria > Campylobacterota > Campylobacteria > Campylobacterales > Sulfurimonadaceae > BB26. The sequence continues at coordinate 39,608 of JAYEMF010000067.1, forward strand.
CATCACCAGTCGCAATCCAGATTGGATCGTGATTCTGTGAAATCTCCATCAGGTGCTTGGAGTTCGCACTACGTGTGTGAATGTTGTACGGAAGACGGAAGACTGTATTTAACGCATACGAGTTATCCTCTTTCATGTACATGTGGTTAACATGAGAAACGATATGTGGCATCGCCTCTTTCTCTTTCTCATCACGCGGATAGAACGGAATAGAGTACTCAGGCCATTTCCAGTCATCAGCCATCCACTCACAAAAGAAGTCAAGTTTTTTATCAAGTGTTGCAAAACCTTCCATCTTCTTACCGTCGATCTCGATACCGATAGGTTTTTTATGGTCTTTATATTTCCAGCCGCCTTTGTGGGCTTTAGCTGTAATAACACCGGTACGTGCATCGATCTCGATATCTTGCTTATCATATTCATGACCATGAGAGACAAGGTGTGAACCTGTATCTTTGATCTCACGCTCCTGGGCAGAGTAGATATTGTTCTCTTCCATCCATGCACCGTGATCACGCAGATACTCATAGACCGGGAATTCGGCATTTTTGTAGCGTGCATCAGTAGTAGCAGTTTTCTTCAGGTTAGGCAGTGTATCGCCGAACGCTGCGTCATACCACTCAGGGATAGTTACAGGTTTACCTGGATTGCGTTTTGATTCCCACATCTTTTTGATGTTCAGTGAACCATCCGGGTCGATGTAGTTAACGGCCATATCGAACCAGAACTCATTCTCTTCCCAAACTTCACCAAGACCCGCTTTAATGTGTGCTTCAAGGGTTGCACGGTTTGGATTTTTCGCTTTCCAACCCGCTTTTTCAAGTGCAACACGCATAACCGGTTGACGGAACGATGTCCAGCGTGCCGGCATTGTTGCTTCAGAGTGCTGATCATGACGCTCACCGGCAAGACCGACCGGAAGGACATAATCAACATACCAGTTGGTCTCAGACCATACTGGAGAGAGGTTGAACGTCAATTCCATCTTCTTCTCATCTTTAAGCACTTCCAACCAGCGGAAGCCATCCGGATTGATCCAGACCGGGTTATACATACGCGGGATCCATACTGCAAGTTTTTGCGGTACGTTAAGCCCTTTTTTGATCCATTTCTGCTGCCACTCTGTATCAGTCAACAGGTGGGGAAGCAAAAATGACATCTCGTACGTAGACAGAGGCCATTCCGGCGGGAATGACAACTCATTCCATACATCGACTTTCGGGATATCCGAACCACGTTTACCCTGACCCATGGTTGAGCTACCGCCTTTACCGGCAACAGAGATAACATGCCAGTGGTGGAAGAATGTACCACCCTTGGGACCGATAGCACCGCGAAGACCGAGTGCCATAAAACCGGTACGACCTGACATCCAGCCACCACGGTTACCCGCAGCAGCAGCACGCCAGAAATAAGAACTGATAGACTCACCGGCCCAGATGAACATATCGTAAAGCTGCTCAAGTTTGTAAGCTGGTACACGTGTCTCTTTAACCGTGTATTCAAGTGTATAGGCAGCATATAGCTCTTTAAGTACACTCAAGAATGTGTCGAAATCACGTTTTGCAGGAACGGCTTTGATATAACCTTTTTCTACCATGAACTCAAGGTATTTACGGTTATCTAAAAAGACTTCCCAGTTGTACCACTTACGTACGAACTCTTTGTTGACCTTGTCTTCATTCAACATACGGTTGACAAGGTGAAGGTAGATAGCCGGTTCCGTACCTGGCCATGCTGCGATCCAAAGATCTGCCATACCGGCAGAGTTTGACATACGAGGATCCATAACGACCATCTTCGCACCTTTTTTACGCGCATCCGCGATAAAAGAGGCAGACTGCTGGAAGTAGTGACCCGCATCCGCAGCGTGTGAAGAGTTCAGGAAAACAAGTTTCGCGTTTGCCCAGTCCGGACTGGAACGGTCATCATTCGCCCACTGGATCGTCGGAGTACGACCACCAGATGAACAGATGTTCGTATGAGAATTGAAGGCATCACCACCTAGTGTGTGCCATACTTTACCGGTAAAACCGTTCTCATTTGGACGACCGACGTGGAACATAACCGATTTCTTCGAAAGCTCATCGCCTTTACGAAGTGTGTCACCCATCTTCTTACCGATGGTTGTCATCGCTTCATCCCATGTCGTACGAATCCATTTACCCTCACCACGTTTAGAACCCGGTGCACGTTTCAACGGGAACGGGATACGATCCGGATCATACATCTGTGACTGTGTCGCATAACCTTTTGCACAGTTACGTCCGCGTGATGCAGGGTGCAGAGGGTTACCCATATATTTTGTAACCGTGAACGTCTTTTTATCAATCCAAGCCGTCAAACCACAGGCAGCTTCACAGTTAGAACAGGCCGTTGGTACGATTGCATAATCGTGTACTTTGATACCATCGGGATTCTCAGCACTCTCAACACCTTTACGGTCAATACCGCCACGTTTCCAGTCATCACCGCTTAGCTCCTGGAAACCTTCCCATTGATCTAACGGCGGATAAAAAGAGAGTGAGTCAGGGGTATTGGTAAACTGGCTGTCACTTACAGACTCTGCAATGGCATCTGTTGTAAAGACACCTTTTGCAATAGCAGCGCCGGCAACAGTAAATGCCGCGCCTTTTAAAAATGATCTTCTACTTTCTAAATACATTCAATAACCTCTCTTAACTCATATTCAACAGCTGTGGGATAACCAGCCAAACGTGTTTGACTACCCAAAGACCAGCAATCGCCGATACCGCTGCTAGGCCCAGAAGGCTAGCCGAACGGTTTGTAACGCTAAGCAGTACAAGTACCATTGGAACGATGAACGCTACAACCTGTCCAACCCAGAACATTGTTGTGTATTCACCATGTCCTTTGACAAACTCCAGTGTCGCAGCCACTTCTTCCGCTTTCATCGGGCCGAAAACCAATTCATTCATATAGAGCAAGAATGCGATCAGCGCACTCATACCCATAACAATACCAAGGTCGCGTTTTGCTTCATAAGACAGTTTCTGACCGATCAGAAGCAGTGTCGCAGAACCAGTCAATGTCGCAGCCAACAACATCTGTGCCGCCTCTGTAGGGCCTTGCCACAATTCACGCGCCGTTGATTCAGCCATAATTGCTGCCGTATAAAGTGTCACCGGAACAGCAAGAATAACTGCCGTAGTCAGTAATTTATCGAACAGCTCATTGTCTTTCTTGATGAAAGATGCGAATGCCATACCAAAAAGTACCAATACAAGAATCGTAACAATCCATGCACCGACAGTAATCGCCGACGTCCAGTTAGGGTAAAAGAAGATATGCCAGAATCTAAACATCTGGTGAAGATCGATCACTGTAAAGAACAGGAATATATGGATAAATACAATTGACAGTACCGTTACTGGAAAACGCAGACTCGCTGCTTCATCCGGATAGCGCTTAATCAGGTAAAAGAGCATGAAGATCACACCCGTACCGATACTTTTCGCCCACATATTCATTGTGATAATCCAGCCCCATACAATACCAGGTAGCCCAACATCCAGTGTTACTACAGCGTTTGTTGCCGCTAATACTTCATGTGCTGCCATTAGTGGTGTCCTCCTATCGGCATTTTGTTGGTCATCTTACCGAACAGGTCGTGACCTTCCGGTCTGAATGATGCCAACGGGTTCAGCTGTACATTACCGCCGCCCACATAAAAGTGGTGAGGGTTTGTTCCACGTTCCGGTTTACGCACCTGGACATCACCTTGATGTTCCTGAATATATCTGCTGATATTTGATGATTTGTCATCAATGTCACCAAAGATGTTTGCCTGAACCGGGCAGGCAACGACACATGCCGGCATCATACTTGAAGCGATACGGTGCGCACAGTAGGTACACTTGTCAGCCGTCTGAGTTTCCGGATCGATATAGATCGCTCCGTAAGGACAAGCCATAACACACCCTGCACAACCGATACAGCGCTCTTTGTCGATGTTCACAATACCGTTTTCAATATAGTGAAGTGCACTGACCGGACAGATACGCTCACACGGAGCATTCTGACAGTGGTTACAGCGCAGTGGCGTAAAGGTACGCTTTGTTTCTGGGAACGTCCCCACATCTACATACTTAACACGTAGTCTCCATGTACTCAGTGGGACTTCATTTTCCACTTTACATGCGATCTCGCATCCCTTACATCCCATACAAAGATGAAGGTCAACCAGGAAGCCTAATTGCATTTATTCTCCTTCTGTTTTATCAAAGTGTTGGTTTATAACCGACCACCATAATTCTGACTAATAAAAATCAAAAGATGCCCTTATATAGGCATTTGACGACGTTTCCGCTACGGAGATATTAGCTTAGTTAGCTTTAAATAAATCTAAAAAATGTAATGAATTTTGATAAAAATTTGATAAATGTGTAAAAGGTGTAAGAGCCGTTAAAGTTAAGAAATAATTATTATAACAAAAGAAAAAGTGATGGAAAAAGAGGGTTTTTTATCATAAAAAATTGAAGAGAAGTTTCACAGATCTATGTAGATTGATTTAGTCGATAAAGAGGATTACTCCTCTTCACGACCCAGACTTTCATCGATCGCCTCTTGGAGCAGTTCCAACTTCTCTTCATCGTCTTCAGCATCTTCTAGCTCTTCAAGGGCATCACTCAATGTCTCCTGAATACTTACAACCTGAAATGGCTTCCCATGTTCATAAACAATTTCACCGCCGATTTTTCCCTGATAAAACGTTGCAGCCACCGTTCCAGCCAATAAAATCACAGCTGCCGCTTCGAAAGCCACTTTTTTCACCATGCAGCCAATAACTTTCATCAAAGCCGCTATAACTGTTGCAAGCATCACGTAAAGGCCCAACGTCTTATGTGCTTTCAGGGCTTCTTGACCACTTTCATCCAGATAATCCCAAATCTCAGGTCCCTCTTGACCACCGGTATACCAAGCAGCAACCATAAAAATAGCGGCGAACACAATCACACGTGAAGAGATCTTCGACATCAATTCACTTGGTTTGATCAAAAAAACCAAACCGAAAATCAGGCCAACCAAAGGGAGAACAATAGCAAAATGAACTATAGGTGGATGTAGCATAAGAGACTCCTAACTTTTAATAACTGTCATTATATCTCAAAAAATACATAAATTATAAAATCTTATAGATTATAGGAGTGATTTAAGTTTATTTTTGTGCTACATCATCCTCGGACTTGATCCGGGGATCCAAAAATGGCCGAAGAGTGTGGATTCCCAATCAAGTTGGAAATGAGATGTCACTGATAAAGGTTACTTTAAACGTACACGCACCGACTCTTCGTGCGCAGTCAGCCCTTCCGTATTGGCGATCAGTGCAC
>JAYEMF010000068.1:0-15440 GCA_034717975.1 Campylobacterota bacterium
GAGTAAAGTAATATCAATAGATAGTTTGGCTGTTATGAAAGCGTAATGTTTTATTGTTGAATATCAGAAGTGGTGGCTATTTTATGTTAAGCCTACGCCGGTCGCTACGCGACAACGGCTTCGGTTTCGCACGGGCGAACGACACGAAAGTGTCGTTCACTGGTCCGTGCTCACATCACATAAACATGAGGGACGATAAGCGGGTATTTCTTCATCTTGCGATAGATATGTTTACGGACAACCTGGCGGAGGTCGTTTTCCATCGCTCTCGGATTCTCGATGTGTCCCGGTTTGAGGTTGACGAGGAAGTGTTCCAGAACATCCTCCATCTCTTTGGCAAAGGCTTTGTCATGCTTGTCAGCGACAATACCGAACGAGGTGACACGCGGTTTGGAGATCAGGTGTGAGTCAGCAGCACTCACCTGAGCGATCAGCATCACGACACCCTCATTGGCCATTTTCTGGCGGTCAATGACGATATCGTCTTCGATCTGGTGGTTGTTCTGGTTGTCGATGTACGTTTTACCCGACTTGACCGTTTTGGCTTTACGCATATATTTCGGGCTGATCTCGATACAGTCGCCATCACCCATCAGCAGAATATTACGCTCAGGAACACCACATGAGATCGCCGTCTCTTTGTGACGCATTACGTGGTTGTATTCACCGTGGACCGGCAGGAAGAACTTAGGATTGACCAGGCGAAGCAGCAGCTTCTGCTCTTCGATACCTGCGTGACCGGAAACGTGCAGGTCACGGTCACGGGCAATGCGGGCGCCAGAACGCTCAAGGTGGTTTGACATCGCAGAGATAGAACCCTCATTCCCCGGAATCGCACGGGAAGAGAGGATGACCAGGTCATTAGGCTTGATCTTGATATGGCGGTGCTCACCGATCGCGGTACGGAACAGTGCCGAGTTCGGTTCACCCTGAGAACCGGTGGTGATGATCAGTACCTCTTTGTCATTCATACGGCTGATCTCGTCCGCATCGACAAAGATGTTTTTCGGCAGTTTGATATACTCATACTGCATACATACTTCAAGGTTTCGCTCCATTGAGCGGCCGATCACACAGATCTTACGGTTATATTTGATACCGTACTGGATCGCCTGATAGACACGGTGAACATTCGAGCTGAAAGTCGAGAGAATAATACGCCCCTCTGCCTTTCCGAAGACACGGTCAAGTGCCGGAGAAACCGTAAGCTCACTCGGCGTTATCCCTTGGTTATAAGAGTTAGTCGAATCAGAAAGCATACACAGAACTCCTTTTTCACCATAATGGGCAAAACGGTGCAGGTCTGTCGTATAGCCGTCGACCGGGGTGTGGTCGATCTTGAAGTCACCCGTATGAATGATCGTTCCCGCATCGGTTGTAATCGCCAACGAAGAGGAGTCGATAATGGAGTGGGTGATATGCATCCACTCGACCTCAAAATCATTACCGATCTTATATACCTTACGTTTTTCAACAGGATTAAAATGTTTACGGTGCTCTTTAAGGTGGTGCTCATCGAACTTGTTACCGATCATCGCCAGTGGCAGTGACGTTGCATAGATCGGGAACTGCATCTCTTTGAAAAGGTACGGTACCGCACCGATGTGATCCTCATGCGCGTGAGTGATGACGATCCCTACGATCTTGTTTCTGATCTCACGGACATAGGAGAAATCAGGAACCAAAATATCGACACCGTGCATCTCTTCATCCGGAAAACTCATCCCGACATCGACCAGGATCGCTTCTTTTTCCGTTTCAAACACGGCGATATTTCCACCGATCTCACCCAGTCCGCCAAGCGGTGTAACGCGTATTTTGGCGGTAGCGTTCAGATCGAGTTTGAAGTGCGGGTTCAGGCGCTCTTTTTGAACATCATGATTACGTTGAACCATCTCCAACAGAACTTTATCAGTCGGTGCCGGAGCATTACGACGGCGGTTTCTGCCGCCGCCCTTTCCTCCGCCTTTTCCACTGCGGTTTCGGTTGTCGCTGCGACCGCCTTCACGTTTTTGACCACTCTCCGGCTTGCGGTTTGGGTTGTTACGGTTTCGGTTATCGCTGCGACTGCCTTCACGCTTTTCGCCACTCTCCGGTTTGCGGTTTGGGTTGTTACGGTTACGGTTTGGGTTATTTCGATTACGGTTTTGCGGGCGTTCAGCACTTTTTGTTTGGCTGTCTTGCGTTGTAGTTTCTTCTGCCATCTAAATTCCTTAGTTAGAGCAGCACCGGGATCTTCTCTTGAGATCCTGGCGACACCTCTTATTTTAAAATAGTATAGAGATGATGATAGTCGTTGGTAGTTACCTGATGAGGGCGGATGGAAGGAACCAGTCCCCGCTGCGCGATGGCGGCATGAACGGCTTCTTTCTCATACGTTGCCGAGAGATTTTTCTGGAGTGTCTTACGCGGCTGGGTAAAAGCCGATTTTAAAAACTGTTCAAACACTTCATCATGTCGATCTGCCGTTTTTTGAATGAGCAGGACAGCAGAATCGACTTTTGGCGGAGGCTCGAAAGCGTGCGGCGGAACATTCACGACGATGCGTGAATCCGCTACACTTTGGGTTATTACCCCGAGCGCACCAAACTGTTTCTCTCCAGCTTCCGCGGCAAATTTTTTCGCCACTTCAAGCTGGACCATGACAAGCAGATTTTTACACTGTGGATCTGCAAGTGCTTTGAGGATGATGTTCGTCGCGATGTAGTAAGGCAGGTTTGCCACCAAATCGTAAGGTTCATCCAAAAGCGTACTCTGCCAAGCCTCCAAGACATCTCCACAATGGAGCCTGAAGCGGTTGGTTCTGATCGCATCTTTAAAACGTGTATTAAGGTGCTTGCATAAGTCGGTATCGACCTCAAAAGCTTCTACACTTTTGACATCAACCAAATAATTGGTTAAATCACCTAAGCCAGGCCCGATCTCGGCGATCTTATGATCGTTCAGGGGCATCGCTTCGACGATTTTTCGTAGAACACTCTCATCTTTTAAAAAATTCTGGCCAAATTTCTTTTTGGCAATGACGCGTTCACTAGACATTGATACATTATATCTTGTTATCTCTTATAAAAAGTTGATAACTTATGTCATTCTATCTATCTGTTTGCTCTTTGAATGAAAAAGTAACTTTTTGTAAACAGGTCAATCAGTCAGGTCATTGCTAGAAGGAGATATGCGCTATGGCCAGGGAGGAGAACCTGGCGAAGCTTTGAATCTTATTTAGGAGTGAATAAATGAAGCTCTCTTCACTGCTGCAACTGAAGAGATGGCAAAAGTATAAACCATCTTGGTTAATCGATTGTAAATAGTGAGCACCTTTAAAAGAAGAGGTTAAGCATTAGCAGCTGCGCGCTCTTCCACTATGGCATCAAGCAACACGAAAAGCTGCCCTGAAGCTCCTTCCATCGTTGCAAAGTTCTGGACGATGGTTTCCCGGTTATTACCATCCAATGTCGTACCATTTTGGACAAATACAAGGCTGTCAAGGACAGCGTTATGTACGATCTGGTGTGGTTTATCCATTAATGCATATGATTTCGTGGCACCAAAATGTTCTTTACCGGCGGCATCATACCATTTACCCATACGGCAGTTGTGATGGTCAGCAAACTTCTCCTCTTTTTGTTCATTTATAACCGCCGCGTAGGCACGTGATTTATAGATAATGTGATCTACTTTGACCAGGGTTGTAAAGAGTTTACTCTGGATTGAGACAGCCGTATTTGCCGAACTTCTTGCCGTTTCAGAAAAGCTTTCGAAGGTGCTTTCAAACTCCTGGATCACACCGGAGGACTCTTCGGCGATCTCTGTGATCTGCTCGGAGTTGCTTTGCATATCGGAAGATTCCTGCTGCAGGGTCGAGATGGTTATCTCTATCTCATGCGTCGCCTTCTGGGTACGCTCTGCCAGCTTTCTCACCTCATCGGCCACAACTGCAAACCCACGTCCATGTTCACCTGCACGTGCCGCTTCGATGGCGGCATTGAGAGCGAGGAGGTTGGTCTGATCTGCGATATCTTTAATGAGATTGACTACATCCGAGATCTCACTTGAACGTTCACCAAGGCTTATGATCGCCTCATGAGAGTGACCGATCAGCTCAACAAGCCTGCCCAGCTTACTGCTCATATCGACAACATTTTGCAGGCTCTTTTGCGACTCTTCTGCCGTCTGCTCCGAAGAGCTGACTATCTCTGATGCAGAAGCCTCTGTCGTCATGAGATCTTTTTGGATCACCTGCAGGCCTTCTGCCAGACCGCCGCCCAGGGAACCAAGCTGATCGGAAAGTTCAGCACGCAGCTTTGTTCTATAGCCCGCTGCAATCGTACCGACGGCTTCCCCTACCTGCTGAGAGTTCGTACGAAACAGACCATGCAGACCTTTGGGATTGCTCCGACGATAGATTTTACCCGAAGAGGCGGATTTGATAGCCGTTGCACTATCCCGCATATAGGCTTCGAGCTGATCGAGCAGATCGTTCACGGCCCAGGCAACCGCTTCCTGAGCTTTATCGTCTGAGTGTATCTGGATGATCCGTGCTTCAAGGTCACCCTTGGCAGCGCTCCTGACAACTCTGCCTATCTCATCTCTAAGGTGCGGATTTGATGCCGTTCTTTCCGATGGGATGAACAACCCGATCACCATAGCGGCCACTGCAATACCAGCAACAATCATCCCGTCTGTCAAAAGAGCAACAGTGATAATCACCGCAAGAACAGCATACAAAAACAGCAGCTGCTTACTCTTGAATAGTGATGATAAATTCATCATAGCTTACTCCTTTATCTGCCAAGAGATCGTTTAATAGCCTGCCGGAAGCCTCCATGCCGCCGCTGCGTTCTGCATCGACCATCTTGGCATAAAGCGGCTTGATGATCTCAAGTGCTTTGGGGTTTGGCTTGCGGCGTACCGAGTAGTAACCGATGATATTCCCTCTATCATCCAGCGAAGGCGTAACATTCGCATAGACCCAGTAGTGGTTTCCCTTGGCCGTCTTGTTGACTACAAAAGCAAAGATCTCATCTTTGTTCTGCACCCTGTCCCAAAGCAGTTTGAAGACCGTTTTGGGCATATCTGGATGACGAACAATACTGTGCGGTTTCCCCAGCAGATCGGCTTCACTGTACTCTGCCAGATCCATAAATATCTTGTTGACATAGGTTATGCGACCTTTCGTATCTGTCTTCGAGACGATAAAGTCATTCTCATTCAGTGTACGTTCCATACAGAACCTTTCCAAAAATATCTAACAATAATAGTACGTGCTATCTAAAGCATTGCTAAAAGTACACTCTAAACGACTCTTTTTAAACTATAAAAAAAACCTAATGAGCTATTTACTGTCACCCGAACTCAAACAAGATGAACCATTTCCGCTACCAGCCACTTTTTGACAGTATCTGCTATAATTCGGCCCATGCGATGGCGAGATATAAAAAAAGGCAGAACAGCTGCCCCCGATAACAACAATACACCTACTGTGGCCTATGCCGGTTTTCTTGTCAGGACAAAAGCCCTGATAACCGATCTGTTCATGATCTATGCCCCTATCCTCTACATCATCACTTACCTGGTGATGGGCGGCAAGGATGATTTCCAGTCCTCCCAGCTGGCTCCGCTTGTCGGGGTCACTCTTTATGCTCTGATCTATGCCGTTTTACTGGCAAGATCCGGTCAGACCCCCGGCAAAAAAGCCTATGACATTAAAGTGGTAGATGCCGAAACATTTGAAACACTCTCCTTCTTCAGGGCGCTCCTGCGTTTCGTATCGTTTCTCTTCTCGGCCATGACACTTCTGGGGATATTGATGCTCTTCTATCGAAGCGATAAACGAACCCTGCATGATCTGCTTAGCGGAACTGCCGTTATTTATGAGGGAAGAAGCAAGAAGGAAGAGGGAAAAGAAAATTCTGTTGGCACTTAACCCCGCTTTCCACTCTCCACTTCCCTCTTCCCTGGCAACCAGAGGTTTTCAGTGCTAGCATTTTTAATCGCCGCCTTCTATTTTTTCTACTTTGCGATCATCGCGGTCTACGTCATCTTTATGCCAAAAGTACTCGATATGGTCGGCTATCTCCCCTCCGAGATCGGGATCATCTTCGCCGCTGCCCCGCTGGTACGTTTTGTGGTCCCATTCGCCTTCATCAAAGGTCTGCAGCTTAACCGTACCATCTTCAATGCCGCCCTGGCCGTGATGAGTCTGAGTGCACTCGCCTTTTTCCCTGCTCTGCACTCATTCTGGGGGCTGCTGGTCGCCAATATATTCCTCGGTATCGGGCTCAGTCTGATCCTGCCCTATATCGAAGTGATCGCTCTGGCAGAGATCGGCAAAGAGCGTTACGGAAAGATCAGGCTGTTTGGTTCCGTCGGCTTTATTGCCGTTGCTCTGGTGCTGGTCAAATTCCTCTCTTCGCCGGAGGTCGCCATCGGCTATCTGGCAGCGACAACCATCCTGACAGCCCTGTTTGGATACAGCATCGCCCGTCATGAGATACGGCTTGCACAGCCGGCTCCGCTCGAAGGTGGAAGGGAGCTGAAACTGCTTGCACACTGGCCACTATGGCTGGGGCTTGGGCTGATGCAGGTGAGCTTCGGTCCTTTTTACAACTTCTTTACCATCTACGAGACCGATCACGGCGTCAGCCTCGATATGACCATCTACCTCTGGTCATTCGGTGTTGTTGTCGAAATATTTATGCTCTATTTTCAGGGTCCGCTGCTTCGCCGAAACCTGTTGGGTATCTTACAGTTCACCACTGCAGCAACAGCCTTGCGCTGGCTTCTCGTCTGGCTCTTTCCCGACAATCTCACCATTCTGTTCTTTTCGCAGGGCATCCATGCGCTCAGTTTCGCCCTCTTTCACTCGGCAGCCATCAGCTACCTCTTCTCCCTCTATACCGAACAGAAACTGGCTCAGCAGTTTTTCTTCGGTATCTCGTATGGTCTGGGCGGATTTGCAGGGGCGGTCAGTGCAGGCTATATCTATGAGTGGTGGCCGCAGCAGCTCTTCTTGAGCGCGGCACTGATCGCCATCGCTGCATTTGCCGCTCTGAAACGGGCGGAAAAGATTTAAGGGCATCCCTAATTGACTTAAGAACGATATAGGAGCAAAAGCCCCTATATCTACGCTAACGCTAAGTTCTCTTTAGCAGAGAGCTCACGCACCCTTGGTGCTTTTGGGTTTTCATGTGTCGAACATCTGTTTTGTAGTTCTAGTTAAAAATCCTTAAGTCAATAGTGTTGAAGGGTACCCCTTAAAACTCTATCCCCAGACCGAGAAGCATCTGATAATCATCTTGATCAGGCACACTTCCGTCAGACGCTTCTCTGGGTTTTTGAAGATGATCCCAGATCAGACTGATATCCAGGTCCAGCCAGCCGGTCAGTTCATTTTCCAGGGTAAAGACCATATGGTGTTTATACCGTCCTGCCTCTTCATCACTGAAGGTACCTTTATAACTGAACTCCAGATCGGTTATCTTGGTCAGCTCCACATCCAGCAGGGTGCTTATCTCCAAAGCTGCTGATCTTGTCGCATCGTCCGATCCCTCGGCAACCGTATAATAGTGAGTCTGGACAACCGCCGGACCGCCCGATACGTCCCACTCTACCCGATTGGTGTCGACAATGGTGTAACCAATACCGACGCCCGCCGTATATTGATGCTTGATATTTAAAAACTCATCCGTATAGTATTCGGCAAAGAGCGGTGTCCAGAAGAAGCGGCGGCTAAGATAGATATCGAACTTCTCATTGATACGGTGATCGTTGGCCGTCTCTTCACTCTCTTTTTTAGAGATACGCCCAAGATAGTCCAGTCGTAAACGGCTCTCTCCCGTACGGCGATTGAGGTTCGCTTTTGCCGTGTAGTCAAACTGATCTTTATTGCCGGAACGTTTATCCAGGGAGAGGGTGATTTTTCCTGACCAGAGATGTCGTTCAAGTTCGCCTGATGGAGCAGCGGAGATGATCTGATCACGGGGAAATTCATACCTCTTGTCACCTTGAATGATCGTGATCGTCTTATCTTTCAGACGAATGATCCCGGTAAATGAAGCCACATCTTCAATATTGACACTGAGCCTGTGATAACTTCTGATCTGGGCAATATCTTCAAAATCAAAAGTGTATATCCCCACCTCATCACTGTCAAACTCAAGTTCTTTGTCATAGAGTGCTTTGATCTCGCCTTTGAACCACTCACCCGATTTGGTCTGCACCCAGTCCCATCCATCTTTAGGAGTCGGTGAAAGCTCTTCCCATCTGGACTGGATCTTTGAGACATCGACCGTGCCGTTGCTATCGGTTGCCTGGATCACCTCTTCAATGCTGACCTGCTTCTCTTCCTTATCCGCTTTTTCGGCGATATCACGCACCTCATCATCTGAGAGTCCCGAGGTATCTTCAATGACAATGTTGTCTGCAGAGGCCACCATCTCTGATTGTGCCAGTTCGACAGTTTCATCCTGCCAAAGGAACGCACTGTCTGAAGCATTGGCGAAAAGGGTAAAAGGAATTAAAAAGCTTATGAGCAAGAGGTATCGCATTTTTCACCGATTTTTTTGGAGAAATTATAGCAAGTTTCAAAAAATCGTCTTTTGAAACTTACCGGGGGCCTACGGTAATTAAAATTTCCAGATCAGCGAGGTCTTGGTCATCCTATCCTGTTTTTTCACTCCCGCTGGCGGTCTGGAATCATAATCGATCTCATAGATAAAACTCAAATAAAGCTCATAGACAACATGCACTTCCAGTTCCGCCATAAAGGAGGTATAGTGGTCGCCTGACTCCTCAAACGAGGGCTGATAGTACCCGACCAGATTGACTTCGGCACTGTCACTGACAGTGTGGGTATAAGCCAGATAACTGTTTAGACGTGTCGTGGACTCGTCTGCTTCGGCAACGGTTCCGGCCGGTGCTGTGGGACTGACCGTATAGTTATTGTTCTCATGAAAAGCCCCAAGACCAAGGTAGAGTTTTCCCCACTCGGCATCGCTTAAAAATCGCCAGCGGATTCCGCCGCCGATGAGCAGGCGTCTGTCAATGCCCTTAAAGACATTCTCTTTCCCCTGAAAGAAAAGTTCACCGTACAGGGTCTCTTCATTAAGCTTGTGTAGGTAACGAAGATGGGTGTACTTTTGATCTTCTGTTTTGAGGCCATAGGTCTCCGTACGCTCATACGAGGCCTGAAAAAATGTCAGATAGCTCTGATTGCTGTCATACTGCACTTTGCCGCTGAAGTCATACTCATCTTTTTCGGTATTACCGCTTTTGGAGACATACGAGCCCGCAACATTTCCCGATACGCCCGGCTTGCTTCCGACTTCAACCGGAGCTATATCTACAATGGCCCACATCTGGGTTGCAGCCACTAAAAATACCCATACTAAAAAATGCATGTTCATCCTATTCTCAATTTTTTTTGGAATTATAGCAAAATAGCCCTATTCCTTTTAAACATAGCGGACTATGGATTCAGGCGGCAGCCGGTAATGCTCACCCTGCTCATTCAGACGGTAACCAAAGGCGACAATAAGGGCAACAGAGTGATCAGCCTCAAGTTCAAGCGCTGCTTCGACCTTCTCTTTTTCAAATCCCTCGATCGGGCAGCTGTCGATCTTCATCGATGCCGCACCGGTCATCATATTGGCCGCGGCGATGTAGGCCTGCCGTGCCGTCCATGATGCCACGCCATCTTCGGCGGCTTCCTTCGGTGCCATGTAATCACTGTAGACCTGAACATATTTTGCTTCGAATTCGGCATCCAACCCGCGTCGGGAGAACATCGTTTTGACATACTCCGTACCGCCTTTCACAACAGCATTGTCTGTCGTGATAATAAGCAGATGACTGCACTCCGTGATCTGCGGCTGATTCCAGCAAGACGGTCGCAACTTCTCTTTCACTTCATCACTCTTGACGACGATGAATCTCCATGGTTCCATACCAAACGATGAGGGGGAAAGCCGACCGATCTCCAGGATCGTCTCAAACTGATCCTCCGGGATCTTCTGACCGTTAAACCGTTTACACGCATGACGAAAATCCATAGCTTCCATAAATTCAGACATATCTACTCCTTGTAGTTTCTACTGCTTCCGCAAGCATTTTATAATGAAATTGCTGATCAACCGGCACGTTCTCCATTAACGGCAGATATTTCATATAGGTTTTCCATGCACGCATCGATGGCTCCGGACGGCCGCGCTTGATCAGCTCGAAGGAGACCGAGGCATTGATGAAACCTTTAAGCAGCAGAACATCATCCGTTTTTTCAAAACGGCGGGGGAACCAGAAGGCTTCAAGCACTTCATGGGCATCATAAAATCGCTCCTCTCTCAGACAGAGCAGGTACGCTTCAACTGCCTCACGCATCATTGATCTCCATATACTTTCGCCAATATCCCCGACCGCCGTACAGTGAGATACAGTGATGCTTTGGAAACTTTTTACGGTACTCCTCAAGACGCTCTTTTGTCACTTTCCCGGTATCACAGTAGAAGAGGAAAACAGAACCTTCCGGCTCATGTGTGAGTTCATAAGGGTTATAGAGAACGGTTTGGGCACGTTCAATCGGAGAGAGGATGGTATCGATCAGGAGAACCTTTACCCCGATCTTCCCAAGGCGCTCTTTTTCGCGTAAAAACTCCTCTTGCGTCCACTCATCCGGAAACGTTTCAGCCATATCGTTCACTTTTTTTATTAGAAGGATAACGCAAGCTCCGTACTATTTGACTGAAAAAAACAGGCTGGATAAGAGAGCTTGCTTTCGAGGTGGCTTTAACCCTTATTTAGCTACCATTTCTTCAATGGCAAAGAAAAAGAAAAAACTCTCAAAACTCAATACTGCTGTACGAACCTTCTTCGATGGTTTAGGCTTTGATGAGGGCATCGACCTGGTTGATCGTCATACTCTGATCGAGCTTACCCACGTGATTGGCATCATCCCGGACAGTCTCGAGAAAGAGCAGCTGGTCCGCCTCTTCCGCCGGCTCTGGTCCGATGCCGACCTCACCGTCCGCCACATCATCGTCGACTTTTTCAAAGCACAGAAAAAGATCTACAAAAGCACTCACCCCAAAGAGCATGCCATCGAAAAGAGCGAGAAGATCGATATGTTTCTTACCGAGATGGATGTCACCGAGGCGGAAGCCAAGGCGCTGCACAACGCCTTTATGGATGTGCGTACCAAAAAGATCAACCGCGGCAAACTGGAGCAGAAGCTTGCCCATATGCGTTTTGACATCAAGAAAAAAACAGTTGAAAAAGCGGTTGACGGCCAGTTTGACCTTGAAGACCGCCTCCTCTTTCATCACCCCTTCAGTTACTCAATCTTCGGCGAAAGCTTCAAAAAGATCCAGCCGGTACGTTCGGGTATCTTCTCCTACACCTATCTCAATGAGACCCCGTCCGAGACACTGATCGAAGAGCTGACAGCCATTAAAACAGAACTAACCAGACAGAAACAGCAGTTAGTTGACGAATTTTTAATGCAGCTCGCCCAGAGGCATTCTTATCTAAGTGAGGAGGATATCATCGCCGCACTCAAGTCGTCACCGCCAAGCGAGCACCTTACCCTTCCTCCGTTACAAGATTCCATCTTGAAGAAGGTCCTGCTTGAGAAGCTGCCGGGCAGTGATGTTCAGCAGAGCGAGTATGAAGTCCTGGTCACCTATAACACCTCGTTTGTTCCTCCTCACACGACGCAGAAAGTTCCCTATACCCTGCACCTGGCACTGGAGAAACAGGCACTGCTTGGCAACATCTGGCACTCGGATCCGATCGATATCACGGTTGAACTCGAAAGTGCCAAAGCGCAAAGCGAGGAGCAGTTTCTTTTTGAACTGGGCCATCTTATCGATGCGTGCTCCGAACAGGCAAAGCTGCTGAATTTTGACACGGTGACACTCTATGAGAAGGTGTATGAAGAGCTGCTGCCGCTGATCCATGACAATCTGCATATCACAGCAAAGATGAGTAGAAAAGTTCTCTTTCACTTCAACCAGAGCATTCAGCAGGCCCTGCTCAAACGCCAGCGTCAGGAGCTTCTCGGGCGCACTATCCGCGACTTTAAGAACCTCTTTCCGGTTGCCAGAGAGATGCGGCGTCGACTGATCTTTCACACCGGACCGACCAACAGCGGCAAGACCTATGAGGCGATGCAGCATCTCAAGAAAGCCGATACCGGCTACTACCTCGCTCCGCTGCGTCTATTGGCGCTGGAGGGGTATGAAGAGCTGAAAGAGAACGGAGTGGATGTCTCACTCATTACCGGTGAAGAGCAGCTTCTTAATGATGAAGCGACGCATATCAGCTCTACCATCGAGATGCTTAACTTCGACGTTGATGTTGACGTCTGTGTAATCGATGAAGTGCAGATGATCGGCGACCGTGACCGCGGCTGGGCCTGGGCCAATGCCATCATCGGGGCACCGGCA
The DNA here is from genome assembly GCA_034717975.1 of Campylobacterota bacterium. Classification (GTDB taxonomy): domain Bacteria; phylum Campylobacterota; class Campylobacteria; order Campylobacterales; family Sulfurimonadaceae; genus BB26. Next base: position 12,438 of record JAYEMF010000068.1, read on the forward strand.
AGTACCATTATCATGACGGGTTCTACCAATGCCATCGACGCCGTTACGGCTCTCGCCGAGTACCTGGAAGAGCCGCTGGAGATCATCCATTTTGAACGCAAGACTCCACTGGAGCTGATGCGCCATGCAACGCCGATCACAAGCATTAAACCGGGAACCGCCATTGTCGCCTTTTCACGCAAAGAGGTCCTGCGGCTCAAGCAGCAGCTGGTACGCTACTATAAAGTGAGTGTCGTCTACGGCAACCTCTCGCCTGAAGTGCGCCGTGAAGAGGCAAGACGATTTCGTGAGGGGGAGACGGAGATCCTCGTGGCAACCGATGCCATTGCCATGGGACTGAACCTCCCGATCCAGACCATTCTCTTTGCCCGAAGCGATAAGTTTGACGGCGAGTCCCAACGGGATCTCACCCCATCAGAGGTCCATCAGATCGCCGGTCGCGCCGGCCGTTACGGCTTAAGTGAGCGAGGTCATGTCGGCGCTTTGAAACCCGACGTACTCCAGGTCATCCACCGCGAATTCCCCCATCCTGCCAGAGCGGTCAAGATACCCTTTAACGTCAGTGCCAACCTCGAGCATATCAAACTCGTCGGTGCCATTTTGGAAGAGGAGTCACTTACGGAGATTCTTCACTTCTTTGTCAAAAATATGCACTTTACCGGACCGTTCCGTGCCACAAACTTGGAGAGCATGGCCGAGACCAGCGAGATCGTTGACCACTACCGGCTCGACCTGCCGAGCAAATACCACCTCGCCTGCGCACCGATTACCACAAAGTCGCCCTACATCATGGAGTCGTTTGAACGCTACGTCAGAGCGCTTGAACAGCATAAACCCGTTGCCTACATTCCGCCATCAAACCTGGGAGATCATGCCATCACCATGGAGCAGCTGCTTGAAGCCGAAGATCGTGTAAAAGAGATCTCCCTCTATCTCTGGCTCAGCTACCGCTTTGGCGACTACTTCATTGATGCCGACAAGGCACGCCGGTTTCGGGGGGTCTTAAACCGTTATATAGAGAACTCGCTAAAACAGAGTGAATTCGTCCCGCGCTGCCGCCAATGTACCAAGCCGCTGCCGATGAATTCACAGTACGCCATCTGTCAAAGCTGTTTCAGAAAGTTAAATATGCAAAAACGTGCAGCAGACAGACCTGAGGGCCGAAAGCGTAAGCGATAGCCTATTTTAAAAGGTCGCCATAATCAAATCGCTGCGGGTCAAGATGAAGTTTTCCCGCTTCAACAATAATCCGCTCATCTTCCGAAGCATACTTTTTAAATCGTGCCTTGATCTTCTCTTTCTGCTTGGCTCTATACCCTTTGAGCTTCAAAAACTCTTTAAGCGTAACAAGGCTTGATTCCGGAACACTGCTCTCAATCACCTCTGCTGTAACAGCCTCTTCAATCACACTATCCATCGTTGCCTGAGTCAGGAACTTCGATGCCACCACCTGAAGGACACTGCGCAGCTGCTCATCGCGCTCTTTGTATATCTGCTCGACCTTGTCACGCTCATCGATCAGCATCTGTTCGCGCTGATCACGGAGTGTCTGTGTCTCGTTCTCAAGCTTGGCTATGCGGGTTTTGAGCGCTTCGTTCTCCTTCTCGATATAGTCGTGGTAACGGCTGTCCGGCGTAGCTGTTTCACGCTTGTCCCCGATTAACACATACTTCACGCCATGATCGATCACGCAGTCAAGCGATCCTCTACGGATACGGTTGTGGATCGCCTCTTTCGAGATATTGAAGTGTGCGGCAGCTTCGGCTACGGTCATCTTGCTCATATTGATTTCCTTCTCTCTTTCCTCTTCACGCTTTCCCCTTTCCTGCGATAGCTTTGCTAGCGCATATTATCAAACACCAGTGGTGCCTCCCACTCCATGCCGCGGATGGTCTTCATCACCAGCTGCAGATCATCGATCTGTTTACTCTTGACGCGGATGGTGTCACCTTCGATCTGTGCGGTCACTTTTTTCTTGAGGTTCTTGATCTCGGCAACGATCTTCTTCGCCTCTTTGGACTCAATGTAATCGACTACTTTAAAAGTTGCTTTGCGCGTATTACCACTGGCATCTTCAACACGCAGTTCATCCAGGACTTTGGAACTCAGTCCATGCTTGACAAGTTTGGCGATGACAATGTCTTTAAGGGCATCGAGTTTGTTGTCACTTGAAGCGATAAGAATGAGTGCTTTCTCACTCTCTTTGTAGGTGACCTCATAGGTCGTTCCTTTAAAGTCGTAACGGTTGCTTACTTCACGGTCAACTTGACTGAGGGCATCTTTAAAGGTCTGAAGGTTGATTTTTGCAGATATATCGAGGGAGTGTTCTTTGGCCATAAATTCTCTTTGTTAGTGATAATAACCGAGTATAACAAATGCTCACTTAAGCGTTTTATGAATGTCAGGCACCTTCTTCATGTTGTTCAAAAAACCAGTAAAAAGCGAACATCAGTCCCGGTGTTTTTGCCTTTGATTCATCATAGACAAAGCTCCTGGCTTCACTAAGCGGTATCCACTCCAAAATGATCTCTTCCGTCTCGATCCCGCCGCCATCATGTTCTTTCATACTCTCGTCGATTTCGGCATAAAAGAGGTGCTGCCTGGAGCCTGACACCCCTACGTTGGTAAAAAACGAGGTGATCTTTTCAATGCGTTCAATCGGTACATCATACCCGCACTCCTCATCGATCTCCTCTTTGGCGATCTGCATGAGCGAGCTCTTTTTATCGACTATTCCGGCACACAGCTCATAGGTGACAGGATAGTTTTCATCATTCATAAAAACCGGTGGACGAAACTGTTTGACCAGTAGAAAGGACGCTTTCTCTCTGTGGTAGAGCAGTACGGAGACACTGTCATGGCTCTGCACCGCTTCCCAGCTGCGTGCCTTGCCGTTTTGCATGTAGCTGATGCGTACCGGTTTGACAAAATGCGTCTCTTCCAGCGGTCCGATCGAAAAACTTGTTATATTAAATGGCATCAAACTCCTTTCGTCACTCCTGC
>JAYEMF010000069.1:0-3239 GCA_034717975.1 Campylobacterota bacterium
CATCAAATCACCGACATTATGACCGGCGAGGCAAGCAAAATACAGCATAAATATTTCTAATGTAAAATCTATGAAAGTGTCGTGTATAAGGAGATTGTGTGATGTTGAATGGCGGACAGACAGGGATTCGAACCCTGGGAGGTATGACCCTCGCCGGTTTTCAAGACCGGTACATTCAACCAGCTCTGTCATCTGTCCGTAGATGAGGTTGTTCTTGTAAGGTGGAGGCGGCACCCGGACTCGAACCGGGGATCAGGGATTTGCAATCCCATGCCTTAAGCCACTTGGCTATGCCGCCGCCTGCGTGGTGCCCGGAGCCGGACTTGAACCGGCACAGTGTTACCACCGAGGGATTTTAAGTCCCTTGCGTCTACCAATTTCGCCATCCGGGCAATGGCAAAAAAAACCCCAACTCAAGCATCTTCAAAAGAAAATTCTTCAGTTGGGGTGATTACATTATGGAGCGGGAAACGAGGTTCGAACTCGCGACCCCGACCTTGGCAAGGTCGTGCTCTACCACTGAGCTATTCCCGCACACAACTTAATGTGGACCGGAATTATATGAAAAACTCTTTTCAATGTCAAGGGTTTACAGAAGAAATCTCTATTTTTTGCTATAATCGCATTAATTAATAAAAAAGCTAAGGATTTTTATGCGCAGTGATACGATTAAACGTGGTTTTGACAAGACGCCACACCGAAGCCTTCTTCGTGCGACGGGACTGAAAGATGAAGATTTTGACAAGCCGTTCATCGGGGTGGCAAACAGCCACATCGATATTATTCCGGGACACTTTTTTCTTCAGGAGTATGGCCGTATCGTCAAAGAGGCGATCCGTGAAGCGGGCGGGGTTCCGTTTGAGTTCAATACGATCGGTGTAGATGACGGGATCGCGATGGGCCATGACGGGATGCTTTATTCGCTGCCATCACGTGAATTGATCGCTGATAGTATAGAGACCGTGATGAACGCTCATAAGCTCGACGCGCTGATCTGTATCCCTAACTGTGACAAGATCGTACCGGGAATGTTGATGGGTGCGCTTCGTGTCAATGTGCCGACGATCTTTGTATCGGGCGGTCCGATGAAAGCCGGGCATAAAGCAGATGGGACACCGATCGATCTTGCTACGGCATTTGAGGCGGTTGGTGAGCATGCAGAAGGCAAGATGAGTGATGAAGAACTTTACGAGATCGAGTGTGAAGCATGTCCATCAGGCGGTTCATGTTCTGGGATGTTTACAGCCAACTCGATGAATACGCTTTGTGAAGCGATGGGTGTCGCACTGCCGGGTAACGGAACCGTACTTGCCATGACACCGGAGCGTATCGAGATGGTTAAGGTGGCAGCGAAACGTATTGTCGAGATGGCAAAAAGCGAAGATAAAAAATGGAATATGCGCAATATCCTGAATGAAGATGCGATCCACAACGCTTTTGTTATCGATATGGCAATGGGAGGCTCATCCAATACGGTTCTACACCTGCTTTCGATCGCAAAAGAGGCTGAGGTGGAGTTCGACATTACCAACATCAACAAGATCGGTGAGAAAGTAGCGCATATTGCCAAGATCTCGCCATCACTCTCTACGGTACATATGGATGATATCAACCGTGCAGGCGGTGTCAATGCGGTGATGAAAGAGGTCAGCAAACGCGGTGATGATGTCTTACGTACAGATGTCCTGATGGTTACAGGCGAGACGTTGGCAGAGCGTATTAAAGATGCCGATATTAAAGACACGAACATCATCCATACGAATGAAAATGCTTTCTCTCCGGTCGGCGGTCTCTCCATCTTGTTCGGAAACCTTGCGGAAGAGGGTGCGGTTGTCAAAACGGCTGGAATCACGCCAAATATGCGTCAGTTTACAGGAACAGCTGTCTGTTTCAACTCTCAGCAAGAAGCAATTGCCGGTATCGTCGGTCATAAGGTCAAAGCCGGTGATGTAGTGGTTATTCGCTATGAAGGTCCTAAAGGCGGACCGGGTATGCAGGAGATGTTGGCACCAACGTCACTTATTATGGGTATGGGTCTGGGTGAAAGTGTCGCCCTTATTACCGATGGTCGTTTCTCCGGTGCAACACGCGGTGCCAGTATCGGTCACGTCAGCCCGGAAGCGGCAGAAGGCGGTCTAATTGCCCTTATCGAAGATGGTGACGAGATAGAACTTGATGTCGATACTCATCTGCTGCAGCTTAATGTCGATGGGGAAGAGCTTGAACGCCGCCGTCTGCACTGGAAACCGGTCAAGAAAGAGATCAACTCAAAATGGCTTAAACGTTATAGTCTGCTTGTATCCAATGCATCAAACGGTGCTGCACTTAAAACTGAACTGTAAGTTCTTGTCACTGTTCCATTGATTATATTTTACTCCCTAAAATCATGCTCACAGCATGATTTTTTTACGGGAGATATCCTTTTAGGGCTGATGATCAAACTCCGGAACAATCTTCTTCAGTAACGACAGTTTATCTTCATCGTTAATCAGTGCATCAATATCCCCATTAAGTCGATCGATATCATAGTGTGTCGGATTGGTCACATAGATAGAAGCGTATTGGGTCTTATGCTCTTCATCGCTGATCAGCAGCTCTTCAAACATCTTCTCTCCCGGGCGCAAACCTGTCATAACGATCTCAATCTCATCAGTTTTTCCATAAAGCCGTATCATCTGTTTGGCCAGATCGATAATTTTCACCGGTTCACCCATATCGAGGATAAAAAGTTCGTTTCCTTTGGCGATGGAAGCTGCCTGAAGTACGAGCTGACATGCTTCGGGGATCATCATGAAGTAGCGCGTCATATCGGGATGTGTCACTGTTACCGGGCCACCGTTTTCTATCTGTGTCTTAAACTTGGGAATGACACTGCCTGAAGAGCCTAAAACATTGCCAAAACGCACGGCAACGATCTCTGTGTTCTTGGCATCCACATTTTGGGCGTAGAGCTCACTGACACGCTTTGTAGCCCCCATCACATTGGTAGGACGTACCGCTTTGTCAGTAGAGATGATGACGACCTTTTGGACATTATGCTCTATGCTGAGGTCGATGATATGTTTTGTTCCAAGGATGTTATTGGCAACGGCGATGTCAATGTTCTGTTCGCACATCGGGACATGTTTGTAGGCGGCAGCATGGATGATCAGATCAAAATCATGCTGCTTAAATACCTTCTGAAGACCTGCCCGGTTCATAACAGACTGAAGCGAAAGCTCGGCATCGGGCAGCTGCTC
>JAYEMF010000070.1:0-3189 GCA_034717975.1 Campylobacterota bacterium
ATAAGGTTCATAATGCGAAAAATACTTTTTCTACAGTTTTTTATGATTACAACTGTTCTAGCCTCCGAATTCACAGGAACAGGTTTTGGCCAGACAATGAAAGAGGCAAAGCACGAAGCACTCTCTGATCTCTCACAGAGCATCAAGGTCGAAGTGCGATCTGTCTTTGTCAGCCATAAACAAGCTACCGGAAACAGTGTCGATTCATATGCCGAGGGAACTATCAAGGTCACTTCCAATCTTCCTATTATCGGAGCAGAGTTTGAGTTTTTTGACAATCCGGACAATATCGAAGCAGTGGTCAAGCTCTCACCATCCAAAGCCAAGAATCTCTATGCCCAAAAGCTCGACACCCTTTACAGTGAGATAGAGACATATGCGAAAAAAGTTTCCCCTGCACAAAGCAGTATGGAAAAAGAGCAGCTGTTGGGCATACTGTTGAACAGAGTGAATGAGTATGATCGTTATCAGAGCGTCGCCATTGTCCTGGGGGTAGAGAAGATCAAACAACCTGCCGTCAATAAAGCAGCGGTGCGAAGTGATCTGCTGGCCCTGCAAAGCAACATCGACTCCATGACGATGGCAGCCAATGTCCTGGCAAAATCTTTTAACAACTACAACAGGATCTACCTCTACCCGCCCAAACAGAGTCAAAGCCATGAGATCACCCCATTTGCCAAAGCATTGAAGATGCAGCTGGCATCTGGGCTGCAAACTGTGCCCACTCCTGCTCAAGCCGCTTACTGGCTCATGGGCGAATATACAGAGAGTGCCAACGGTGTCGTCCTGAGTTATACCCTTGTCGATGTCACAAAACGAGAGAACAGTGCCGCCAGAACGATTGCCATACCGCCAAAAGCCTACAATGGCTATCGTACCAAGCCGAAGAGTATCAGCTTCGACAAGCTGCTTCACGAAGGTATTGTTGTCTCGGATAAGTTAAAAGTGTCTATAGGCACAAATAAAGGTAGTGAAGAGTTGCTTTTTACGGCAGGTGAAGAGATCAACTTGATGGTGAAACTGAATAAGACGGGTTACTTTTATGTCGTAGGCTATACCCAGACCGATCAGGGAAAACACGCTTACCTGCTTGAGCTCGAAGAGGCACCGGGTAATGCGAAGTTTATCAGATTCGTCAATGCCGATGATGCCAATCGATGGATGAGTCTGGGTACCTTCACTGTCGAGCCACCATTTGGAATTGAGAGCCTTCAGGTGATCGCTTCCAACCATAAAATCTCAAAACTGCCTGCTTCACACTATGACGAAGAGAGTGGTTACTATCTTATTGGAAAAGGGATAAAAGAGGGTGTCGCTAAAACCCGTGGTCTGATCAAGAAGAAGCCGAAGAACAAAGAGACGGTAAGAACTGAAGCCGTGTTGATGTTTACGACGATGCAGAAGTGAAAATGTCTGTTTCGACCAGAGACCTGGTGCCTGAAGGTCGTTTATTGGTCGATATTATAACGGTTTATCACTTCTGAAGCCCCTGGTATAGGGTTTTGTCGGATTTTTCAGGGGTGAGCGCTTAATTACTAAAAATAAAACTATAATTTATTCCCAGCAGAACAGTGGTCGCATTGAAATAGTCTTCATCACCTTCAATAAGCTGATATTTCAAATCATAGGAAAAGTTGGAACCTGCCCGTCTGTAAGCAAACTTCATGTTTAAGGTCAAAGAGTCAATGGATGAGTCTTTCTCAAAATATGGGGATCGGTTCATATCATTGTTGGTGAATTCTCCAAACTGATAAGCAATTGCATAGGAGAAGATATCTTGACGGTCATCTCCCATGGTCAGGTTATTGATACTGACACCTATAAATGGTCCCATATTGTCTGCATAGTCATTATTAAAATAGGAATCTCCGTAATAATTGGCACGGTATCCTCCAAGCAGGTAGATGTTTTTATAAACATTGATCCCGCCTACAAAAGTCATTTCCGTTTGAGTATGCTCATACTCGCCATTTTTTTCATATATTCCAAAAACATCTGATTCATATTCGTAGCCTTCAACCTGGAATTCAAGAAAAAAATCTTCGCTATTTAGCATAATAGCGAGACGGGGTGCAAGGATAGTGACACTATCTTCCTTGTATTCGTAAGTAGGTATGGTGCCACCCTCTCCCCATGCACTTACCTGTCCAATTGCAAGACCGACTTTGGGAACGATCTGCATCTCTGCATGTAATGCCGAAAATAGCAGACCAGTTCCAATTAATAGTTTCCACAGTTTCATCTTTTTCTCCTTAAGTTTGTTTTTTACCAGCCAGTAGGCACTCTTTTGATGGGTTTAAAGTAATGCGAATGCAGTAATGATGAGCTCTCCCATGGTACTTGTCGACCATCTGTCTGTTTGTAAACGGCATTTCTGACATCCTGGAAAACCTGTTCAATCGTATAGTTCTCTTTTTGGATACTTTTCATTAACTGTTCCACATAGGGGCTATTGCGTCCTGTTCCGTCTACGGCAACTTCACCGGGTGATGTTGAAAATGCAATAAATGAATTTGGCGGTGCATCGATTTTACTGAGGCCGGTTGTCGGGATCTCTTGTTTTGGCTGAAGTCCGCGCTTCTTATTTAATGAGCGTGTAGCTACCTGAAACGATGCTTCAAAAGGGTTGTCACGACATGCATCCAGAATAATAACATTTGTAGAACTTCTTGATTTCCCCATTTGATCCAATATAACAGTAGTGTTAACCGATTGGCTTTTGACACTCTTGGATGCTTTTACAGAAAAATCTGTCGGAATGAGATAGTTTTCACCTTCAAGTTGACTACCATGACCGGCATAATAGAACAAGCCAATACCACCTCGCTTGTTTAACATGATAATAAATTCATGAATGGCTGCTTCCAGCTCTTTTTTAGTAGGATCTATAACGGTAATGACCTGAAAGCCGATCTGTTTCAAAGTCTGACCAAAGTCTTGTGCATCTATTTCAGGATTTTTTAAATTGACCGCTTCTTGATAATCACCTATACCGACCAGCAAGGCAGTTTTATTTTCTGTATTGTATTGTTCCGCTTTATAATTTTGCGTACCTGTACATCCACTCATCAAGATTAATAAAGAAGTGATGATTAAATATTTTAAAATATTATTATGCATAAACACATGATATCACAATTTGAATAAAGTAAAAAATGCTAAAGATGAAATAGGTTGTGTTTTATCTAT
>JAYEMF010000071.1:0-3159 GCA_034717975.1 Campylobacterota bacterium
TAAACCTCAAGACAAGAGTAAAGTCGAATTGGGTGTCAAAGGTATCCAGCGCTGGATTCTGATGCGGCTGCGTAATCATACCTTTTTCGATATCAATGAACTCAATGACGCTATCAGCAAATTTATCGATGCCTATAATGACAAAGTAGTTCGTCGTCTCGGTAAAAGCCGGAGTTTTGTTAAGTTCTTTCATACTCATCGCAACGTCCAGTGCAATGGATCGTACCATCATCATTTGCAACACCTCCTCCATGCCCGTAGCAGCAAGGGAGTCCTCCCTTTATGCTGGCATCACCATCGGAGAATACTATCGCCAAATGGGGTATGATGTACTTTTACTGGCTGATTCCACTTCAAGATGGGCACAGGCGATGAGAGAGATATCAGGAAGACTTGAAGAGATACCGGGAGAAGAAGCCTTCCCTGCCTATCTTGAATCTTCAGTCAAAAATGTCTACGAACGAGGTGGGGTCATCACTACCCATGATAAAACAAACGGATCCTTGACGCTGATCGGTACGGTATCTCCTGCAGGCGGAAACTTCGAGGAGCCTGTAACACAGGCAACACTCTCTACAGTCAAGACTTTTCTGGGACTCTCTTATGAACGCGCGTATAAACGCTTCTATCCCGCTATCGACCCTCTGCTTTCATGGTCAAGATATCTCGATCAAATGCAGCCATGGTATGAAAAAGAGCTCTCCTTTGGCTGGGTAGAGGATGTGAAGAGCATGATCGCCTTACTTCAAAAAGGTGATGAGATCTATCAGATGATGAAAGTCACCGGTGAAGAGGGTATCACACTGGATAATTTTATTACATGGCAAAAGTCTGTGCTACTCGATATGGTCTATCTGCAGCAAGATGCCTTTGACGAAGTAGATGCTGCTATGTCAAGAGAAAAGCAGCAAGAAAGTTTTAGCCTTTTAAAAAGGATTGTTCAAAAAGTATTTCGCTTTGTATGCTCCTATCACATTAATTTGGTTTTGGATAATGATCATGGGGTCTTCGTCAAATGGTGTGAGTGATGATGAAATGATAAATTTTCTTTTTGTTCTAGGAGTGATAATTATACCACCATTGTTTCCATTTATTTTGTGGGAAATGGCAGTTAATAAACAGGTAGTAAAAGAGCAAAAAGCAATGGCCGAAGCTGGTGTAACCGGACAGGTAGTAGATAAATGTGATATCGGCTATTGGCATGGACTTCTTCAACAAGGGGCTATCAGCGAAAAGGAATATCAACAAAAGAAAAAGGAGTTGTTGTAGGAATCTCTGGATCTGCCAACAACGAACAAAGGAAATATGAAAGAAGAGCCTATTCTTGAGCAAAACTAAATACTTTGAATAATTTTACCAGAGGCCGACCACTTGGGATCAGATGAGTGTGAAACCACGGTCAAAAAAAATTGCAACTTGCATCTATTCTAAAGCTATCGGCATAAATATCGGCATTTTCTATGTTATTACTTTCTAAAATATTCTTATTGGTACCTAAATTAGGCATTTAATATCGGCACAAATATCGGCATTTTATGCTATAATGCACTATATGTAAAAGGATAAGAGATGGTAATAAGTCCTATCACCCCTACCGATATAAGAAACAATATTGATGAAAGCTTATTGAAAAAGGCGGAAGACGTTCTAATTGAGAGTGCAACACTTTACGGAGGGCAGAGTGCACAGCTGATTGCTGAAGTCAAAGAGCTTCTTAGAAAAGTCAACAGCTATTATTCCAATCGAATTGAATCAGAAGGCACTCACCCGCTTGAAATTGAAAAAGCAATGCGGCGTGAGTACTCTTCAGATACAAAGAAGCGACGATTGCAGTTATTATCTTTAGCTCATATCGAGGTTCAAAAAGAGATTGAAAATGCCATCGATACGAATAGTGTCATCTCCCCTTATAGTAAGGAATTTATCAAAAGCATTCATGGAAGTTTTTATAACAAAGAAGGAATGAATGATTTTTTGACTGTTAAAGGAGATGGGATGGAAATAGAAATGGAGCCAGGTTCCTTTAGAGCACTTCCTGTTTCCGTATCCGGGCTTGTCCCACTTTTGCCGGATCAAATAGAAAGTGCGATGCTGGAATTTGAAAATGGATATGGAAGGTCCCTGGGGGCCAATAAAAGTGTTCAACTTATTCATGCACTTTCATCCCATCATAGGCTTACCTGGATTCACCCGTTTCTTGATGGGAACGGAAGAACTTCCAGGCTGGCCCTTGATGCTGCCTTATATCATATGAAAATGCCAGGGTACGGGTTATGGAATATTTCCAGAGGTCTCGCAAAAAATTCAGAAAAATACAAAGACACTCTGAAATATGCGGATATGATTAGGCAAGGTTCTACTGATGGTCGCGGCAATCTTTCCGCGAAAGCTTTAAATGTCTTTGTAGATTATATGCTTGAAATCGCACAAGATCAGATTAGATATATGAACAAGTATTTAAGAATCGGCCAGCTCTCCGATAGAATAAACAGTGTCGTCAAAAATGCGAAAGAAGGATTTATCGATATTGAACCTTTGCCAAAAGAGAGTGAAAAGCTGTTTGATTATCTTCTAATACACGGTGAAGTTGCGCGGGGTGAAGTCGGGAAGATTGTCGGATATCAAGAGCGACAAGCAAGAAAATTGACTTCGGCACTTACAGATAGAGGATTTTTGACCTCTGACACTCCAAAAGCCCCGATCAGAATTCGATTCGATGCAGTCCTTACAACATATCTATTCCCGGATTTGGTGCCGGAACAAACTGTTGAGTAAAAAAGAGATATTGAATTTATGATCTCACCCACTCCCGATCTTCTAAAACAACCGATGGTATGTCATCACCACTCTTGACGCTATCCGTACAATCAGCACTTTACCATCATAACTTCACCACTCTCAACACAATACGCTGACAACCTCCCATAACACTTTTCAAAATCAAAATATACCCCAGTATCAACATTCACATAATTATCCGTGATCTTCACACCATACGTCTCTGGTGTATGACCGTATATATTGAAGATCGGTGAATGACTCGTTGGATCTCGGCGGTTCCAAAGCGCGATCTCCATAAATTTCTTTTCGTTCATCAAGCAAAGTTCCCAGGCATCTCCAACCGGCGCATGGGTAGTAGTAAGTGAAAAAGGCTAATTG